>CAKPCF010000016.1 GCA_934141445.1 uncultured Clostridia bacterium | reverse complement strand
TTACAAATTTATTTTAACACTAATTTGATGGTATCTTATTTTTTATTTTATAATCCCGAAATTATTTTACACTAACTCTTTATTATAAGAATATTTTACTTAATTTTGATAATCTATTTTTAATACTATTAAATAAATTTTTGGTAATTTTTTCATCCTTATCATCAGCTATTATAACTTTTAAGTCACTTTTCATTGGATTTTCATTTTTAAAAATACTATCTGGATTATATTTTTTTCTTAAATCCTGTTGATATTTAAATTCATTATCTTTTAAATTTTTTTCAAATTCTTTTCTTTGTTCTTCATCACACCAATAACGTTTATTTATAATAGATAAAATTCCAATTGTTTTTTCATTTAACTTCATATCTTGAATTCTTTTAATACCATCAAACTTGTTTTTATATGTTGTTGATGCATTTTCTTTTAAGAATTTCATAAATTTTTTAGGTATTTTATCAACATCACTTTTCTTAGTGTGACTTAGAATTTCTAAGGTTTCAGATATTGCTTCACTATATTCCTGTGTTACCAAGTTCTCACCTTCTTTATTCTTTTTTAGGTACTTCTTCTTTTTGGTTTGTATTTTGTGCAAAATTTACTAAATCAGACTGTACTTTACTAGCAACGCCATCTCTTGCCGTAGTTTGCAATGCACTTGATATGTCACTTGCACTAAATATTTCTGGACTATCTGAATTACTTATATTGCAATCAGCATCTAAGCTTATTCCTTGTATAATTGTTATACCATTTTTTCCTTGTTCTAATCTTTGTCTACATTTTTCAAAATCAGCTCCATCTTGTACTAGACTGATCCAATCTTCTTTATTAAATCCTTCCAATTGTAATATCATTAACTGCTCTATTTGTTCTTCATTTAAACTATCATAATAAAAAGTATTAAGCCCTCTTTTTTGACCAGCTAAAATCAAAGCCAATTTTCTTGGTGAATATTCCTTTTTATATTGGTATGATGAGTAAAATCCATTATTCATACTCATTTCATCTTCTCCATTTTCTTCACGATTAATGGTTAATTCTTCCAAATCAATTTCCCATTCTACTGCTTTCGTAAAAATTGCTATTTGTTCTTTTGTATATTTTTTATTATAGTCAATACCAAACTCCAATTCTAACCCATCTGGCATCATACCAATTGTATTTTTCAACACAAAATTTCCATCAAATTTTCCTAAATTTATATTTTCAACAGAAATAGTTCTATCTTCTCCACAGTGCAAACTTCCTAAAAATGCTTCATACATATTTTTAGGAAGTCCACCTCCACCCACAATTGCAGGTGGAAAATGAATTGAATCACAATGTACATTTATTCCTATGTCTTTAAATTCATGTAAACAATCCATATACAATTGTAAAACCTTTATAAAATTATCCGTTGTTATTTCCTTACCTACACTAAATCCCATAATATAAAGATCTGTTCCTTTTAAAGTTCCTGATATTCCAGGAATTCCAAGAAAAATATTTTGATTACTTGCATTTAATTTAAACATTCCAATAATTCCATTATCTGATTCAAAAGGCATTATTTTCGCTTCACCATTTTCCCTTATTTCTTCATCACTAAAAATTGCCGCTTGTTCTTTATATAAACTCATTCTTCTTGAAATCTCTTCTATATCTGAATATCCACTTCTCTCGTATGCATATCTTGCTGAATTTTTCTTTTTAAAATAATCGCCTTTAAGTTTTAATAAATACATATCAAATCTATCATCATTAAAAAAATCTTGGTATTTTTCCATTTCTTTAATTGCATACTCATGTGCATCTGATTCATGAGATGATAAAATATAATCACGACCTGAACCATTTACTGGTACTAAACCTTTTTTTTCACTTTGCCATTGATGTCTTAATTCATGAATTATTCCTGTAAGCTCTGCATAAGAATCACTACATGATAAATCAATTATTGCTTTTCTTTTACTAAAATCAAATCCAAACAAGCCATCACTAAACTCTATATCTATTTCACTTAAATCGTTTTCTTCTTGAATAGATTTTATTGTTTGTAAAATCACTTCTTTTTTTTCTTCATTACTTAAAGTAGAATATACATCTGGTCTAAAATTTTCAAGTATAACATCTTTCATATTAAATTTCTCTCCTTCATTTTCTATGATTATTATTTTATTTATAAATCATTTATGCACCATTCTATATTGTTTAATACTTCCTTATTATACCATATTTTATGTAAACTGTCAAATAATCTTACCTCCTTGAAATTTATGTATTTATTGTCAAAGTACTTTACATAATTTTTAAATTATGTTATAATATTTGTGTACGATATTTCACCTAGAAAAAGGGAGAACAACTATGAAAAAACTCAGCATTGCCCATGAAGAAGCCCAAGACATCATCAAGGAACATCCGTATGAGGATCGGTTCAAGATGATCGTAGACGGAGTGGAAACCACATTCCTTATCCCTAAACGGATAAAAGTTTACGCATCTCAAGCCCAAGCAACCCTGGCACTCATCGACAGCATCTGTGATGAGTACGGCAAGAACGCAGAGTTCAGCGATGAACTCCTGAAGTTCTTATGGCAATTCAGTTGCCAATTCACGCAGATTGGTGTTCGTATCCACGACACCAACCATGGTCTGACAGGAGCTTTTTCTCCCAAGAGTATCTACTCTTTCGAGGAAGTTCTGATGGCCATGACTGACGATGAGTATGATGAGTTCATGCTTTCCGGCGCCGATAAGGCCAAAAACGATTACTGTCACCTTTTGTATGCCATCTAATGGCTAGGTTCTGATACCTTTATTAGGACCACAAATCCCCGGTCAAGGTTCAACCCCTGACCGGGGATTTGCTATATAATATAAAAGTGCTTTATATATTCATTTCCATTATAAATTTAACAAGCTCCAAAGTTGCTTTACTACAAAAATTATCCTTTAATGTTGCTATACTTTTATTATCTCTTCCTAATTTTATTTCCTTTAAAATAACTATTTCTTCATTTTTAAAAATCTCATCTTTATATTCAATATTTGAAAATCCAACACCACAGCCACTTAAGACTAGTCTATCCATAATATCAGATTCTTCAATTTCATAATTTATTTTTATATCAATACCATTTTCTTCACAAAATTCATTAAAATGCTGTTTTAATGTTAATGATTTGGGAATTATTATACCTTTTTCATTCAAATCAGTTATATTTTTTATATTATTTTTTTCAACATAATCTTTTGTTGCATAAAAACAATATCTTGGATTGCTCTTTAACTGCTTTATTTGAATATTACTATATTCATTTGGAATATCAGACAAATTAAGTACTGCTATATCTAATTCACCATTTGCAAGTTTTTTCATAGCATCTTGCGTAGAACATCTACCAATTTCAATTTTTATATTTGGATATTTTTTTATAAATTCAATCACTGCTGATAAAATATATTTTTCTACTAAAATTTTTCCGCCACCAATTCTAATTTTACCATTTTGTAAATTCACATATTGTGAAAATATATTTTCAGCATTATTTACTGTTTCAATACTATTTGATACATATTCAAATAAATTCTTTCCCTCTTCTGTTAACTCAACCCCATTTTTATTCCTGAAAAATAATTTAGCACCCAAAATTTGTTCTAATTTTTGTATTGACTGTGTTACTGCTGATTGAGATAAATACATGTTTTCCGCCGTTTTAGATATATTCTTATGTTTAGCTACTTCACAAAAAACTTTATATAATTCCAAATTTACATTCATATTTTTTCTCCTTTGCCATTATAATATATATAATAACATTTATTTTTAATTTATTCAATAAATTGTTAAGTTAAAAGATTACTTTAAATTCAATTATCATAAAAACTTATAGTATCCATAAGAATAAATTACTTTACATAATTGTATAATCATATTATAATAAATTAACATTAAAGGTCACAATCACAAAGAAAAGGAGTTTTTATGAGTACAATATTAACTATCAGTTCCAGTATTGCTGATGAATATTTTCGTTCTATGAAAAATGATAGTTTTAAGCTAACCAAAAAAGATGATAAAGGAGAACAAACAATTGAATATGTGCCGGAATTTTCTTTAAAGAATTCCATACCAGAGGCTTTAAACGCCATTATCAATGAACTTCATGAAAAATATGGAAAGGACATTGAGATTAGTACAGAACTATATACTTTTCTTTCTAAAATAGCTTATCAGTATACAGAACTAGGTTCCGAGATGAATCAACTTTTGCTACATCATTCAAACATTCCTAATGAGGATTATAACATTTACCTTTAAAAACCGTATTTGTATTTTCCGAAAAACAAGCTGGTGATACCAATGTTTTATATTGTGATTTATAGTATTTAAATAATTTTAAACAAAATATCCAGTATTAAGCAAATTCATACATTTTGTATGTTGCTTCTTATACTGGATGTTTTTTTATGCTTTTTTCAATTGTTTAATTAGTGCATTTTGTGCTAAAATTTCATCTCTATACATATCTTTTATTTTAAACTTCTCTTCCAAAGTTAAGTCTTCCAAATTTATTTCACGATTATATAATTTTCTTTTTAATTCTAACCATTCTAATTCACTTTTACTTTGTTGTTTTATTTCTTTAATCTGTATTTCATTAGCATATTTTTCTTTTTTAGTTTTAAAAAAATATTTTTTAAAAGCATTTATTATTTTACGAAAAAAACTATCTTTATACTCTACTAAAGATTTATCATTCATTTGCAAATTTCACCGCCTTATCTATTTTCACCCTTTTTTTCTTGGTTATTTTCCTTCGAATTATGACTTTGATTTTCTTTTTGTAACTCTACTATATTTTTTTGATTTTCAGCTAATTGCTTTTCTCTTGCTCTAACTATATTGTCACACCATCTTTCAGTTTCTTTTTCCACTTTTTGCTTTTGCATCCTATCTGGTTGTAAATGAGATGCAATGGTTGTATATAGTTGTTCATTAGGCATATTTACATATAATGACTGATTCTTTTTTCCACCTAAAATTGCCATCGTACGTAATGGATTTACAAATATTTTTCCTTTAGTTACTCTACCATTTCCTTCATCATTTAAAATAGGTAGGTCACTATACAAACTATTTATACTTTCCTCTGGTATCTGTAGCATTTTGCCATTACTACTTTTAGAAGCTGGATTTAAAGTTATTCCAAAAGTTGATTTACTTTCATCGCGACCTTCAGCACTTTCTCTAGCACTTGTTGAAACATAGCAATCATATCCTAAAGTATAAGCTACAAACGATCCATTATAAAGCATTTGCGGTATTACAGCAACTCTTCTATCAATATTATCTTTGTCCTTGGTTATGAATGAATGTTCAGAAAGTACTTGTAAAGCTAATCCTATATCTCTTTCTCTTTTTAAAGCTACTTCTGTCAAGCCAAATTGTTCTAATTGCTCAAAAGATAAGCTACTCTCCATCAAATATTTTCCTGTTTTTTCATCTGTTGCTTCTGCATATTCAAAAAGTCTTTCTGTTGGAACTTCTCTTGCCAAAGTACAACCATCAAAAGGATCAAGTGCTCTATCGATTTCATCTGCACTTTTCTCATTAGAATTATCACTTCTCTTACCACTAACAATCGCATCAGCATATTCTGTTATCATATATGGAACCTTAAAGCCTAATGATGCTAATACAGAAACTGAAGATCTCTCACCTCTATTTAAATTAGCATTTATTTCAACTGTTTTACCTGTAGAATTATCTTTAAAACCAACTAATTTTCCATTATCTATAACTAAATATTCACCTAGTATAGTATTACCAGCAGAAATTGGTTTTCTTACTATTTTTATTTTTTCTCCTGCTTTTGGTCTTATACCTTTATATGTCTTGTCATTTTCAAAATCATTATCAAAATAATTTTGTAATGTTGCAACAGTTCCATGTAAGTCTAAATTTTCACCATATTGTGTAACAATCACACCATTATTTTTAATTATAGCTTCAATCACTTTATTACGTAAATTTCTTACATCTTCTGCTTCAGCTGTAGTATCTGAATGTATATATTCTTCTGGTTGTTCACTATTTAATTCATTACGCATTTTTTGTGTCATCATTATAACATAACGATCTGGTCTATTGGTAATATATGTACTTAATGCTAACTTTACTGCATTATTTCTTTCTTGTTCTAATGCATTTTGAGTTAACTCACTATCCACTTTAGAGTATGGATTTAATATTATTTGTTGTGACAAAAATTTACTGTTTCTTAAAGAATATTTACCTGCTTCAATTTTTTGCTTTATATCAGTTGATAATCCTTCTTTTACATCTTCTGGTATGTTAATACGATAAACACTTTTTTCTTTTTCTGATGCATATCTAAAAACATATTGTCCATCATTATCTTTATCAATCCCCCAATTTCTATTTTGCATTGTATTTGGATTAGATACAAGACCAACAACTAATCTATTTAATTGTTGAGTTTGGTTAGTCTGATAGTTTTCCTTTGCTCTATCTAAAGCTGCATTAACAATTTCTTTTTTTGAAACATTTACACCAGTCAATTCTACTAATTGCTTGTTACTTAAAGTATCATTTGTCATATATTCTATTATATCGTGATTTGAAATTCTATGTATTGAATATTCACCAGAATCTATTTTACTTCTAATTTCTTTTGAAAACATTTTCGCATATATATGGTCTGGAATATGAAATGAATATACCATTCTTTCTTGGTCAGACATATATCTAAAAATACGTTTTCCATTCTCATCTGCATCAATTCCCCAATTTCCATTAACAGTTGCTTTTTCATCTGTTATAAGTGCTATTATTAGTTGTCTAACACATTCATGTTTTATATCATATAGTAGCTTCTTATATAATATCGCAATAGTCTCATCTTCCTTAGAAGCTTTAAAATTATTAGTTTTACTATTTAAACCATTTTTTCCAAAGTAGTTATCATATCTTAACTTTTCTGCTTTATTAGCCCAAAAAGCCACTCTTAATAAAGAATCAATTCTTCCAGAAAAATAGCTTGTGTCTAATTCATTTTCTCGTTCATTTGCTACTAGAGACTCAACTTTTTTACTAGATGGTAAACTATTTTCAGGCATTCCTCTATTCCTATCAGACACTTCTAACAACATCTCACTATTTATTTCTGCTGACCCTTTAGAATTTGCTTTTTTATTTGTTTTTAAACTAGCTTTTATACTATCTTTCTTATCTTGAACTGTTTTTCTATAATCTACATTATATAATTTCATAAGTTCAAAATGTGTTATTCCCTTTTGTGCATATGATAATAAGTTATTCAAAATAACATTTAATCTATCGTTTTTTTGGTCTTTCTCTTCTTCTCTTCTATCACTAACTTCAATAGATTTTAAATTTATTAACATAAGTTCATAAGTTTCTTTGCTAAAATAATTAGATCTAATAAATTCTATATTTTCAGCAGGACTAAGATTTTTTTCTATCTGACTAAACATTAGTATACCTCTCTTTATAAAATTCCTATTTATAGTCTATCATTAAAATTTTTTTAATTCTATTATTATATTATTTTGTAATATAAATGTAAAAAATCTATAATTACAAAACTATGCAATTATAGATTTTAAATCATATATTAAATTGTTTTCAATTATTTTTAGTCACCATATACAGCTTCATCTTTTTGTTTACTATGTTCAGCAATTCTTTGTTTTTGTATTCTTTCTTTTGTTTCAGGAGACAATTGTTCAAATTCTTTCAAATTTCCTGAATCTTTCAATAACTCAGATACTTTTTGATATATTAAATGCATATATGTAGAATCATTTTCAGTACCTGTTAATTCTTTTAAAACTATAGGTTGTGCATCTTCTTTATATATTCCCATTTTTTTTGCATTTTCAGTCAATTTATTAAGAGCTTCAACTCTATCTCCATTTGCAATTTGATGCTCTACCTTAAAAACATCTTGCATTAAAGCTTCCAAGTCGGCTGGACTTTTTACATCTTTTAAGCATCCTCTCACTAGTTCTGTTACTATGATATTTTTTCCCATAACAATGTTTCCTGCATTGTCTTTATCCATAGCTATTGCTAACAAATCAAGTCCTTGCATAATTTTTCTACCATTGAAACCATATTTAAGCATCAAACATTCAAAATCTCTATTAGTAAAATATTCTATAATTGCCTCATTTTCAGGAATATGATTTAATAAAACTTCAACTATATTCTTGCATGGATGATAATCCTTTTGTTTGGTTATTTTTTCTACTAAATATTCTGTCATACCTGCTTCAAATCCGCTAGCATCTACACGGTTAGAAACACATTGCAATATACCTTTGGTAACAGCTCTATTTTTTTCATCAGCTGTGTTTGCAAACCTTCCCAAAAAAATTGTACTTTCATCAAAATCATAATATCCATAATCTACTATAGAATTATCAGTTACTATATCATATAAAGGACCATCAACTCCCTCTACAAAAAATTTAGTTGGAATAACATTTCCTATAGCATTTTCAATTGAACTTATACTACTTGTTAATAAATCCATTGCTTCTTCACTAAAAAATCCAAATCTAAAACTATTTTTAATTTCTTCTTTTCTATCCATTTTCTTTTCAACCTCTCCTACTAAAAATCCTTTTTCAAAACTTTCTTTTGTTCCTAATATTCTTTTGTATCCCCAAAGACCATTGTCTACATCTTCAGCAGAAATGTGTTCTTTTATTCTATTTAACTCTATTTCTACATCTTTATCTTTTTTTTCATCAGTTGGGAAGCTTTCAAATGAAAATTTCTTATTTTTTTTAGGTTCCATTATTCTTAATATTTGATTACTTAATTTTATATAATATGTTTTATATTCAGATAATTCAGAATACCACCATATGTATTCATCCCAAGCTATTACACCATTCAAATTTTCATCTTGCATAATAGATTTACAAAGTGCCTTCCATTCACCTTCATCTTCATCTAAATAATATTTTCTATCTTTTGTTTCTTCTAATAATTTTATTTTTTCTTTTGCTTTTTTTAATCTGACTTCTTGTAACTTTTCTAATAAAACTCTTTCATCTTCAACAGCTGAACTAATTTCATCTTTTAATTTTTCCATAATTCCCCTCCTTAGGTTACATAATCATTATACTTTGATTATTTAATATTGTAAAATTATTAGTTTTTATGTCAGATATTAGTTTTACTTATAGTTTCTGTACATTATTTAGCAAAGCTTTTCTATTCAATAAAAAAACCAAACCATTAAACACTTGTCTAATGATTTGGTTCATTACTTTTGTTACCACTCTTTTTTAACTTCTATCTTTTTCATATTGACCAGATACAACATATTCATTTATATCAAAAATCGTATCTGCATTTTTATGTTCATTAAAATATTGATAATATAATCTAATTAACTGTAATAATTCATATTTATTCCATTTTTCAAAACATTCATTTCTCAAAATTCCAGCATCTCTTATTTTCATCAATTTCTCATATTCGCTTTTAGTATCTTGTGTCATATCAAACATAAAGTTAAGTTTCTTATCTTCTGCCTCTTTAATTTTTCTCCCCTTCTTTCTTTTGAATTGTATTATTGCTTAATACAATTATATTATACATTAAATTTTGTTCAGGTTCAATATTTGGTTCGATTTTTTGTACATTTTTTGTACATATTTCCGCAAAATTCTACTTTTTTCTACATTTTTCTCTTTAGGTTCACTATTTGATTATATATTTCTATTCACTTTTATGGTAGAAATATAATAGAAATTTTAAAGAATGGAGCATTGATATGGAGAAATTTAAAATTACAAAATCAAAAAATTCAAACAGACCTTTAACAATTCGTTTTCCAGATGAATTATATGAACAGCTTGAAGAAATTGTTGAAACTGCCAATAAAGGAAAAACAAAGAGAGAATTTAGTCTTAATGGACTAGTGATTTCAGCAGTAAAATTTGCTTTAGAAAATTTGGACACATCTGAAATATCAAAATAAGAATTATTTTTAATTAGAATTTTATAAAATAATAATAAAATTTTCCACTTCAATTTTTAGAAGTGGATTTTTTATTTAGAAGATATATTTATTTTATTTAACTCGACATTAAGCTCTCTCGTAACTATATTTTGAATTTTAGCAATATCTTCAGTATCAAGCTTTTTTGCTTTTACCACAACATTTATATTATCTCCATTTATTAAAATCACAACATTTTCATATCCTTTATTTTTTATTAAATTTTCTGAAATTTGAATTGCATTTTTTTCATTTGTAATCTTAGAGACTTCCTGTATTGCAATTGCTTTTTGTTCATTTGATAACTGATTATTATCAATCATCTTTTGATATGTTTCTAATGTTTGAGAGTACATTGTATCTCTTTCTAATTTAGTCTTAGTAAAATAGTCTTGTTCATTCTTATCAGAAACATTATTTGTATAATCATTTGAAGAAACATCATTTTCTACAACAGCTTCACTACTTACCAGCTTTGCATCTCCCAAGTTTTCTTCATTTTGATATTTAGCAATTGCATTATTCTGACTATCTACAAGTTCATTTCTTGTAGAAGCGACTGTTTGTGTTTCTTCTAATCTATAATTAGAGTATCCTATCCCTATCAAAGAAAATGCCAAAGCTAGTAATCCAATTTCTTTTGCATATCCTTTTATTTTATCAAAATTTAATTTTTTATCTTTGGTTTTTACCAAAGACTTTTCACTTCCTATCTCGTATTCTCTACTTGAATAATTTTCAACTTTAATATTTTTTAATCCCATAAAATCCACCTTCCATAAATTTATGATTTTATAGCAATATTCTCTAATATAAAACTACATCACACATAATTGATTTTATTTTGCCATTTCAAATACCTGTATTTTATGAGTTGGCAAACCAGTTGCTGCTTCAACTGCAGAAATAATATTACTCTTAACATCAATATTAGAAACTCCTTCAGCTGTTATTATTGCACCTTCAATTTTAGGTTTTTCAATTGTTTGTATAATGGGATTTTGGTCTGAACCCATCACTACTTCTTTTTGATTTGTTTCAGATTCGGATTTCTTTGTACCACCAGATTTATCAACTTCTTCTGTACTACTTACTGTATTATTCTCATTATACATCGGCACTTTTGTCACCTCACTTTCAGAATATGTTATAAGTACACTAACATTCCCAACACCTCTTATTTTCTTTAAAATATTTTCCAATTTTTCACTCAAATTCTCTGTTTCTTCATAACTATCACTACTCGCAAGTACTGCTGTATTTACCGCATTTTGTACTACACTATTCTTATCATCTTTTAATATTTGATTTATTACTATCAAAGTTACAATCAATACAATTAAAAAAAATATTAAATTTTCTGTTTTTTTATTTTTAAACATCTTTTCCAAATTCTCTTTCATTTATTTTCCTCCATATCTAAATTTTCTATAATTCTATTCAGATATAATTCTTGTGAATAATTTTCATATATTTCATTAGTTAAATCAGAACCATAAGAATTACTTATTGAGCTTTCAAGATTTACTGAATTATAATCAAAATTCAAAATAGGTTGTAATATTGAAAAAATTAAATATACTCCAATAACAACTCTTACATACTTTTGCATTTTTCCAGCTGGAAGCAACATCTCTATAATAGTTGTAATCATAACAATTACCAATATATTCTCACACCATTCTTTCAAATCTACACCCCTTATCTACTTAATTATCACATGGCAACATTATTTGTCATTTTTAAAACCAATGTTATTGCTATAAAAAACATCGCAGAAGTAGCAAATAAAATAGCTAAAAGGATTTTATAGCTATCTGCTATCTGCTCTGTTAGTTTAACAATTTTCTCATCTGCAACAATAGCACAAACAGCTGATGTTAAGTTAAATGCAAACCACAGAGTTAAAACTTTAATAAGTGGTACTATTACAATCCCAACAATCACAAGCAAGCCAATTACTCCAACAGCATTTTTCAATATATTACTACATCCAATTATTGTTTCTGTTGCATCTCCCAGTACTTTTCCAACTACTGGAATAAAATTGCTAACAATTGCCTTTGTTGTTTTTGAAGTAAGTCCATCAACAGAACTTCCCAATGTTCCCTCAACAGATAATAGTCCTGTAAAAACTGTAAGTACTATTCCTAAAATCCATACAATTGAAGATTTAAAAAATTTTGCCAGCTTATTTAATTGTACTTTGCTTGAAATATTTGAAATAACTGATAAAGTTATCGAAATTAGCAAAATTGGTATCAAAAAGTTATTAAAAAAATTTCCTAGTGCACTACTTAAAAAAATTAAAATTGGCTGAACAATATTTGATATACTAATACAACCAGTTGTTAGCATTAAAGTTGTTAAAAGAGGTATTAGTAAATTCATAAAATTACTCAAATTTTCAATAGCCTCTTTAGTAATAAAAAGAACACTTGTAAAACTCTTTATTACCAAAGTAACTATAATCAAATATTGTACAAAATATGCAATTTGTGCACTAGAATCATTTCCTAAATTTTCAACAATAGATTTTAATATACTATGTACTACTATTATTAGTAAAATATTTACCATAAGTTTTATACTTTCTAGAAAATCTTTTCCTAATAATTTAAAAAAAGATTTTTTAAACATTTGAATTGTAATTTTTCCATCTATAGCTTCTTTAAATATATCTTGTATTTCTAAATCTTCAAAAAGTTGGCCTGTATATTTTTGTGTTGCATTCAAAAATTCTGATATTTTAAAAGTTTTTTGTGTTGCATTCATTATTTCTTCTTTAGCTTTTTGTACTGCACTTTCATCTGATTCATTTGATAAAACTTCATCTGTTGCTAGTACACAACTTGTATGTAAAATAATTATTATAAAAAATATCAAAATTTTTTTCATAAAAGTCCTTTCTCATATTTTATTATTACAAAAATTTCGTTAATGCTTCCAAAGTAGAACTTATTACTGGAATTGAAATAGAAATTAAAGCAATTTTTCCACCAAAATCAATTTTACTTGCAATAGCACTTTCATTTGAGTCCTTACATAAACTTACTGCATACTCTGTTAGAATTGCTATACCAGTCATCTTTAATAGAACTTTTATATATGTAGTGTCTACATTCTTAGTTACATTTTCAATAAAATCAATTATCGATTTTAAAGTATCAAATGACATATATAAAATAATACTTGTCCCTAATATAATTGCATAAATACTAAAATCTTTTTTTACTTCTTTTAATAAAATAGTAATTATAAGTGTAAGAAATCCAATGCCTATTATTTTAATAATATTCATATTCTTTACTCTCTTTATTATAAATTAAATACAGTTCTAACAGTTGCAAACAAATCACTAATCTCATTTATAACCATTGTAAGAACTATAATCATACCAGCCAAAGAAACCATCATTGCTTGGTCATCTCTTCCCGCCTTACTTAATACTTGGTAAAGTACTGCAACCAAAATTCCTATACCAGCAATTTTAAATAACAAATTTATATCCACTCTTTTATCCTCACTCATGTTTATTTTAAAAAAGTATAATACCAATTCCACAGCCTATTATTGTTCCTAAAGTTTTATATAATTTTACATTCTTTGATTTTTCCTCTTCTGCTCTCAATATTTGCGTTTCTAAAAAATTACTTATTACTTGTATTTCTGAAACTTGGCCATCTTTATCTGTTTTTCCAAGTTCTCTACCAAGCATCTTAATAATTTCTTTATCTTCTTCAATCAAAGCATTTTTATTATTATCAATTGCTTCATAAAAACTATTAGATATTGTATTTTGTCGATTTTCCTTCATTATTTTATTTGTATCTGCAAAGATATTATCTTTACCTTGATAAACTACATTACTTATCTCTTCAAAAATCTCCATTATAGGTGCATAAGTATATGTTATTTTATTAGTAAAAATTTGCATAGCATCTTTAATATTTTTAAGTTCAATTACTCTTTCCTTAAAACTATTTGCTTTTCTATTTCCTAGCATAAAACAAATAAAGATTATTCCCATAGTTAAAAAGATTTTTATATATATCATTATTTTTCTCCAGCTTTCTCATATTCACCATTTTTCTTATTCAGTGCATACAGTTCTCTGACCTTGCCCTTCTCCTTTTCATCTAAAAAAATTAGTCTTTCTATTGTATGTGTTTCAATTAAGCTATGAATTACTGGATTTAGTGAAACATCTGCAAAGTTTGAACCATGAGCTGTAAAAATTCCTCTACATCCAGAGCATACTGCATAATGTATAGCTTCAATATCTTCTCGTTTTCCAATTTCATCAGCAACTATAACTTTAGGAGCCATTGACCTTATTAACATTTTTATCCCTATACTTTTTGAAACATTTTCTATAATATCTGTCTTTATTCCAATGTCATTTTGAGGAATACCTTTATACATTGCAGCAATTTCTCCACGTTCATCAACAACACCAACGTTTATTGCTAAAAACTTTATTTCTTTTATTCCTGTCGATAATTGTCTTATTATATCTCTTAAAATAGTTGTTTTCCCCGTTCCAGGTGCAGAGATAATTAAAGTATTATATATGCTATTATTTTCTAAATTTAATATATGTTTCAAAACTAAATTGCTACTACCTATTACTTGTCTCGCTATTCTAAAATTCAAACTATATATATACCTTATATTTATTACTTTTCCATTTTCTATAGCACAAGAGCCCGAAATACCTATTCTATGACCTCCTTTTACAGTTATAAAACCTTCTGCAATTTGATTTTGATAACTATATATAGAATTTTCACATAAAATTTGCAAAGTAGATAAAATATCTTCTGTTGTCACATTATATTTGATAACCTTATCTGTATCTCTAAATTTTAAAACTATTGGTCGTTCAACTCTAAGTCTAATTTCCTCTAAACTGTCTAGCTTGTCTTTTATTTCATCATAAAGTTGCATTTCAAGTTTTTCCGGAAAATACTCTAAAACTTCATCCATTACATACACCTTCCTTTTCTATTTTCTCTTTATTCAATATATATGTATAAATTGAAAATATAGAACTTCTATGTTATAATTTTTTTGTTAATTTTGAAAGGAGCATTATGAATTTTAAATATATAGTAAATTCTAATAAATATTCTAATATAAAAGAATTATTAAAAGTTGAATTTAAACTTTCAGAAAGAATGATAATAAAATTAAAAAAAGAAAAAAGAATATTCTTAAATGATTCCAATGTTTATATTTCAGCACCATTGACTTTTAATGATGTAGTATTAGTTAATATGGATTTTATTGAAACAGCTGATAACATTCAACCTACTCAGATGAATTTAGATATTATATATGAAGATGAATACTTACTAATATTAAATAAACCTGCTGGTTTACCAATTCACCCTTCAGCAAATCATTTCTTCGATAGTCTTTCAAATGGTGTAAAATATTACTTTGATAATAAAAAACTATCAATAAAGATTAGACCTGTAAATAGACTTGATAAAGATACATCTGGTATTGTCATTTTTGCAAAGCATCCGTATATTCAAGAATGTCTTATTAAACAAATGAAAGACAAAAAATTTTGTAAAAATTATCTTGCTCTTGTTTCTGGAGTTTTTATTCCAGAAAATGGTACTATCAAAGCACCAATCAC
Source organism: uncultured Clostridia bacterium (assembly GCA_934141445.1). GTDB lineage: Bacteria > Bacillota > Clostridia > TANB77 > CAG-508 > Scatovivens. The sequence continues at coordinate 19,203 of CAKPCF010000016.1, read as the reverse complement.
ACGAAAAGATAATAGCATAATTGAAAGAACTATTGATTTATCTAGTACATTAGATAAAGAACAAGCAATAACTCATTATAAAACTATAGAAATTTTTAAAAATGCTAGTCTAGTTGAATTTACCCTAGAAACAGGTAGAACTCATCAAATTCGAGTTCATTCAAAATTTATGAATTGTCCTCTAATCGGTGATACTCTATATGGAAGTCCTAGCACTTTAATTAGTCATCAAGCATTACACGCTTACAAAATTTCATTTTATCATCCTATAACAAATGAATTTTTAGAATTTACTACTCAAATGCCAGAAGATTTTAAACAAGCTTATTTTCAGCTAAAAATACACAATATTTCTTAATATTTAATAAAATTTTTAGCACATATTGACTATATATTTTTTAAATAATATAATTACTATGTTAGTAATATTTGTATAAGGAGAAATTTATGTACGACGAAAACACATTTAAAAACTATATATTTTGGCTAAAAGTAAAACGAGTATTCTTTATGATTGTATTTAGTATAATTGGTGCATTTATAGGTTTAGCAATTAGCGAATTGGTTGTTAATGTTCTTTTATTTGATGAATATTTAAAACCTATTATAATAACAATTTCTACATTACTATTTTTTGCTATTTCACTTCTTGTAACTGCTGGAACTGGCAAAGAAGTACAAGATGGATATTGGAAAATAGCAGTTCTTAGAAAATTAACTGTTATTTCAAAAAAATTAGATAATGTACAAATAGTACCTTCTGTAGAAGCTCAAAATGAAAAAGAAACTGAAGAATTATCTAATGAAATACATAAAACTATTACAGAATCTTTAGAAAAAGATAAATCTGAAATTAAAGAAATTTCAGAAAAGAATAACAAAGAACCTAAAGAGAAAAAAACTAAAAAGAAAACAACAGAATCAATTGATAAAAAATAAATTTCATCTAAAAAAATGACAACTCTTAAAAAGTTGTCATTTTTTATGTCTTTTAAATTTATATAAAACTTAAAAGACTAAAATATATTTTCGCATTGTTTTCAATATAAACTTTATTTTAATAACCAGGTTTTTCTAATAAATGAAACATATTCTTTTTATATTCTTCTACACCTGGTTGGTTAAATGGATTAACTCCAAGTAAATTTCCTGACATTGCAACTGCCTTTTCAAAGAAATAAATCAATTGTCCAATATTTTCTTCATCTAATTTATCAATTTCAACTTGGAAGTTTGGTACATTTCCTGTAACATGAGCTTGTATTGTTCCTTCCATAGCCTTATTATTAACATATCCTAAACTCTTACCAGCTAAATAATTTAAGCCATCTAAATTTTGGTCATCTGGTTGTATTGTAATTTCTGAAGAATTTTTATTTATTTTTAGCACAGTTTCAATTAACTCTCTTCTACCATCTTGAATATATTGTCCCATTGAATGTAAATCAGTTGTTAAATCAACACCAGCTGGGAAAATACCTTTCTTATCTTTTCCTTCACTTTCTCCAAAAAGTTGTTTCCACCATTCAGTAAAATAATGAAGTTTTGGTTCATAATTAGCTAATATTTCAATATTTTTTCCTGAATTATATAACATATTTCTTAATACTGCATATTTATAGCAATCATTATATTTTAAATTTGAATCAGAATATTTTTCTTGTGCTTCTTTTGCACCTTGCATCAATTTGTCAATATCTATTCCTGCTGCAGCTATTGGTAAAAGTCCAACTGCTGTAAGTACTGAAAATCTACCACCAATATTATCTGGAATAACAAATGTTTCATATTTTTCTTCATTTGCTAGTGTTTTTAAAGCACCTTTTTGTTTATCTGTTGTTACATATATTCTTTTTCTTGCCTCTTTAACTCCATATTTAGTTTCTAAAACTTCTCTAAATATTCTAAATGCAATTGCTGGTTCTGTTGTAGTTCCTGATTTTGATATAACATTTACAGAAATATCTTTTCCAGCAACAAATTCTAATAAATCATTCATATATACAGGACTTAAATTATTTCCAGCATATACAATTTGAGGTGTTTTTTCATGTGGCATTCCATTATAAAATGTATGTGTTAAACTATCAATTACAGCTCTTGCACCTAAATAAGAACCACCTATTCCTATTACTACTAAAATATCTGAATCTCTTTGGATTTTTTTAGCAGCTTTTTTTATTCTATCAAACTCTTCTTTATCATAATTAGTTGGTAATTCTATCCAACCTAAAAATTCCTTTTCATCATTAGCTTTTTTATGAAGCTCTTTATGTACTTTTGTTACCATTTGGCTATATTCCATCATAGCCTTTTCTTCTATACTTGAATTTTCATAATTAAATTTTACCATATATCCTCCTTGTTACTTTTCTTTTGATTTTCTAGAATTATATCATAAATATATTTAAAGATATATGTTTTTTCTGTGAAATATTACTTTGATTCCCAACGAAGCATTTTTATATCTTTATATTTATCTAAAACCTTCATGTATTTTTGATATTCTTCTTCCCATAATGCATCTGGTACTTTATCAAAAGCTTCAAATATTTTATCTGCTTCTTGCATAAAAATAATTTGTTGCTGAGGAGTTAATCTATCACACTTCACACTAAATGCATATAATTTATCTAAAGTTTCATTTGCTTTTATAAAAGACCAAAAATCAGTTACATTCATACCAGCCATTTTTATTTGATATACAGCCAACACAGTTAAAAATAAAATTACCGTTGCTAGTATAAAAACTACTGCCAAAAATTCCATACTACACCATCTTTCTTTTGTTCGTTGTTTACTTTTATTATATCTAATTTTTATATCATTATTATATTTTATAAAAGTATTTTAATATATAAAAACTTTTTTTACAATAATTATTTTAATAAAGTAACAAAATTATTTGCTTTTACATATTATCTATTATAACTATTAAAGGAGGTTATTTCAAATGAGAAGATGTTGTAACAATAGAAATAGCAACACAAACAATAATTATTATAATTCTTCATCAGGTTGTGGTTGCAATTTATATAATACAAATAATTTATTTCCCAGATATTCTAACAACTCTTGTGGCTCAGAATTTGACGAGTGCGAATGTGGATTCTCTAATTCAACTGAAGAGGTGTTTACGCAAAACCCAATGTACGGTCACGCATATGTGCCTAATCAAAAAATGGGAAATATTTTTAACCAAAATTGCGGATTAAATAATGGTACTATTTTTCCAGAATTAGTTAGTCCTTATTCTCCAAATGATTCCGTAATCGAAAACGAATACTTGGAATCAAATATTATAGAAAGTGGGTGTAGAAATAATGGGTTGTAATTGTGGTTGCAATAATTCAAATCAGCAGCAAATGCTTATGCAGATTAGAGAATTGAAATTTTCAGTAAATGATTTAGCTCTTTATTTAGACACTCATCCAAACGATAGAAGAGCTATTAGAATTCATAATCAATATAGTAACGAGCTTAGAACCGTAAGTGACGAATATCAAAGAAAATATGGGCCTCTTTCTATTGAATGTCCTTGTAATAAATGGCGTTGGATAGACTTACCTTGGCCTTGGGAAAGGAGTTAATTATGTGGACTTATAACAAACATTTACAATATCCAATAAATATAAGAACACCAAACCCAAAACTTGCGCAAATAATAATATCTCAATATGGTGGTCCTGATGGTGAACTTGGTGCTTCATTAAGATATCTTTCACAAAGATTTGGTATGCCAGATCAAAAAGCAAAAGCTATACTAAATGATGTCGGCACTGAAGAACTTGGGCATCTCGAAATGGTAGGAACTTTAGTTCACCAACTTACTAAGGGCTGTTCTCCTCAACAAATGCAAGAGATGGGATTAGGTGCATACTACACTGACCATGGCTTTGGTGTATATCCACAAGCTGCCGCCGGTTTTCCTTGGACTGCAGCAAGTATAGCAGTAAAAGGTGACCCTGTTGCTGACCTAACAGAAGATTTAGCAGCTGAACAAAAAGCTAGAGCAACCTATGAAAAGTTAATAAATCTTTGCAAAGATGACCCAGATGTTCTTGACGTATTGAGATTTTTAAGAGAAAGAGAAGTCGTGCATTTTCAAAGATTTGGTGAAGCTTTAAACGGAGTTCAAGATAAATTAGCAGAAAAAAGATGGTATACTGGTATGGGAAATAATAATTTCACAAATACAATGAATTATGGAAATTGCAATAGTTGCAATGATCAAAATAATTAAAAGAAATTTATAAATACAATCATATTAAAAATTTTAAAGGAGAGTATTTTCGTACTTCAGTACCTTAATTACTCTCCTTTATTGTATGATTTTTTAAGTTATAAATTTAATTTGCAATTTTTTGAGTTATCATTGGTGTATCTTCTGTAATTTTTTCAAAAGTATATCCATTTTCTTTGCCAAAACGAATTATATCTCTTAATGCTTCTAGTGTTTTTTTGTTTCCTCCAAAGTCATGCATTAAAACCATATTTATTCTGTCCTTTTTGAATCCTTTTGTTACATTCTCATAAACAGCTTCTTTTGTTTTTACATCTCCAGAATCTCCTGAAGCTACATTCCAATCATAATATTTATATCCTCTTTCTAACATTGCAGAAGAAAGAGCTGTCATTATTCCTTTATTAAATCTACTTACTGTATTTGAACTTCCACCTGGAAATCTCATGATTTTAGTATCAACACCAGTTGTTTCTTTTATTTTTTGATTCAAATTTGTAAAATTACTTATTCCATCTTCTAATGATTTATATATTTCTTTATATTTATGAGATACTCCATGAAGTCCTATAGCATGTCCCTCTTCTATTTCCCTTTTAACTAATTCTTCTCTTTTACTTCCTACACTATAATCTAATACAAAAAAGGTTGCTTTCACATTTTCCTCTTTAAGAATATCTAATATTCCAGGAGTAATATCTGTACTTGGACCATCATCAAAAGTTAAATATATAACATTTTTATTTTCTTCAATATTTTCTATAACCGTTCTCTCTGCAGTTGCACTATTGCCAGAAGAATCTTTAACAGAATAAATTAGTTTATATTTATGTTCCGCTAAATTTTCTCTTCTAATTTCTACATTTTTAGTAATATCTCCATCATAGTTATCTGTTGCAGTATATCCAGGTTCCTCATATTGTTTATTTAGCATTACACTAATATTAGTAGCTCCTACAAGTTCAATTGTTGGTGGAGTATCATCAACAACTAAAACTTTTCTAGTAGCATATACTTTATCTTTTATTAAATACTCAACTTCATAAACTCCCAATTTCGATATATCTACATTACTCTTGATTTCAACAAGTGATGTAACATCTCTATTATTTTTTGTAGCTATTGCTCCCAATTCTTGATAAGTATTTCCATATTCAATTTCAACATTACTATCTCCATTTATAGTAATAACTGGTTCTCTTGTAAGATAATATACAACAACTCCAACCATAACAGATAAAATAATGATAATTAGTGCTATTAAAATTTTTAAACCAATACTGCTATTTTTTTCCATATTTAATCTATCTCCTATATTACTTTTACTACCATGTTAAATTATTATATACCAAATAGATATTTATTAAAAGAGTTTTCCCTAATAATTAAGAATTTCTCATTTATCAACAACAATTTCAAATTCTGGTCTTCCAATATAACCTGGAGCAATACTATATTTCTCAAAGATTATTACAACATTTTCAAATTCATTTATATAAAAATTTTCATTTTCTGAAATTCCATTGAAATAATTGTTTTCTCCTACACCAAGCATATCATCTTTATGAAAGAACTTTATGTTTTCATTTTCTTTTTCTCTATTTTCTATATCAGAATATATTTTTTCATTTATTATATTTTTATATTCGCTCCCAAGCATTTCTTCTAATGTAATTTTTCTTTTTTCTTTTACATTATAATTAAATGTATGAAGTTCAGAATCTGTAGAATTTATTCCTTCTTCTTTTATTAGTATGAATGATAGAATTTCATCTGATACATATTTTATATCATAATCTATTCTCACATAATCTTTGCCATAAATAGTACCATATAAAAAATTATTAGCAATTTCATCTTTTATTTTTCTTTTATCTTTCTCTGAAGAATCTAATATTTCAGATATTTTATCTGTAATAATTGCGTAAATTTCTTCTTGTAATTCACTATCTTTTACATTGTAATTTCTTGGTACTTTTGTACTTTGGCTAGTTGATTCAATTTCTTGTGTGAATTCAAAATATGTTTTGCTTACATTAACCAAAATTAAAAACAATAATAAAATTATACCTATAATCGAAAATAATCTTTTCATATAAAAATTAAAAGATTTATAGCTTTTATTCAAATCTATAAATCTTTTTCCCTTTCTTACTATAATTAAGTTTTAACAAATTATAATATTATCATCTTTTGCTGATAATAAAACTTTCTTTTTTGATTTAATTTCATTGTTTAAAATACCTTCTGCTATTTTATCTTCTATTAAATTTTGAATTGCCCTTTTCAAAGGTCTTGCACCATAGTTCAAGTCTGTTCCTTCTTTTGCTATCAATTCTTTTGCTTTTTCATCAACTTCAAATTTAATATTTTGATTTAACATACGCTCTTGAACTGTCTTTAACATATTGTCAATAATCTTTTCTACATCTTCTTTTGACAATTTATGAAATACGATTACTTCATCAATACGATTTAAAAATTCAGGTTTAAATTCTCTTTTTACTTCTTGCATAACATCTTTTTTCATATTGTCATTTTCTTCTTTTAACTTTTCATCAGTTTTACTTAATACTCCTGAAAATCCTAAAGTTTTCTTATCAGTAATCAATCTTGCTCCAACATTTGACGTCATAATAATTACAGTATTTTTAAAATTTATTGTTCTTCCTTGATTATCTGTTAATCTACCATCATCTAGTATTTGCAATAATAAATTCATTACATCTGGATGTGCTTTTTCAATCTCATCAAATAAAACTACTGAATATGGTTTTCTACGAACTTTTTCTGTTAATCCACCAGCCTCATCATATCCAACATATCCTGGAGGTGAACCAATCAATTTTGATACAGAATGTCCTTCCATAAACTCAGACATATCTATACGAATAAGTGCATTTTCATCACCAAATAAACACTCTGCTAATGCCTTAGTTAATTCTGTTTTTCCTACACCTGTTGGACCTAAAAATAAGAATGAGCCAATTGGTCTGTTTGGATCTTTTAATCCAACTCTACTTCTTCTTATAGCTTTTGCAACTGCACTTACAGCTTCATCTTGTCCAATTACTCTCTTATGCAATTCTTGTTCTAAATTTTTTAATTTTTCAGTTTCTGTTTCAGTTATCTTGCTTGTATCTATTCCTGTCCATCTTGAAACTATTTTTGCTATTTCCTCTTTACCTATATTTACAATATTTTTATTATTTTTTTCTTTCCAATCAGAGTTTTCTTTTTCTAATTTTTCTTTTAAAGATTTTTCTTCATCTCTTAATTTTGCTGCCTTTTCAAAGTCTTGAACATTTATTGCTTCTTCTTTTTCCATACTTGTTTTTTGTAATTTTTCTTCTAATTTTTTTATTCCATCTGGCTCTATATAAGTTTCTAATCTTGCTTTTGCAGATGCTTCATCTATTAAATCTATCGCTTTATCTGGTAAAAATCTATCATTTATATATCTACTTGATAATTCAACAGCACTATCAATTGCTTCATCTGTGATTTTTACATTATGATGTGCTTCGTATTTATCTCTTAGTCCTTTTAAAATCTTTTTACAATCTTCTAAAGATGGTTCATTTACAATTATAGGTTGAAATCTTCTTTCTAGTGCAGAGTCTTTTTCTATATATTTTCTGTATTCATTTAAAGTAGTAGCTCCAACAACTTGAATTTCACCTCTTGCTAATAATGGTTTTAAAATATTAGCTGCATCTATAGCACCCTCTGCTGCACCAGCACCAACTATAGTATGAATTTCATCAATAAATAGAATTATATCTTTAGCTTTTTTTACTTCATTCAAACACTTTTTTATTCTTTCTTCAAAATCTCCTCTATATTTTGAACCAGCAACCATAGAACTTATATCTAGTGTTACAACTCTTTTATTTTTTAAAGTTTCAGGAACTGAACCACTAACTATTTTTTGTGCTAATCCTTCTATTACAGCTGTTTTACCAACACCAGGTTCACCAATTAAACAAGGATTATTTTTTGTTCTTCTTGATAAAACTTCTATTACTCTTTCTGTTTCAATTTTTCTTCCTATTACTGGGTCTAACATTCCTTCCATTGCTTGTTTTGTTAAATCAGTGCCATATTGATTTAAAGTTTGAGTTGAATTAAAACTACTTTTTTCTTGTTTATTATCTTTATCATCTCTAGTACAAACATCAAAATCATTTAAAACCTCTTCAATATCAGAATAAAGTTCATCAGATTTAACATTTAAATCCATTAGAATTCTTACAGCTACACTATCTCCTTCTTTCATAATACCTATCAATAAATGCTCTGTTCCTATATAATCTGAACCTAATCTTTTAGCTTCTAAATATGCATTTTCAATTATCTTTTTTGACCTTGGTGTAAAACCTAAAACTATATTCTGTCCTGAAGTATTTACTCCAATTAAGTCTTCAATTTTTTCTATTACTCTTTCTGGTGTTACATCTTGTTTTTCTAGTACTTTACTTGCTAAACCACTCTCTTCACAAGATAAACCATACAATATATGTTCTGTTCCTATATAATTATGTCCTAATTCTATTGCTAACTCATTTGCGATTTCTAAAACTTTTTCTCCACTTTTAGTGAATTTATATGTCATAAGCATTTTCTCCTTTCTACTTTGAGTTTTAATTTTCTTTAATTATATTTTGTATAATTTTTGCCCTTTCTTCTTGTATTTCATCTTTTGTAAATGTTTTACATAAAACTTTTTGTAAATTGGCTGGTTTTACATAAAATAACATTTTTTTAATTTTTATATCTGTCAATTCTTGAAATATTCCTAAATCAACACCAAGTTTAACCTCGGAAATCAATCTATTTGCTTCTTCCAAACTAATTCTTTTTGCATATAGTAAAATACCAAAACTTCTATAAATTGTATCTTCCAATACTTTACTATTTTGTGCTAAAAACTTTCTTGCAATTCTTTCTTGTTCCACTATTTTCTCTGTAATCATTTTTAAATTTTCGATTGTATCTTCTTCTGAAATTCCTAAAGTTTGTCTATTTGAAATTTGATAAACATCTGTATTTTGTTTGTTATATTCTCCATATTCGTTTCTTATGTTCATACCAAATTTTTCTACTATATCTAAAATTTTTTGTAAATTTCCAGTCTTTTTTAGCCCTGGTAAATGTACTAAAACAGATGCTTTCATTCCTGTACCAACATTTATTAAATCACTTGTTAAATATCCGAATTTTTTGTCAAATGCAATTTTTTCCTCTGTATTTATTTTATTATCTATTTCTTTAATAAGATTAAAACAATTATCCAATTCTAATCCACTGCTAAATATTTGTATTTCTATATGGTCTTTTTCATTTATTTTAACACATATATTTTCTTCATCATTGATACAAATTGCTTCTACATCACTATTGTCACTTATAAAATTCTGATTTACTAAATTTTTTTCAACTAAACTTTGCTTAGTTAAAATATCCATATCCTTTAGTTTAAAAAATTTCAATCCGTAATTAAATAATGTAAATAATTTTTTAGCTCTATTTTGTACATCTATCAAAGCTTTTTCACTAGCTTTCTCTAGAAATGGCTCATCAGCAAAATTTCGATTTATTGCTATTTTGGTAGATAAAACAACATCATTTTCTTTTCCAGGTTCGCAATACCAATTCATTATTTATCGCTCCCTTCTTCAGTAGATTTATTTTCTTTTAATGATTTAATCTCATCTCTAATTTTAGCTGCTTCTTCATAATTTTCTTCTTTTATGCAAATTTTAAGTTTTTCTTCTAATTTTTTTATTTTATTCTCTGCAACATTTTCTTCTTTTTCATTTATTTTTCCAATTGTAGTATCTCTATTAGAATGACCTAGATATTCTGTTCCTCCCTGTAGCCTTTTTAATATTGGAATTAACTTCTTTTCAAAAGTTTTGTAACAATTTGCACATCCAATTCTTCCAGTATTTAAAAATTCATCAAAACTAGTTTTGCAATTTTCACAAACTAATTTCTTTTCAGTATTTAGCATTGGAATATTATAATCACCAAATATTTCTCCAATAAAATTTGATAAATCTATTGGCATATTAAAATCATCTACACCAAGCTCATTTCCACATTTTGAGCATAAATGTAGTTCTTGTCTATTTCCATTTATTATTTGAATATATTGAACTGTTGCTTCTCTTTTTCCACAATATTCACACAACATATATATCAACTCCATTCTTTCATGTATTATTTTACCTTTATAATATATAGAATATACTACAAAAATAAAAAACATTCAAATTTCAAATTCGAATGTTTTTCCTATTTTTAGACCTTTTTCAATTATTTTTAGCACTCTATGTGTTAGTTTGCTAAAAATATTAAATATTTCTTTTATTTTTACATATAATATTCCATTTTCATTTTTTGTTTCATTAAATTGTATTTTTTCAAAAATGTTCTTCCACTATTTACAATTATCATGTCAAAAATCAAACTATATTTTTCATCTTTTAAAGAATACTCTACTTTAGCTTTCAATTTATTATTGCTATACTTTAAAATTTTAACATCATCAACAATTTGATTTCTAAATGGATTTATTCTTTCATCTTTCTGGACTTTCTCTTTAAGTTGATTAGTATATCTATTACTCTCTTGATTACTAATCAATCTATCTGCAATTTTTTCAATTTCAATTTTTAAATCTTCACCATTTTTATTCGGATAATCTTTTTCATAATTTCTAATATTATTCTCTTCAAATTCACTACCTAAAGAATTATACTTTCCAATAGAGTACTGATACAATATAAATGAAAAAGACATTAGTAAAACTATACTTATTATAATTAGTAAATTCATACTTTTTCCTCTTCTGTTATTTTGTTCTTTTATTATAACAAAACTATATATTTTTAACAATATATGTTACAAATTTGTAATATTTCTGAACAATAATAAAATTATTTTTGCAGACGAATGGTAAATACTGTTCCTTTTGGTTTATTATGTGATGCCTTTATTGTTCCATTATGTGCTTTTATAATAACATCTGCAATAGAAAGACCTAATCCACTTCCTCCTGTTTCTCTATTTCTTGCTTTATCTTCCCTGTAAAATCTATCAAATATATGTTTAATAGCCTCTTCACTAATACCAATTCCTGTATCTTTCACTTCTATAACACATTTACCATCTTTACTATATGTTGCTATTTCAATTGAATCTCCATCTTCTGTATATTTTATAGCATTATCTAATAAAATTACCATTACTTGATAAAATTTATTAGTATCTATTGAAACTTCCTCATTATATTGTAAATTCAAACTTAATTTTTTATTTTGAATTTCTGCCATTTCTATATATGGTTTAGCCATTCCATCTATTAGTTCATCTAAATCTGTTTTTTCTTTTTTCAATTCTATATTCTTTTCATCTGCTCTAGCTAGAGTCATTAAATCTTTCGTAAGTTTAGTTAATCTTTTTGTTTCATTTAAAGTAAGCATAATATCTTCAGATTTATCAATTATTTTTGCATCTGGTTCTTGTAATAATAGTTCTTGTTTTGCTTGTATAATAGTAAGTGGTGTTCTAAGTTCATGAGAAGCATTTTGGACAAACTCCATTTGCTTTTTTAAAGTTTCTGCTATTGGCACTAGCGTTTTCTTAGATAAAATATAACTTGCAATCATTGACATAGTAATACCTGTTAATATTGTAATTAAAATAATATCTAAATAATGTGATATAAGTTCATTTTCACTATCAACATTTATAAGTAATTGTATATATCTTACATTTTCCGGTTCATCAGAATATAATTTCAAATTTATAGCTCTATAATTATATGTATTGTTAATACCAACTTCATAAATCTTATTTAATAGCCTATCATTAAATTCTAATTTGGCTAAATATTGATTGTAGTTTCTGCCTAAATCATCTTCATTTAAAACATCAAAATTATTATCTCTAACAATTACAATTACTTTTGGATTTGATACCTTTCTTGCCAAAATATAGTCTCTCATAGTATTTATGGAATTTTCAAATTCACTATATTTAAAACCTTTTTCTAAAAAATAATTTGAAAAATCTTTTACATTACTTTCAAATTCTTGATACATTGAAGCACATTCTTTTAAAGTTATATCAACAGAAGAATATGTAATATTTCTTACTAAGCAAAATACAAGTATTCCAAAAACAGAAAATATAATTGCAAATGCTATTATATTATAAAAAGTATGTTTTATTATTTGTTTTCGAAATTGTTCCTGTTCACTCATTTTAACATTCCCTTTCTAAAATATATTTGACTAAATTTCCTTATCATTCCAAATATATCCCACACCTCTTATTGTTTTTAAATATTTATCATATCCAATCTTTTTTAATTCTTTTCGTAAACCACTAGCATAAACTTCTATAACATTTGTACTAGTTTCACTATTAAAGCCCCAAATTTTATCAAATATTTGATCTTTAGTTATAATGGTATTTTTTGATGTTATTAAATATTCTAATACATCAAATTGTTTTCCCTGTAATATTACTTCTTGACCATTTACTTTCACTTCTCTATTATTTAAGTCCAAAACTAAATCTTTAAATGATATAGTATTAGTTTCTGTATAATTTCCATTTGTTCTTCTTAATATTGCTTCTATTCTTGCTAATAATTCTTTTCTTTCAAAAGGCTTAGTTATGTAGTCATCTGCACCATTATCAAATCCTTTTAATTTATCTTCCAATCCATCTTTTGCAGTTAATATCAGCACTGGTGTAAAGTTTTTAGAAGCTCTTATATTTTGTAAAACTTCATATCCATTCATAATCGGAAGCATTAAATCCAATAAAATCAAATCATAAATTCCTTGTTTTGCATACATGACACCTTCTTCACCATCATATGCAATATCTGAATCATACTTTGGAGATATACATTGCTCAATTGTTTTAGCAAGAACCTTATCATCTTCAACAATCAATATTTTCATTTTATGTTCCTTTCTCTAAAACTTTGTAGATAAATATATCAAATAAAAATTAAAAATAGCTTAAAATTCTGGTAAATTCTATTATTTTACAACAGACTCTAATAATCTTATTTTCTCGTTATTTTCTGTATCTAAGATAATTTTAGCTCCTATTGGAATTGTTATTTTCTTTTCAATATGTCCAAAATTATTTGATTTTATTATTGGTATATTAAATTCATTTCCTATTACATCTAATATAATCTTTTCTAATGAAATATTGCTTTCATGAGTATAATTTCCTATCCATAAACCTTTTATCTGACTAAACACACCATTTTGTTTCATAAAATATAAAAAATTACTTGCAAGCGCTGGTGGCGTTTCAAATCCAAGTTCTTCTAAAAATAATATTTTGTCTTTAAAATCAATTCTATATTTTCCGCAAGTTAAGTTTTTTATTAAACTTAAGTTTCCACCAACTAATTTTCCTTGAACTGCTTTTCCATCTTGAATTATTTTATAATCACTTTCTTCACCTAATTTCATATTACAATTTGAAAATCTATCTAGAGCATCATTTAAACTAAATTCTGTTTCATCTGTTGCAATCGTTTTAAAATTTGTTCCACTAAATGTGATTAATCCTGTTTGCTCTGTTATGATATTTGTTATTGAAGTTATATCACTATATCCACAAATGATTTTTGGATTACTTTTTATTACATCAAAATCTATATATTCAAACATAGAGTTAGAATTTTCTCCACCTTTTGCACACCATATCATTTTAATCTCTTTATTTTTAAACATATTATTTAAGTCATCTGCTTTTTCTTTTGCAGTTGCACTATATCCATTGGTATTTAAAAATAAATTCTTAGAAAAAACTACTTCATATCCTTTATTTTCTATTATTGCTTTTGCTCTTTCGATTTCCTCTATATTGTCTCCAATTACTGGAGCAGATGGAGCAATAACACCAATCTTATCTCCAATTTTTAATCTATCAGGTTTCATAAATTCAATTCCTTTACTTTATTTAGGTTATTCTATTATCTGGTAACCTATATACCAATAAAACTTAACTATTTCTTTTATATTATTACATATTGTTCCTTTTTTCAACATTTATAATTCTATTTTAAGTTGCTTTTTTCCATTAATATGATATAATGCTTGACAAAGGAGGTATTTATATGGAAGAAATTTTCAAAAAATATACAATTCGTTCTATTATAATCTCTGCATTACTAATAGCACTAGCAATTGTTTTAATTTTAAATCCTATAAAATTACTAAATACTATAATGATTATATTAGGAGTTATTGTCATTGTTGATGGTATCTGGCACATTGTATCTTATTTCAACGAACCAGCTGAATTTAAAGCTTTTAGTTTTGAATTATTAGAAGGAATAGCAGAAATAGTGCTTGGATTTATTTTTATACTAAATCCACAATGGGTAATTTCTATAATCTATTTGTTAATTGGGATTTGGATAATTTTTGAAAGTATCGTAAAAATTCAAATGTCACTTAATTTAAAAGATATTGTTGACAGTTGGAAAATTATGGTATTGGTTTCAATTTTAAGCATTATATTTGGAATATTTATAATTTCACATCCTTTTGTAGCAACTGAAGTTCTTTCAATGATTTGTGGAATTACTTTACTTATCGCCGAAATAATAAACTTAGTTGAATCAATTTATATCTCTGTAAAAATGAAAAAATTAACTAAATAGTGTATTACACAAAATACTTATATTTGAATAAAATATAATATTAAGAGGTCTTAAATATATTTATTATAATATTTTAAGACCTCTTATTTTGATATATCTTCATTTTAGTATTTTTCTTCAACACCTGTTGCAATGATTGTAGCAACAATTTTATCTTTTAAATTCTCATCTATCAATGTACCAAATATAACATTTGCATTTTCATCTATTACATCTTGAATATCTGTTATTGCAGCATTTATATCTACTAAAGACAATTCCTCACTACCTGCAATATTTATAATTACACCTTTTGCACCATCAATCTTTGTTTCAGAAAGAGAATTTAATGCAGCACCTTTAACTGCTTCAACAATTGCTCCATCTCCTGTTGCTTCACACATTCCTAAATGTGCCATTCCAGTATTTTTCATAACTGCTTTTACATCATTAAAATCAACATTTACAAGACCTGTTGAATTAAGTAAATTTGTTATTCCTAAAATACCTTGTTTTAAAGTGCTATCTGCCACTCTAAAAGCTTCTATCATTGTGCTTTTTTTATCTATTGTTTTCAATAGTTGATCATTTGAAATTACAATTAAAGCATCAACATATTTTTTTATAAGTTCAATACCTTTTTTGGCTTGATTCATTCTTCTGATACCTTCAAAAATAAAAGGTTTGGTTACAATTCCAATTGTAAGAATTCCAAGACTTTTAGCGATTTCTGCAACTACTGGTGCTGCACCTGTTCCAGTACCACCACCCATTCCAGCAGTGATAAATAACATATCTGCTCCTTCTAAAGCTCTTCTAATTTCTTCTGCATTTTCTTTTGCTGCCTTTTCACCAATTTCTATATTTCCGCCAGTACTTAAACCTTTGGTTGTTTCTTTACCGATTTGAATTGTTCTATCAGCTTTAGATAATTGTAACATTTTACTTTCAGTATTTATTGCAATAAATTCTACATTATTTATTTTATCTTCTACCATTCTATTTACTGCATTATTTCCTGCACCACCAACACCAACTACTTTTAATCTTATATTTTTTTGTTTATTGTCTGAATAATTGTCCATATTTCAACCTCTTCCTTATTCAAAATAATACTTTCTCTTTTTCATAGTTGGTATTATATCATACTTTTGGTAATAAATCACTATTTTATTACAAAAATATATATTTTTTATTACAATTAAGTTACTAAAAGTTTTTATCTATTTTACTACCATTCAACTCAGACTCATTTTTACCATCCAGAATGTCCTGTCCAATTCTTTATTTCTGAAACAGGTGTCCAATCTATTATTCCAGAGTTTCCTTTTAAATATAAATATTTCAAACTATTTTTATTCATGTTTGCAAAAATTTCTAAATTTTTACATGTTTTACTATTTCCGTCTGTATCAATATAAGTAAAATCATCATATAAACAATTATTTTCCATTCTGATTATTGATAACTTTTTTAAATTTTGTAATTCTATAACACTTGAAATTGCATTATTGTTAAAATTTATTTCTGTTAGCTCACTACAATTTTCTATTCCACTTAAACTTTTTACATTACACTGTGCAACTGCTATATACTTTAAATTTGGTGAATTTTTTACAAATTTTATATTATCAAAATTTGTATTGTTTATTGCTAAAGATGTTAAATCAGAAAAAGTTGTTGTTTCCAAGAAACTAGTTGCAAGTTTACAACCACTTATAGAAAGTTCTGTTAGTCCATGAATATTCTGCAAATCATCTATATTTTCAATTTTTTCCTGCTTAATATATCCTGAAGTTCCTATAGACAATTTATTTATAGTTGCATTTTTACTTATATTTTTGAATGATTTAGTATCGTACCAATAAGTAATTACCATTTTATCAACATACGCACTACCTAAATGCGAAACTATAAAATCCATTACATTTTGTGATGGTGAATATATACTTAATTTTGTTATATTTGCGCAATTACTAAAATCATGATTTCTCTCTGCGGATCTCCAACTTATATTTACAGTTTTAACATTTTCAGGATATTTTATATTTAATTTTATAGAATCCAAATAAACATCTGTTAATTTAGTACATTTACTCAAATCAATATCAAAATTTGACAAACTCTCATATAAAGCTCTTCCTGCAATATATAATGTTGTTATTTCAGTACATTCCTCCAACTTTTTATATACCTTGCCACTTGTATCTATAAGTCCACTAAGTGAATCTGTAAAAAATGTGCCTTTTACATTTGTAAGTCCTAAGTTCATGTTAGATATTATTCCTTGAATTTTTGTTATATCAGTGTCTTTATTATCAACAACCAAAGTTTTTAAATTCTTACAATAATCTTCTAATAGTGATACATCTGTTACTGAAGTTCCTCTTATATCTAGTTCTTTTAAATTTGGAAGATTTTTTACAAATTCTATACTTGATATGTTTACATCTTTCAAAGATAATACTTCCAAATTAACATTCGTTTTTAATACATTATTTAATGAATATGTTCCTTCATCTTTCAAATTCGTATTTCCATCAAGTCTTAACTGTTTTAAATTTTTATTATTTAACAAAGCTAAATACTCTTCAGAATCATTACTTAAATTAGCATCTTTTAAGTCTTTTCTTTCATCTGAATTTAATAATTTAGAATATTTTGATGGATAATTACATTTTGTTGATCCAAGTTTTAAAGCAATATCCTTTATCTTTACAAAACTTTCATTAGTCATATTCTCATTATTAGCTAATGTCAATTCACTTAATTTTTCATAATTAGATATATATTCAATCCATTTCAAATTAATATTATTTCTTAGACTAAGTATTTCTATATTTTTCAATTCACTTATTGAATACAATGCATCTATTTCTTTATTTTTCCCATTATTTTCAAGACTTGTATCATAAATTTCATTTGCTCCCAAATTGCAAAAATATGCATACAAATTTGATAAATTTTTCATATTCTCTAACCCTTTAAGTGTTTTTAAATTTCGATTATATTGTAACTCTATTCTCGTTACTCCTGTAAAATCACTCAAAACTTCTACATCATCAATATTATTATTAGATAGATATAATTTATTTATACTCTCTTTAGTATTATTTGATAGTAATGCTAGCTTTTTAATATTAGTTACTGATGGTGAATTATAAATGCCAAAATTTTGTAGTTTAGAAAATTCTACGCCTTCTATTCCTTCACATAATAAACTAACTTGTTCATCATTTGTATTTATCAAATATAATGAACTTATATTTTTGTTATTTGCCATTGCAGAATAATCTTTTATTGTACAATTTTCAAAACTAATATAATTTAATTTTAAAGCATTTTGTATGCCATTTAGATTTTCATAAGTAATATCTTTTAATTTTAATTCAGTTAAACTTGTTAAATTATATAAATCACTCAAATTGCTTATTCCACTATTGCCTTCCAAAGTTAAAGTTTTCACACTTTTTATATCTTGTAAAGTAACATTTTTTTCAGCTGAACCTGTTATTATTTTTGCAATACTACTTCCAGCCTCAAAAATTTCTCTTAATGGATTATCTTTTTCTAAGTTTTCTTTTGATATTCCAAGCATATTATTACCATCAGAATAATAAACTTTTAGATTTGTAGTAACTCCATATACATCATTAAGCTTTGCATAATCACTATATGAGCCGTCTCCTGCTTCTCCTCCTAAAATTTGCTTCTTTATTTCATCTGGCAACTCACTTTTATTTATTAAATAGCACATGTTTCCATCACTATCAACTATATATCCAAGATTTCCATAACCATGTTTGCTAGGATTCCATATCCAATTACTACTTTCATAATTTTTTTCTAAAGCTTCCGCTTTATTTTCACTACTTTCAAAATTCTCATAATTTTCTACATAATAATTATTCAAATATTCCTCTAATACTGCAATACTTTGCATATAACTAGTTTTCTTTGCCTGTGTAATTATTCCATTTTCTCCAATTGTTGCATTTAAACTTACACCTGCTAAAATTAACATTATGATTATTGAGATTACTAGTGCTATTAGAGTAATAGCTTTTTGATTTTTTAATAAACATTTTGTTTCTTTTATTTTCTTGCATTTTCTGTTTCGCAATTTTCTTTTGTTCATCTATGATTTCCTCCCTTAGATTTTATAAGTAGAGAAAAAGCTTTCTTTTTTATTTTTATCAATAATTTAAAGCTCTTTCTCTTTCAATCCATAAAAAACATTAGTCTAATGACTTTTGCTTTTCTTTGAAAG
>CAKPCF010000015.1 GCA_934141445.1 uncultured Clostridia bacterium | reverse complement strand
AAAGTGCAAAAAGTAATATCAATGTGGATATTTAAAGAATATTTTAATTTAACCAAAGAAGATAAAGAATATATAACAACATGGAATTGGCGAGAAAAAAGTAGTCAAAAAGTGTTGACTGACGAGCAAGAAATTGATATAGTTGAGTTAGGAAAGATAAAAAAATACATGGAAGAAGGGAAAATAAGTCCAAAGAGTGAAGTTGGGATGTGGACGAGATTTCTATTGAATCCAGGAGAAATAGGGGAGGAAGATATGGAAGAGAATGAGACAATAAAGACAGCAAAGCAGGAATATGAAAAATCAACCCAAAGTGAGCCATTGCTAGATGATGCATTTTATTTTGCATTAAATAGATGGGAAGATGCAGCAATAAAAAGAGAAGAAAGAGAAACAGGCAGAGCAGAAGGAGAAAGAAAAAAACAGATAGAAATGGCTAAAAAAATGTTAGCTAAAAATAAACCTGTACAAGAAATAATCGAATTTACAGAATTAACTGAGGAAGAATTAAAAAATATAGATAATTTAGAATAACTAATTATAAATAAAAAATGCTTTAAGTATCTGACTTAAAGCTCGATTAACATTTATAAAAATTCTATCATTAGTAAGTTTTGAAGTCAACTGTTCTAAAACAATTTTTATGTAATATTTTAAAATAATAAAAATATAAAAAGACACGAAAGTATAAAGAAATATACTATTTTGTGTCTTTTTTTCTCTTCTTTAAGTCAGATACTTAAAGAAAGTCCATAAAAATAAAATATAGAAGTTTTGAAATGGTTTTCTTTCAAAGAAAAGCAAAAGTTATTAGACTAATGTTTTTTATGGATTGAAAGAGAAAGAGCTTTTGATATTGCTAATTATATAATCGAATTAGCAATGCAACAATAAAAAGCTTTTTCTCTACTTATAAAATCTAAGGAGGAAAATCATAGATGAACAAAAGAAAATTGCAAAACAGAAAGTGCAAAAAAATAAAAGATAAGAAATACTTATTAAATAATCAAAATGCTATAACTCTAATAGCATTAGTAATTTCAATAATTGTTATGTTAATATTAGCAGGTGTTAGTTTAAATGCAACAATTGGAGAAAATGGCATAATGACACAAGCGAAAAATGCAACTT
This sequence comes from uncultured Clostridia bacterium, assembly GCA_934141445.1. Classification (GTDB taxonomy): domain Bacteria; phylum Bacillota; class Clostridia; order TANB77; family CAG-508; genus Scatovivens. The sequence goes on along the minus strand of CAKPCF010000015.1, from coordinate 37,060 downwards.
ATGTACAGAGTGTTGCAGTACTAGAAGAATATATAAACAATTATTATGTAGAACATTATGAAGATTTGAGTGGAGAAGAAAGTAAGATACTAACATTAACAAAATTAGAGCCAAGTTGGTTTTATATACCAGCCAATGAAGGCGTTGGTGGTTTGAGATACATAGTAGATGGAGAAGGACATGCACTTTATTTAATAAAGAAAAGTGGACTACCAGAAGATATAAAAAATCAGATAAGAGGTGGAGATGCAGGAGAAGGTAGTTATGCAGATTATGTAGCATTAAATGATGTGTATGGAGTAACATCAGACTTAAAAGTATATTATTGTTCAAATGGTACAGATACAATATTAGGAGCAAGTAAAGAAGCAATAGATTCAGATAACCCATTAAGGAAAGTGTATACAGAAACAGATAATTCAGCAATATATGGATTATTATCAGATTATGATACGGAGAATAGTGAAGGAAATAAAGATGGAGTATTAACAGCAGAAGAATTAAAGAGTGTAACAACATTAACAATAGATAGCTCATCAGGGATAACAGATTTTTCAAGTTTTTATAATCTTATTTCATTAAAAAGTTTGATTTTAGATGGCTTAACTTTAGATAATCTAAATGGCATAGAAAATTGTCCGCAGTTAAAAGATATATATTTTAAGAGCTCAGTAATAGGAAATTATAGTAGTTTAGCAAAATTAAGCAAATTGAATCATTTGTATTTATATAATATAGATGATAATGAATTAGAAGTTTTATGTAATGGAATAAAGAATGCAAATTTTTCTAATTTAGAGTATCTTTCAATAGCTGGAAGAACAGGATATGAATCAAATTGTGATGTTAATAAAGTGTATGATATTAGTAGTTCAATGTATGTTACTAAATCATCAAAAACAATAACAAAATTAACACCATTAGCAGAGTTGTCAGATACAACTAAGAAAGCAGTAAAATATTTATCAATAAATCATAATAATATTACAGGAGATTTAACAGCAATAAAAGATTATACAAATTTAATTCTATTGAGATGTGAACATAATAAAATTACTTCGTTAAATGGGATGGACAATATGAATAATATTACTTATTTATGTGGAGTAAGTAATAAATTAGGAACAATAACAAATGAAACAGGACTAGAAAATGGAGAAGATGCAATAACAGGAACCTCAATATCAGCTTTAGCAAATAAAGCAAACTTGGTTAAGATGAATTTAAATAACAATTCGAATTTAGCGAATGTAAGTTATCTTTCAAACGATATAAAATTAGAATATTTATATTTAGAAAATTGCAGTAAAAATATGAATGTAAATTTTATATCTAATATATTAGATATATGTTCACCAAATTATAAAATTCCTGTAAAATATTTAACGGGAAATGTTTATAATGTAAAACAATACTATACTCCAAGCCAAGTTAGTTATGAAGAACTGTATTCAGATTTATATGGAAATACAAAAATAACACATTTAAATTTAGAAGGATGTACTAGTTTAACAAATGAACAAATAAACAATATATTAAAAAGTATGCCACAGTTACAATTTTTAACATTAAAAGATAATACAACATTAACAACAATAGATTTTGTGGCAGAAAGCCATAAAGTAGAAAATGAAGATGGTAGCTTTAGTTACACATATACAAATCCAAAGTGTACAAAATTGATAGAATTAGATTTAAGAAATACTAATGTAACAGATATGACACCATTAAATGACTATGCAACTAACCTAAAAACTTTAAGAGTATCAAATGGAGAAGATTTTAAAAATATAGTAAAAACTATAGAAAGATTGAGATATGGAACTAGTAATTGTTATTGGGCAGGAGATGCATATGGTTCAATGAGTGCATTAGTATGTTCTAATGTAGAAACATTAAAATGTTTAGAAGGATTAACAAATTTAAAATCATTATATGTTGCACAGTGGACTTTTACTATACGGAAGTACGGATACAATACTTGACTTAAGAAATACTAGCTTAGAAAATGTGGATATCAATGGTGCAATTGCTAATATATATTTTCCGAAAACTATAAAATATATTAACTTAGGTAATGGTGGTATTCCAGTTATAGATACTGATTCAAATAATTTAATCACTTGTAGAGTTGCATATCCGAAGGGAGATATGAGTTTGAAAAATGAATTTTTTAATAGTTTGAAGAATGCAAATAACTTATCTACTTTGAGTATAAGAAGGTCTATCAATTTAAATATTTCAAGTTTATCTGAATATTTGAAAGATGAGCTACCGAGTGTTACAACTTTGGAATTAAGTGGTAATGATAAGAATTCTCCTCAACAAGTTTTACAGAATTTAAATGGCATAGAAAAGTTTAACAATTTACAAAATTTAATTGTGACATATACCAATAAGTCATTGAATATTAGTGCTATTCAAAATTGTAGTAAACTAATTAGTGTAAAGCTACAAAGTACCAATATACAGTCTTTGTCTGGAATTGAAAAATTATATAATTTGCAAAATTTAAATTTATATGATAACAATATAAGTAGTTTGAAAGCTTTAGAAAATCTAACTAATTTGGAAGAACTAAATTTAGGTAATAATACAATTACAGATACTTCAAGTTATGTAGATAGTGATGGAAGTACAAAAACATATAACAACTTAGAAATATTAGCAAATTTAAATAAAAATGGTAAATTAAAGAAATTATATTTAGCTGGAAATGATAATATAATAAATTGGTCACCATTATCAAGTTTAAAATGGGATGCAAAATCGGGTTGGTAAAAATTATTTTTAACAATAAATATCAAAAATCAACATATTTTTTGATAAATGTAAAAATCTATAAAAAAGAAGTCAAAATAAGTCAATGACTTCTTTTTTTTCGGCAAAACTTCCTAAAATTCTTCGAAGGAAAAATACAAGCTTTTATAGAATATTAAGGCATAACAAAAGAGAATGGGGGAAGATAAGATGAATGTAAAACACTTTATTGAAGATAAGGTTTTGGTTTTTGAAATAACAGAAGAAATTGACCATCATATTACAGAAATCATAAGAAGGAGAATTGATTATGAAATTCAAAGATTTATGCCTAAAAGAGCTATACTTGATTTTAATCGCGTTGTATTTATGGATAGTGCCGGAGTCGGACTAGTTATTGGAAGATATAAAACAGCTTGTAGTTATGGAACTAAGTTGGAAATGATAAATGTAAATCCTAAAATTAAAAAAGTGTTTGAAATGTCAGGAATATTGAAAATTATTCCGATTGTAGAAGAAGCTAAAATTGTTAATTCATAAGGTTTATGGGTAAATCCGATTAAAAACCTAAATATATTATTAAAAGGAAAGAATATGAGTAAAATTACAAAAAATGAAATGAAAATTGAGTTTTTAAGCAAATCAGCTAATGAAGCTTTTGCAAGAATTGCTGTTGCGGCATTTGCAACTCAACTAGATCCTACTATTGAAGAAATTGCAGATATTAAAACATCAGTTTCGGAAGCTGTTACAAATAGTATTATTCATGCGTATCCAAATTCAGAAGGAATAGTTAAAGTACGAGCAAAATTGTATGAAGATGAAATTGAAATTGAAGTTTCAGATAATGGTGAAGGAATAGAAAATGTAGAAGAAGCAAAAGAGCCATTATTTACAACTAGGGGAAACTTGGAGCGTTCTGGAATGGGCTTTACTATTATGGAAAGCTTTATGGATTCACTAAAAGTAGAGTCTATTGTAGGTGTTGGAACAAAGATTACTATGGGGAAAAAAATAAAAAAATCTAAAGATTTTGAAACAAGTACTTATGAAATCAAATAAGTGGATACATAGTTAAGAATATAAGTTTATAGGTACCTTAAAAACCTAAATAAGTAGAATAGGGGAGTATGATATGTTTTTGTATCATACAATAAAATATGTATGAAAATAATGAAAATATGTTAAAAAAAGCTAGTTTGGGAGACAATTTTGCCTTAGGACAACTATTAGAAATGAATAAAGGACTTATTTTAAGTATAGCAAAAAGATTTAATAACAGAGGATATGAATTAGAAGATTTATATCAAATAGGCTGTATTGGTATGCTTAAATCAATAAAAAAGTTTGATTTTAAATATTGTGTAAAATTTTCTACTTATGCTGTTCCATATATTTTAGGTGAAATAAAAAAGTTTATTAGAGATGATGGAATAATAAAGATAAATAGAAGTACAAAAGAATTAGGAATTAAAATTAGAGAAATAGAAAAGAAATATATGTTAGAAAAAGGTGAATCCATTTCGATAAAAAAATTATCAGAAATTTTGAATGTTTCAGAAGTTGATATTGTTTCAGCAATAGAGGCTTCAAGGCAAGTTGAATCAATAAATGAGGAAGTTTATGAAGATGGAAATTGCACTAAATTAGAAAGAATTACAACTAATTATGATGAACAAGGCAAACTGATAGATAAATTAACTTTAAATCAAATGATAGATAATTTAAAAGAAAGAGACAAAAAAGTAATTGTTTTAAGATTTTATCAGGAAAAAACTCAAGCTCAAGTAGCCAAATTACTTGGAATATCACAAGTTCAAGTTTCAAGAATAGAAAAAAGAATATTAAAAGAACTAAAAGAAAAGATATTTGAAGAAAATGTGTCATAAATTTATATAAAAGGAATGGTAATATGCTTAAAAGAATTTTGAAATATGTATGTTTTGCTATTATTGTGGCAATAATATTACCACATTTTTTAAAGAAAGAGAAAATAATAGAAAATACAAGTTCAGATGATGTAATAACACTGTCTGAACCATTTAATTATGGAGATTACACAACGATAAATTTATTACATACATCTGATAACAGTATTGAAACTATGAATCTTGATGAATATTTGATAGGTGTTGTTTGTGCAGAAATGCCAGCTAGCTATGAAATGGAAGCTTTAAAAGCACAAGCAGTAGTTGCAAGAACATATACAATATATAAAATTAAAAATGGTAGTAAACATGAAAATGCTTCAATCTGCGATAGTTCTTTATGTTGTCAAGCATGGATTTCCAAAGATAATAGAATGGCTAGATGGGAAGAGGACAAAAAAGATGAATATTGGAATAAGATAGTTTCAGCTGTTGATTCAACAAAAGGCAAAGTTATACTTTATCAAAATGAACCGATAAATGCTTTTTTTCATAGTAATAGTGGAGGAAAAACAGAGAAACCAGAATATGTATGGGGTGGAAGTTTACCATATTTAGCTAGTGTTGAAACAAGTGGCGAGGAAAATTATCCAAGTTATAGTTCTGAAATTGAAATAACAAAAGATGAATTAGTATCAAAAATGATGAGTAAATATTCTGATTTTAAGATTGATTTCAATCAAGATGATGCAATTCAAATTAAAGAATATACTGAAGCTGGAAGAATTAAGACAATAAAAATAGGCAATAAAGAAATTTCTGGCGTTGAGGCTAGAATGATTTTTGGGCTTAAGTCTGCTAAATTTACAGTAGATATTATAGGTGATAATATTCAATTTTCTGTAATTGGATATGGCCATGGAGTAGGACTAAGTCAAACTGGTAGTGATAGTTTAGCAAAACAAGGAAAAAATTATATAGAGATAATAAAACATTATTATAAAGATGTGGAAATAAGTGAATAATCTTCAAAAAAATGCAAATACTTTTAATATAAATTAAATATCAACGTAGAAAGGAAAAAGTATGGGGAAGAGAGATTTTTTTGAAGAAGAAAGAATAAATAAATTAGCAAGTATATTTGGAATTGTTTTATTAGTTTCTGTAATTGCATTTGTTGTTGTTTTTGCTATTTATAATAATAAGCTGAAAAAACAGGCAGATTTGAGTATATTAGAACTTGGTGCAGTAAATTCGGTTGTTCCAAATGAAAATACTATTTCTACAAGTTCATCACAAGATAAAGGTAAAAATGAAGTGCAAAATATAAATAATACTACTATAAATAAAAGTAACAACACAGTAAATAATACTAAATCAACTAATTCAACAAAAGTTGTAGAAAAGAATGTATTAGCCAATGAAGATAAAAAACAAAACATTGTTGAAAATACTAATACAGTAGATACTAGTAGTACAGATACTGAAGAAACAAAAAATGATTCTGAAAAAGAAAATACGGATTTAAATTTTATTGCACCAGCATCAGGTGAAATTCTAAAAGATTTTGCAGAAGATACGCTAATTTATTCTAACACACTTGAAGAGTGGACAACTCATTTAGGAATTGATATAAAAGCAGATAAGACTTCTATAGTTGTTGCTTCTGAAACAGGTAGAGTTGAAAGCATAAAAAATGACCCTAGATATGGATTAACAATTACAATAGACCATGGAAATAATTATAAAACCATATATTCAAATTTATTAACTACAGAATTTGTACAAATAGGTGAAAATGTGGAAAAAGGGCAAACAATTGCTACTGTGGGAGATACAGCAAGCTTTGAAATTTTAGATGAACCACATTTACATTTTGAAATGTATAAAGATGGTAAATCTGTAAATCCAACTTTATATTTTAAATAAAATTTATTAAAGTAAAGCAGAAGTTAGCATAATAGTAGATGCTGATTTCTGCTTTTTGCTCAAATTTTCTATTGAAAAAAAAATACTAATATGTTAATATAAAATATATTGTAAGGTTTATAGGTAACCTAAAAAACCTAAATATAGTTACAAGGAATGATGAAAATGGATAAGAAAAAAATAGCTGGAAAGATAATAGCAGGTATTTTATTACTTCTAATGTTATTTTCTGTATGCGGCACACTTTTATTTTATTTAATTCAAGGATAGAAAATAGAATAAAAGGGGAGAAATAATGATAGGAAATTTAGCAGAATCTTTAAAAATTATATACGAGCAAAATTTTTTGACTTATTTACAAAATTTATACTTATACCCTGTAAAGCTAATTTCTGTTGTAATTGATTTTACTATTGTTTTATTTTTAGCATATAAAGTTTTTAAAATGTTAAAAAATACAAGAGCATGGCAATTATTAAAAGGAATTATAGTTTTAGTATTAGCAACATATATAAGTAAAATTTTAAATTTATACATATTAAATTATATATTATCATCTGTTATGACTTATGGTATGTTTTTACTAATTGTTGTATTTCAACCAGAACTTAGAAGGGGACTAGAACAGATTGGTAGTACTAATAGATTTAGCAGATTATTTGGATTAGATAAAGATTTAGAAGCAAAGAAAAAAGAAAATATTTATAGAATTGTAATAGCAGCAACAGAATTATCTAAGACAAAAACAGGTGCTTTAATAGTAATAGAAAGAGATATAAAAATTCAAGATATTATAGCAACAGGTATTCCTATGAATGCAGAAATATCACCACAATTGCTAGTAAACATATTTGTACCGAATACACCTTTACATGATGGTGCTGTTATAATCAGCGATAATAAAATTGCTGCAGCATCTTGTATGTTGCCTTTATCAGATGATAAAGATATTGCTCGTGAACTTGGAACAAGACATAGAGCAGCAATAGGAATTTCTAAAGAATCAGATGCAATAGTTGTTGTTGTTTCAGAAGAAACTGGAAAAATGTCTATTGCAAAAGATGGTACTTTGATTGCTGATGTTAGGGAAGATGTAATGAAAAAAATTCTTATAAAGAATATAATTACAGAACCAAATTTTAATAGAGAAAAGAATTCTGAAGAGAAGAAATCAGAAGAAAAGAAATAAATAGAAAATGCACTGTTTCACATTTTGTGTTCAGTGCATTTTTATTTTAGAAAGCAGATATTGATTTTAAAGAAATATTGCCATTTTCATATCCAATAATTGCTGCATATTTTTTCTCTTCAATTTGATTTGAAGAATTTGTATTATATACAGAAACATTAACTTGATAGAAATTATTTTCTACTTCTTCTATTGAATTAAGCAGGATAGTATAAGTAATTGCTATTGCATTTTTATTCTCTTTATTTAAAGAATTTGAAATTTCAGTTTTTATTTTATCTAAATCTGTTAAATTAAAATTATATAAATTCATTAAATGAAAAGTTGTATCTATAGGTTCTGTTAAGTTTTTTACTGCCATAGAATTTATTCTGTAAGGAACATAGCTATAATTTTTATTTAAAGAAACTATAAAAGTTACTTCGTAATTTGCAGTCGCATTTAAAAGTGTTCTTGAAATTTGTGCTACTACAGTATATGTGCCATTTTTTTCATTTGAAATTTTAACATCATTACAAGAATATTGTTCTAATACATTTGAATTGTTACCATAGTCATAAGCTTTTGAAAATTCAGAATAAGTAACATAGTCTTTGTAAGTATTTAGTGTTCCAGTAATAGAATTCCCAGTAACATCATATATAAATTTATATATGTTTTCTTGAGTTTTAGCATATTGGGTATTTGTTGTATCTAAAGTGAAAGATTTGGCTGATTGAGAGTCAAAATATTTCATTGCTGTGTAAATGTATATAGTATTTTTTTCGATTTCATCAGTGTTTTCATTACTTATTCTATTGATTGCATATGAATAGCAATTTAAAAATTCTTTAAATTTATTTATATCGAAATTAGTATCTTCAATAGAGTTAGTAGTATTTTGTACAGTATTAGTGTTTCCTATCTGATTAGCAGATTGATTTATTGTTTTATCAATAATAGCAATAGAATTTTCTACTTGCTTTGGTGCATCTGCTAGCTCTGATGAACTTTTAGTTTCAAATAAATATAAAATCAAAGCAATCAATAAAAGTGTGATTACAATTAAAAATGAAATAAAACTTTTTTGTGTTCTGGATATTTTTTTAGGTGTGATATTTTCATTATTTATGTAGTTGTCAATCACATTTTTATTAGAATTTGTAATATATTTGTCTTTTGACAATTTTTCTTTTATTTTATCATCATCAAAATTGTTCAATTTAAGACCTCCTTTTTAGAAATGTTTAATAATTAGATAATATTTCAGAAAGTTCTTTACGAGCTTTTTCGATTTTTTTAGAAGTTTCATTTTCTGAAATTCGCAGTAATTTTGCAATATCTTGAATATTTAATTCAACATAAAAATAAAATAAAGCACATAATCGAATATCTACTTCAAGACGAGAAATACATTGTTCAACAATTGAGTGTTCTTTATATTTTTCATAAGGTGTATAAAGTTCTGCTGGTGGTAAAGACATGGATGCTGTTGCTTTTAGTTCTTCAATTGAATTACAAGTTAAAATTAGTTGATTTAATATCCAAACTAAAAAAACATTTTCATTTTTACAACCTTTTATTTCACGGTATGCTGTATAAAAAGTTTTCTCAAGAGCTAAATTTATGTCACTTTCTTCTTGAAAAAAAACACGTGCCGTTTTATAAATAGCATATTTATTATTTAATATTAACTGCTCAAAGGCAGATTTATTACCATTTTTGGCTTGCTCTAATAAATCCATATAAAACCTCTTATCAAATATTTAAATTTAAATCGTTATGATACATACTTAAATTATTACATATTTTTGAGTTTTGGTCAATTGAATTGCAAAATTACTGTTAAAAAATTCGTTGCTATACAAAGGAAAAAATGTATGTTATAATGGGACTAAATTTGATTAAATTTAAGGCTGTAATAAGGCTGAAAAAATAAAATGTGCAAAATTAAAAAGAAAAAATAAAAATGTTGAAAGCGAACGGAGAGTAAAGATGAGAAACATTAAGCTAATAATTGAGTATGATGGCAAAAGTTTTAATGGATGGCAGAAGCAACCAAATAAATTGAATATACAAGGTGAAATAGAAAAAGCAATTGAAGAAATAACAGGAGAGAAGATTGATTTAATAGCTTCAGGCAGAACTGATGCTGGTGTTCATAGTTTAGGACAAGTTGCAAACTTTAGAACAGATTCAAATATTGATATTGAAAAAATTCCTTATGCAATAAATTCAAAATTGAAAAAAAGTATTGTAATAAAATCAGCTGAAGAAGTTCCAGAAAAATTTCATAGTAGATATTCTGTTCATTCAAAAACATATAGATATACAATAAATAATTCAAAATTCGGGACAGCTTTGTATAGGGATATGGAATATCATTATCCAATTTTATTAGATGAAAAGAAAATGCAAGAAGCAGCTAAATACTTTGAAGGAGAACATGACTTTAAAGCTTTTAAAGCGAGTGGAACTAGTAGCAAGAGTAGTGTAAGAACTATATACAAAGCAAAAGTAGAAAGAGTAGGGGAAAGAGTTATAATTGAACTTACTGGGAATGGATTTCTATATAATATGGTTAGAATTATTTCAGGAACTTTAGTAGATGTTGGAATTGGAAAAATAAAACCAGAAGATGTTAAAGACATAATAGATAATAAAGATAGAAAAAATGCTGGAAAAACATTACCAGCAAGAGGGTTGTGTTTAGTTGAAGTAATTTACTAGTGTAACAAAATAAGCAAGTATGAATAATATATATAAAATTTCTATTTTAAGAGGAGGATATTATGAATACTTTGCTTATTTTTTTTGCTATACCTGTAGCTGTAGTAATTTTGTCGATTATACTTGAAACATTACTTAAAAATTCTTGCAAAGTTGCTGGAATTTTTTTCTCAATATTTTTAGTTACTGTTTTTGCAATTGGTGCAACAGCAATGTATATTGCTTTAATCATTGGTTATACAGTTTTATCTTTTATAACAGCATATTTAGTTATGCTAATATGTAGTGGAAGAAGGATTTTCCCTTGTTACAATAATTATTATAATTCAAGAAGCAATTATTTTGAAGGTGATGAAGATAATAGAGAAACTTCTAATTATTATGGAGAACAGTATTCTCAAAATCAGAATTACCCATATAGGAACTATCACAATAATTAAGTATATAAAGTAATATGTTTTACCGTTTACAATAATATCAAAATTGACAATATTATGTAAATAATGTATAATATACTTGTGAACACTTATAAAAACCTCGTGTTTGCAGTTCGAATTTTCATCCTAGTAAAAATTTTTGGAGGAGTAAAAAATGCTTATGTTTGGCAAGAAAGCAAAGACTGCTAAAGCTGAAGCTGAGGCAAAGGAAAAGGCAAAAAAGATTGAGTCTGTCGAGGCTTATGTCAAGTGGAACAAGGGGTTCTTGACTGGTCCAAATTACGCAGTTGACTGGCTGGAGTTTTGCAAGGAGGCATACACTAAGTTTTACAAATTGGCCAAAGTATATCCTGATATGCAGGAAGTGACAGGATGGGAGGTAATCCGCATTGGCACTCCCGAAACTCGGAAATATGCGTGGATGGATGATGAATTGATCTGGCACAATTGGGATTACTTTAAGATGTTGAAGCATCAGAAAACCTTCTTGGATGACAAGATGTGGGAGCAGTACCAGAAGTGCTACGAAGCGTTGAAGGAGCAGTACAAAGATTCTAAGCCCAACTATGATCCTGAGAACAATCTGCTGCTTCAGAACATTGGTCCGACTGGTGGCGGTTATGAGTGGCCGTATATGGCATGTGCATACATGTCGTTCGCATACTGGGAGATTGGCTTTGCCAAGAAGATGGTTAAGATCTTGGAGAACTGGTTGGAAGATCAGAAGTCTTAAAATCGACATTTAATAAGAATAACTAGTTAGTTTTCTTTCCTCGGTAATAGCTAATATTACTGAGGTTTCTTTTTTGCAGTTAATTTAGCAAATTATAGATACTTTGAACTGAATATGCTTATTTTTACTATTATAAATATTGAAAACTATAATAACAGATGATATAATTCTACACAATAAAGAGGTGTAAAATGAAAATAGCAGTAATATCAGATGTTCATGGAAATAGTGTTGCATTAAAAGAAGTTTTATTAGATGCCAAAAGAAATGGTGTAGAAATGTATATCTTTTCTGGTGATTTAGTTAATGATTTGCCATTTGGTAATGAAACACTAGAACTTATGAAAAATGTAACAGATTTAATAATTGAGGGAAATAAAGAAGAATATTTAAAAGAATATAACAGGGCACATTATACATGGAAAAATATACAATTTCAGAATACAGTTTTTATGTATAATGAGCTTACAAAAGAAAATTTAAATTTAGTATGTAATTTACCAGAAAAATTGAGTATAGAGATTTTTGGCACAAGTTTAAAAATAGTACATGGATCTCCCAAAAGTGTTGTAGAGCAAATTCATGAAAAAGATAAAGAACTAATAGATAAATATGCAAAAGAATTGCAAGAAGATGCTCTAATATTTGGTCATACACATGAACCTGTTTGGTATAAAAATGTGAATGGAAAAATTATTGCCAATGCAGGATGTATGGGTGTTTCTCCATACTATAAGGCAGAAGCTGAATATATTATATTACATATAAAAAACAAAAATATCGAAGTAGAAAAAAGATTAGTACCGTATTCAACAGATGAAGTTAAAGAAAAAATAAGAAAATGTGGAATACTTGATGCAGATAAAGTTTTAATGAACTTGACGTACTTATCTTTGATAGGAAAAGGAAAGATTAGAGAAGAATTTTTTGCTGAGGCAGTTTCTGAAATGAAGAAACTAAATCATAATTTATATAAACCAGATGCACAAGGAATATATAAATATTTCAAATTGTGTGATGATGAAATTTGGTTTAAGTTATATGATAAATATAAAAAATATTTTGAATTGTAGAAAGGATATATATGAGATTAGATAAATTTTTAAAAGTCAGTAGAGTAATAAAAAGAAGAACCGTAGCTAATGATGCAGCTGATATGGGTAGAGTTTCTGTAAATGGCAGAGTTGTAAAGCCTAGCTATGAAGTAAAAGAGGGCGATATTGTTGAAATAAAATTTGGAGATAAAGTTTCTAAATTCCAAATTACTAAAATTCCAAAAGTTGCTGGAAAAGATATGGGTGAACTAATAAAAATATTGTAATAGAGGAGAAAATACATGCCAGATTTTGTTCATTTACATATACATAGTGAGTATAGTTTGCTAGATGGAATGTGTAGAATAAAAGATTTACCAAAGAGAGCAAAAGAATTAGGAATGAAAGCTATTGCTTTAACAGACCATGGCGTTATGTTTGGAGCAGCTAGTTTTTTTCAAGAATGTCAAAAAGAAGGAATCAAAGCAATCATTGGCTGTGAAGTTTATGTTGCTCCTAGAAGTAGACTACAAAAAGAACCTGGAATAGATGATAAATACTATCATCTTATTTTGCTTGCGAAGAATAAGGAAGGATACCAAAATTTAATAAAATTGGTGTCAATTTCATATACAGAAGGATATTATTATAAACCACGTATAGACCATGAAATATTGGAAAAGTACAAAGATGGTTTAATATGTTTGAGTGCATGCTTAGCTGGAGAAGTAAATAGAGCTATAATGTCACAAGATATGGAAAAAGCAAAAGAAGTTGCTTTGTGGTATAAAAGTGTGTTTGGTGAAGATTATTATTTAGAATTGCAAAATAATGGTTTACCAGAACAGGTTATTGCAAATCAAAATTTGATCTCATTATCAAGAGAACTAAATATTCCACTTGTTGGTACAAATGATGCACACTATTTAAAAAAAGAAGATAGTTATAATCATGAAATTTTGTTATGTATTCAAACTGGAAAGAAAATGACAGATACTGATAGAATGCATTTTCAAACAGATGAGTTCTATGTAAAATCTCCAGAGGAAATGGCTGATTATTTTTCTAATGTACCAGAGGCTGTTGAAAATACTGTTAAAATAGCAGATAAATGTAATTTTGAATTTGAATTTGGTGTTACAAAATTACCAAATTATGATGTGCCAGAAGAGTTCAGTACACATGCCGAATATTTTAGAAAATTATGTAATGATGGAATAAAAGAGCGATATGGTGAAAATCCAAAAAAAGAAGTTTTAGATAGACTAGAATATGAAACACAAATAATAGAAAAAATGGGATATGTAGATTATTATCTTATTGTATGGGATTATATACATTATGCCAAATCAGTTGGTATTCCAGTAGGACCAGGGCGTGGGTCTGGTGCAGGTTCAATTGCAGCTTATGCAATTGGGATTACAGACATTGATCCACTAAAATATAATCTTCTATTTGAAAGATTTTTGAATCCTGAAAGAGTAAGTATGCCAGATTTTGACGTCGATTTTTCAGATGAAAGAAGACAGGAAGTTATTGATTATGTTGCTAGAAAGTATGGCAGAGACCATGTTTCACAAATTGTTACTTTTGGTACAATGTCAGCACGAAGTGTTATTCGTGATGTAGGTAGAGTTTTAGATGTGCCTTATGGTGATGTAGATAAATTAGCAAAAATGATACCAATGGAAATTCATATCACAATAGATAAAGCATTAGAAGAAAATAGAGAATTAAAAGAACTTTATGATAATGATGAAACAACTAAAAAGATAATAGACATTGCCAGAGGCTTAGAGGGAATGCCAAGAAATGCTTCAACACATGCTTGCGGTGTAGTAATTACTAAAAATCCAGTAGATACTTATGTTCCATTATATGTTAATGATGGAAACGTAGTAGCACAATACACAATGACTTTATTAGAACAATTAGGCTTATTAAAAATGGATTTTTTGGGACTTAGAACATTGAGTGTTATTGCAAACTGTTTAGATTTGATAAAGCAAAATAGAGGAATTGATGTAAAATTTGATGAAAAAATGGATGATCCAAATGTCTACAAACTATGGCAAGATGGTAAAACTTATGGAATCTTTCAATTTGAAAGTGCTGGTATTACAAACTTTATGAAAGAATTAAAACCAGACTGTTTAGAAGATATTGTAGCTGGTGTTTCATTGTATCGACCAGGACCAATGGACCAAATACCAAGATATATTAGAGGAAAACAAAATCCAGGACATAATGAATATACTCATCCAGCACTAGAACCAATACTAAATGTAACTTATGGTTGTATGGTTTATCAAGAGCAAGTAATGCAAATAGTTCGTGATTTAGCTGGATATTCTTTAGGAAGAGCAGATTTAGTTCGTAGAGCAATGGGAAAGAAAAAACTTGACGTTATGGAAAAAGAAAGAGAAGTATTCATAAATGGTCAAGTAGATGAAAATGGAAATGTTGTTGTTCCAGGTTGCGTTAGAAATGGAATTGATGCTGCTTCTGCAAATAAAATTTTTGATGAAATGGCTGAATTTGCAAAATATGCTTTCAACAAATCACATGCTGCTGCTTATGCAGTTATTTCATATAGAACAGCTTTTCTAAAAGCTTATTATAAAGAAGAACTAATGGCTGCAACTTTAAATAGCTTTTTAGGAAATCTAGATAAAGTACCATTGTACATTGAAGAATGTAAGAATATGGGAATAGAAGTTTTAAATCCAAGTATAAATGAAAGTGAAACTAAATTTACTGTTTCAGATAATAAAATAAGATTTGGATTAGGAAGTATAAAAAATGTTGGCTTATCAGCTATTAACAGCATTGTTGCAGAAAGAAAAAATAATGGAAAATATGAAAGTTTTACATCTTTTTGTGAAAGAATAAAAGATGAAGCTGTTAATAAAAAGTGCTTGGAAAGCTTAATAAAAGCAGGAGCTTTTGACGAATTTGGAAAAAATAGAGCTACTTTACTCGCATCTTATGAAGGAATTGTGGATACAATTAGCAGTTATAATAAAAAAGGTATGGAAGACCAGGTATCTATGTTTGACTTATTAAGTGAAACTGAAGATGTAAAAGAAACTCAAAAATATACTTTTGTAGAAATGCCAGAGATGGATAAAAAAGATTTATTAAGTATGGAAAAAGAGATGCTTGGAATTTATATATCTGGACATCCACTTGAAAAATATAAAGAGTTAATAGAGAAAAATACAACAATAAATACACTTGATTTATTACAAATAGTTGATGATTTACAAGAATTTGGAAAAACAACAAGATTTAAAGATGGGCAGAATGTTAAATTTGCAGGAATTATAAGTAAAGTAAAAAAGAAATTTACTAAGAAAAATACGATAATGGCTTTTATAACTATTGAAGATGTGCATGGTACAGCTGAAATTATAGCTTTTGATAGTTGTTATTCGAGATATAGTAGTTCAATTATTGAGGAAAATATTGTATATATTGAAGGTAGATTAAGCATCAGGGAAGATGAAGAACCTAAAATTGTTGCTTCTTCAATTGTTGACTTTAATGATAGTATTGCTAATCAAAATAAAAGAAAAGTGGAGCAAAATAGCAGCACAAATAATAATCAAAATAAAATTAAGATATTAGATATAAATATAACTAATTTATCAGAAGAACAAAAAGATAAGTTAAGAGGTGCAATAAGATTTTTTACAGGTGAAAAAGCTAATATAAAATTGCAGATTACTAATAATGAAATTACCAAACCGGCAGGAGCTATTTTACTAACAGATAAAATTTTAGAAAAATTTTCAGATATTGTTGGAAAAGAAAATGTAAAAATAATTTAATAAAAAATTATTTTAGAAATGATGTTGATTTTTTAGAAAAATATATATAAAATTATATCAAATCATAAAAATGAGGAGAAAGCCGTGAAACAAAACGAAGGATTAACATTAGTTGCTTTAGTTATTACAATTATTGTATTATTAATTTTAGCTGGAGTGTCAATAGCACTTACAATAGGTAATGATGGGATTTTAACCAAAGCATCAACAGTTGAATTATCTTACAACCAAGGTGAAGTTTTAGAAGAAATTAAAACACTTACAGCAGAAAAATATTTAGCAGCATATAATGAAACATTAGGAAAAGATTTAGAAACTAAATACAATACAGAAATTCTGCTAAGAGATTTTTTAGGACAAGAGAAAAATGTAATTGATTATTCAAATCCTAATGATGAAGATGGTTATAGATATTATAAAATCAACTTATCCTCTTTAAGAAGGAAAATTTCCAAATATGGTACTGGCAATTGGGAAAATGGAGACGTATTTTTAATAAGACAAACTGTTGCAGAAGATGGAACTTTGGGAAATGAATGTGAAGTATGTTATAAACCTAAAACTACAACAAGTACAGAAATTACAGTTATCGGAAGCTTAGATATAAATCATCCAGTAAAATAATGTGAAAAAAATAAAAAAGGCGAAGATTTTAAATTTAATCTTCGCCTTTTAAAATATTATAATTGAATTCCGTATATATTATTTGCAATGCACAATTTAGCTCTTTTTGAAGTTTTTTCATCTCCATTTAAAGAATTTTGTAAAAAGTCTGGATGAGCTAATAAAAATTCCTTCATAGAACCATCTGGGTCTGCTGCAAATCTTTTAAGCATTCCAAGTTGGTTAGAGTTTATAATTCCTAATTCTAAAGCTTTTTCAAATAAAGTTGTGTCAATTTGAACTGTTGATAAAGGTTCAA
Organism: uncultured Clostridia bacterium; assembly: GCA_934141445.1. Taxonomy (GTDB): domain Bacteria; phylum Bacillota; class Clostridia; order TANB77; family CAG-508; genus Scatovivens. Next base: position 19,646 of record CAKPCF010000015.1, on the reverse strand, counting down.
TGTGATTTTCTTTTAATAATTCACTTCCACCTTGCATTCTATCTACTACAACTGCACTCCAGAATATATCTGAACCCAAATTACGAATTGCTGGAATCCATGCACGTTCATAGCTTGAAGCTTGATTTAATAAGTCTGCAACATGTAAAACTCTTTGACCTTGTAATTTTGTAACTTCTGTACTTTCTTCAAAATCGCAAGTACTAACTACTGTAGTTAAATCTTTAAATATTGTAATATGTGGCTTTCCAAGAAGATAAGCGATCATAATTGAAAAATACCAATCTCTTCTTTCACCACCAGAAACATAATTGATATAGCTTGTATCAATGTGAGTAGCAATATAATCTCTAAGTGTATCAATAACAGCTTTATATATATTGTTGTTTTCGTATTGTTCATTAACTTTTTCAAATAATGCACCAGGAATATTTACTTTTTCATCTTCAGCAAGTTCTTTGTCAATGAAATTCAAGAAATTGTTTGCATCTTCAGCACTACCGTACAAATATTGTGTATTTACAAAATATGGTCCAATTTTTCCAGATGTATACCAGAATGGTTTATTTTCTTTACATATTTTAAAAGCATCTGTTTTAAATAATAATGACACTAATTCGTTGTTCATAAATTACCTCCAAAAGTTATTATGTTTTGTTTGAATATATAATATAAAAAAAAGTAAATAAAGTCAATGAAAAATTGAATAATATAAAAATACAAAAGCCTTTAAGTTCTATACTTAAAGGCACGTTAATTATTAAAGAAATTGTATCATTGTAGAGTTTCAAAGTCAATATAAAACATATAATATTTCAGAAAATATTTTAGAAAAAAATAACAGAGAGCTAAAAAACATTATAAAAAGTAGTATTTGGACTCTTTTTTTGTTTTTCATTAAGTATAGAACTTAAAGAACGTAGAGGTGGTTTTCCCTCTATGTTAAGCAAGACTTTCCAATAAATTGTGAAAACAATTTATACGTGTTTTGTTTTTATGGATTTTGGGCGAAAGGCCTACCCCTTTCGCCTGATAAATTTATTCAAAAGAAAAAGGAGGAGAAGATGAAAGACAAATTTGTAAGACAGCAAAAAGGTATAACTCTGATTGCTCTTGTAATAAGTATAATTGTTATGCTTATTTTATCAGCTGTTAGTATAAATGCAACCATAGGACAAGATGGAATTGTTACAAGAAGTCAAAAGGCAGCTTTTTACAGTGAAATGACAGCATTACAAGAGAGTGTTGATATGAAAAGAGTTAGTTTTTTAATGCAAAATGCAGAGGAAACGCAGGATACGCATTTGTTTGAAGAATCTGCTGTCGATGAAATGAATAGTTTTCCAGAGACTCTCGCTGCAGAAATTTATTTTACAAGAAATGGTATGTCAGAAGGAACGAAAAAAGATGCAAAAGAATTATTAAAACAGAATAGTATACGAATTTTAGTTGAAACATTTAAATTAAACAAAGCAAATTTTAAAAATTCACTTTATTATATAGATGAAGAAACTTGTGGCAAGAATAAAAAATACTTATATGATTCTGAAACCAAAATTTGCTATAAAATAGATGCAACATCTTTTGGTGGAAATACATTTCATAGTTTAACTTATGCTAATATGGTTTTAGATGGAAGTACGACTTTTGTTGAAAACGGTTTAGTTACAGCAGTAGAAAATAAGAAAGTCACTTCAAGTGTGACTGATGCAGATGGAAATACAAAGATGGTTACTGTTAGTGCTTATGAGCCAGATATGAATGGTTTTACTGTTAGTAAAACTTATATGGTATATTATAATCAAAATGATGAAACAGTAGAATTAAGTTTACAAGATTATTTGAGCAAAAACAAGCCTAGATTAGTAGATGCATCTGGAAATGCTGTAGATGAAGAAAATCAAACTGAAAGTACATTTAAATTATATGATTATGCAAATCAAATTTGGGCTAATGTTAAATGCTTAGGAAAGAATGAGAAAGGTGCAACTTTAGAAACTTGGTGGACATGGATACCAAGATATGCATATAAGATTAACAATTATTCAGCTGATGTTAAATTTATTGATGCTTCTAATAAATATTATGATTCAGAATCAGGCAATTTAAAAGAATTAGAAAATACTTATACAGTACATTCTGCATTTACACAGACATCAAATACAATTTTAAAAGGAATTTGGGTAGCTAAATATCCACCTTCACAAAGTAGTAGTTCAGATAAAACTATTGCTCCTGATTTTAATGGCTTTGCTGGATATAATGAAACAGAGGAAAATAATTCTGTTGAGACTAATGTATTAGCTTTTTCAGAAGATTGTGCATATTATGTTGAAATTCCATTATCAACATATCAAAGCTTATTTTCAAATGTGCAAGAAGATAATTATAGTATTAGAAAATTAAAAGTTCAAACAAAAGATGGAAATGAAATAAAAAATTTAAATAGTATTTCTGGTTGGACTAAGGATTCTATTGGAAAAAATATTACAAGTGTTACACAGGTTGTTTCTGAAAAAGATTCAGATGGTAAAGAAAATGTTGGACAAGATTTTTACATATATAATTATGCAAAACAAATTTGGGCTAATTGTAGAACTAAAAATACAAGCACAGGTGCAGAGAGTTATTGGGTATGGATACCAAGATATGCGTATGCTTTAAATGGAGAGGCTTCTGAAATTATATTTGTAGATGTAAATGATATGCCAGTAGATAGTGATATTTCTATGCTACCATCATTTTATCAGGTTCATGAAGCATTTAATCAAAATAATACTGCTTTATCAGGCATATGGATTGCAAAATATGATGTTTCTTCTACCGGAAATGATGTAATAAAAACTACTAATAAAGCTAATGAGCCAAATCTACAAGATGCAACAATTTATGAAGGCTTTTCAAATGCAACAAAGGTAAGATTTACTTATTATTCAGATGATGGAGCTGCAACGACTACAAAAGATTATACAATAGATAAATTTAAGGTAAATGAAGTGTATAGTCTAGAAAACATTGCAGAAACGATAACATATGATGGTAGAACATATTATTTAACTAAATACGACCAAGGAAAATATTTACAATTCCAAGCAATAGATCCAGAAGGTAAGTCAACTAAAACATTTAGATGGATACCAAGGTTTGCAGAAAGAACAGTTTATGGAAGTGGTGGCGCATCTAAAAATGATGCAATAAGAAAAGAAAGAATATATGTAGATGTAAATGATAAACCAGTTGATATAGAAACTTATGGAAATTCATTGCCAAGTGGTTTTACAGTGGATAGTATGTTTGAAACAAATGTAAGTGGTATTTGGCAAAATTAGAATACAATATTGAGATAGTGTATGTTAAATACACTATCCAATTGATAAAAAGGAGGAGAAAATATGAAAAAGAAAACTTTAAAGATATTATTTGCTTTCTCGATTTTACTCTTTAATGTACTGATGATAAATTCTTATGCAGCTGAATTAGAAAGTAAGCCGGGTGGAACAACCTGGACAGTAATTACAGCTAGCGAAGCTTATGATGTATGTACATCAATGAAAAGTGGAACTTCGAGTATTGGAAGTGGAAATTTAAATCCACATATGTCTACAGCAAAAGATTATGATGCGATTTCTGTACTTGCAATAAGTCAATACGGTAAATGTACAACAAGTAGTTCTGGTTCACCATATTATTATTCAGTAAATGGCTATTATTCAACTACACAAAATAGTAGTGGTGTTATGAATTTTGGACAATATACACAGCAAAACAGCTATACACCATATTGGACATTTACTTCAAGCTTTATGACAGCTGGTACAAATGATTATAGGAGAGCATCTTTATATAATAATAGAAATTCTCTATTTGTGAATTTGATTGAAGGTGGGAATACTAGATACAATGGTGATGCTGGAGAAGTATCTGCATTAGCTTTAAGGAATAATTCAGCTAATAAAGGTATGGGAATTATAAATGATACTGCTAATTTTCCTAACGAGACAGGTGGGCTAGGCAGATATCAATACTGGGGCTATAAGGATAGCAATACGGCGTATTACTACTATCCAGATGCATACCCAATATTAGTTAAGCGAGAGCTGTTCGGGTTCTATGTGGGCTACGGCTACTGGGACTTCGCGGCGGGCGGTGCGTCCGTCTACACAACCTTCAGGCCAGTGCTATGGAACGGCTCAGTTTAGAGCAGTAGCACTGTGTACGGAACTCTGTAGTACTGTAAAAAAAGAAAAAACAGAGTTGTGTATAAATATAAATAATAAATATGAAATATGAAAAAAGAAATACCTTCCGAAATATGTTTTAACATATTTCGGAACGGCAACTTGATGTGTTCAAGTTGCCGAAAATATAATAGAATTGGTTACAAATTGAATTTTTGAAGGTTTGAGTCTTATTCTGTTTTGCTGTTCGGCTTCAATGTGGGCAACAACAACAACTGGAACAACACAACGGGCGGTGCGTCCGTCTTGTCTTTTCGCACTCTAACATCGTTTGAGAAATCAAGGTACAAGGTAGAATAAGTTTAAGGATTTATTCTTTGTTGCTAGATGTTAAAGAAATTTGTGACCATTGCTTGAAATAGCAAAAATAATAAAAAGATATAGCAAATCAGTTAGTAATATTTGTGAAAGCAAGAATAGCTATTAAATTAGTTTTACACTAATTTGTACGAGATGGATACTGTCGTATAAACAAAAAATATAAAATTATATTTTTATGTTTGTCACAGTATCCATTTTGTGTTTATATTGAAAAATGTGATAAGTAAGGGGTAAAAATGGAAAATAGTGATTTATTGATTTATAAAAAATATACAAATTTATATTATTATGCGTACAATTTGTTAGAAAAATATCCAAAATCTGAAAGGTTTGGTTTATCTTCAGATATAAAAAACTCAATGAATACAACAATAAAGAACATGTTATATGCACAAAAAGTTGATAGAACGAAAAAAATGTATTATTTAAATATGATTGATGCAGAACTTTTATATCAAAGGTTTGCAATAAGGCTATCATATAATCGAAAGTATATTTCTCCTAATAATTATAAAAATTGGAGCATAAAGGTTGCAGAAATAGGAAAAATGTTAGGAGGCTGGATAAAATCATGCCAAAGCGTATAAATAATATATATGATAATGCATTAACTTTTTCAAAAATAAGAGCAGCTTTTTATAGGGTAAATAAAAGAAAAAAGAAAACTAAAGAAGCTATGAAATTTGAAATGTATTTAGAAGATAATATTTTAGATATTTATAAAAAACTTAAAAATGAAACTTATGAGTTAGGTGACTATGTAACTTTTAAAGTATATGAGCCTAAAGAAAGGATTATCTGCTGTTTGCCATTTTTGGATAGAGTAGTACAACAGCTTTATGTATATGAATATATAATGCCATATATGATAAAAAAGTTTATACCAACATCTTTTGCTTGCATACCGAAAAGAGGAATACATGAATGTGTTAGAACTGTACAGAAAAATATGTACTCAGCGATGAAATTATGGAGAGAGCCGTATTTTGTAAAGTATGACATTTCAAAATTTTTTTATAGCATAAATAGAGAAATATTATTTGAAATTATGAAAAAATACTATAAAGATAAAAAATTTCTAAGACTTACGAAAAAATTTATTGAATTTGGTGGAGATGCTGAAATATTTGCAGGTAAGGGACTACCAATAGGAAATTATACTTCACAATATTTTGCTAATATTTATATGAATGAATTAGACCAGTATATAAAAAAAGAACTAAAAGTAAAATATTATGTACGATTTATGGATGATGGACTGATGATAGTAGAAAATAAAGAAAAAGCAAAGGAAATTTTTCAAAAAATAGAGGAGTTTGTTATAAAAAAATTAGATTTAAAGTTTAATGCTAAAAGTTGTTATTTTCCAGTAAAAAAGGGTTGTGTATTTTGTGGATATAGGATTTTTCTAGACCATTTGTTAATAAAACGAGCTAATATAAATAGAATTAAAAGAAGAATTGATTCATGGAATAAACAGTGGAAAAATGGAAAACGTGATTTTAAATATTGGCATCAAAGCTTTTATGCATGGAAGGGCTATGCATGTTTTGCAAAATCTTATAATTTAGTAAATAAGCTTGAAAAAAGAATGAAATTTATTTATAGAGAAAATTACAAAAACACTTGACAAAATTAGTATAAAGTTATAATATATTAGCAGTCAAACAATAAGTTTGCTAAAAGAGGTGAAAGAGATGCCAGAAGAACTAGATGCAAGAAAGAAAAAAATATTACAAGCAGTAATTGAAGAATATATACAAACAGCAGAGCCTGTAAGCTCTGGTAATTTGGTAAAAAATGGTGATCTAAGATGTAGCAGTGCTACAATTAGAAACGAAATGGCAGATTTAGAAAAAAGTGGTTTTCTAGAACAACCACATACATCTAGTGGAAGAGTTCCATCAGAAAAGGGATACAGATATTATGTAGATGAACTTTTAAGAGAAGATGATTTAAGTAGAAAAGAAATGGAACTAATAAAACAAAGACTAGAAACTAAAGTAAATGATTTAGAGGATTTGACCAAAATTGCAACCACTACATTATCTGAAATCACACACTATACAACTATTGCAATTGGACCCAATGTAAATAATCATACAATTATTGATATAAAATTTGTTTTGCTAGGAACTAGAGTTTTAATGGCAGTTATTTTAACTGATTCTGGAATTATAAGAGAATCTATAATAAAATTTGATGAAGATATAACACAAGAACAAGTAAATGATTTAACTGTAATATTCAAAAATAAATTAGTTGGAAAACCTCTAGAAAAATTAAATGGACCAATTGAAGATTTCATAATGTCAGAAATGAAAACAGGAATAAATATAATTCAAAAAATTATAAACGAAATAAATAAAATTATAGAAGAGTCAAATAGAGTTTATTTAGAGGGAACAAATAAAGTTGTTAATATGCCAGAATTTAAAAAGGTTGATGTTGCAAAAGATTTTTTAAATGTATTAGATGCAAAAGATTTAGTAGCTGATGTTTTAAATGCTGGTATAGCAAGTGACATAAATGTTTACATTGGTAGTGAATCAGATAAAGAAGAACTTAAAAATTTTAGTATTGTAACATTTAATCATTTGCTAGAAGACAAAGATATAGGAACAATTGGAATTATAGGTCCAAAAAGAATGGACTATTCAAAAGTAATTTCAGTAATGAAATATATTAGTAAAAAAATAAATGAAGACTTCAAAAAAGGAAAATTTTAAGGAAGAGAGGAATACAAAATGGAAAAAGAAGAAAAGAAAGTAAACGAAGTACAAGAAGATGAAGTAAAAGAAAATGAAGAAACAGTTGAAAATATTCAAAATGAAATTGATGAAATGAATGATAGATATAAAAGACTTTTTGCTGAATTTGAAAATTATAAAAAAAGAAGTCAAAAAGAACGCGAAAATATGTATGGCATGATAACAGGTGATGTAGTTTCAAAGATTCTACCAATTATGGATAATTTAGAAAATGCTGCAAATGCTAAAACAGAAGATATTGCATATCAAGATGGTGTAAAATTAGTTATGAAACAATTTTCAAATGCATTAAAATCTTTTAATGTAGAAGAAATTGTAGCTCTTGGACAAAAATTTGATCCTGAATTACATGAAGCTGTAAGCCATATAGAAGATGACACAAAAGGTGAACAAGAAATTGTTCAAGAATATAGAAAAGGTTACAAAATAGGAAATAAAGTTATTAGACATTCAATGGTTATTGTAGCCAACTAATATAGTTATCAATTTTAAAATAGATTAACAAAAGAAAAAATATAAATTAAAAATAATTTTCTTATATAGATTAGAGAAATGCAAGTTTCGTTGTCACAGTTTTAAGAGTTTGAAAAAAATTTGATAACTGGATTACGAACGAAGCGAAATAAAGGGAGGAATTTAAAATGGGAAAAATTATAGGTATTGATTTAGGAACAACAAATTCATGTGTAGCTGTTATGGAAGGTGGCGAGCCAGTTGTAATACCAAATTCAGAAGGAAATAGAACAACACCATCTGTTGTTGCTTTTTCTAAAAATGGTGAAAGATTAGTAGGACAAATTGCAAAACGTCAAGCAGTTACAAACCCAGAAAATACAGTTATATCAATAAAAAGAAAAATGGGAACAAGTGAAAAAGTTAAAATAGAAGGTGATGAATTTACACCACAAGAAATTTCAGCAATGATTTTACAAAAATTAAAAGCTGATGCAGAAAGTTATTTAGGAACAAAAGTATCACAAGCTGTTATTACAGTTCCAGCTTATTTTAATGATAGCCAAAGACAAGCAACAAAAGATGCTGGTAGAATAGCAGGACTTGAAGTTTTAAGAATTATAAATGAGCCAACAGCAGCAGCACTTGCTTATGGTATGGATAAAGAAGCACAAGATCAAAAAATTATGATTTACGATTTAGGTGGTGGAACATTTGATGTTTCAATTCTAGATATTGGTGATGGTGTATTTGAAGTTTTATCTACAAGTGGTAATACACACTTAGGTGGAGATGATTTTGATAATGCTATTATAAATTATTTAGTATCTGAATTTAAAAAATCAAATGGAATTGATTTATCAACAGATAAAATGGCAATGCAAAGATTAAAAGAAGCTGCTGAAAAAGCAAAAATCGAATTATCAGGAATGCAACAAACACAAATTAACTTACCATTTATCACAGCTGATAGCACAGGACCAAAACATTTAGATGTTACATTAACAAGAGCTAAATTTGAAGAATTGATTCATGATTTAGTTGAACAAACAGTAGAGCCAGTAAATAAAGCTTTATCAGATGCTGGAATTACAGCTGCAGATTTACACAAAGTTTTATTAGTTGGTGGTTCAACAAGAGTTCCTTGTGTACAAGAAGCTGTTAAGAAAATTACTGGTAAAGAACCAGATAAAGGTATTAACCCAGATGAATGTGTTGCAATTGGTGCATCTATTCAAGGTGGTGTATTATCTGGAGATGTTAAAGACTTAGTATTACTAGATGTAACTCCATTATCATTAGGTATTGAAACTTATGGTGGTGTATTTACAAAATTGATTGAAAGAAATACAACAATTCCTACAAAAAAATCACAAGTATTCTCAACTGCAGCAGATGGTCAAACATCAGTTGAAGTTCATGTATTACAAGGTGAAAGAGAAATGGCTGCTTACAATAAAACATTAGGAAGATTCCAATTAACAGGAATTCCAGCAGCACCAAGAGGAGTTCCTCAAATCGAAGTAACATTTGATATTGATGCAAATGGTATAGTTCACGTTTCAGCAAAAGACCAAGCAACAGGAAATGAACAAAAAGTTACAATTACAGCTAGTACAAACTTATCAGAAGATGATATAAATGCAGCTATTAAAGATGCAGAAGCTCATGCTTCAGAAGATAAAAAGAGAAAAGAAGAAATTGAAGTTAAAAATAATGCAGAAAGCTTAGTATATAACAGCCAAAAAACATTAGATGATTTAGGAGATAAAATTAGTGGAGAAGAAAAAGCAAAAGTAGAAACAGAAATTGAAAATACTAAAAAAGCTCTTGAAACAAATAATGTTGAAACAATTAAAGAGGCAACAGACAAATTAACAAAAGTATTCTATGAAATATCTGAAAAATTATATAGTCAAGCAAATGCTAATGGTGCAAACCCAAATGCAGCAGGAGCTAATGCTGGAACAGAAGGACCAAAGACAGATGCAAATGGAAATGTATATGATGCAGATTACAAAGTAGAAGACGACAACAATGACAATAAATAATATAGGATAATATGAACAAAAAGTGGGTTTATGCAAACTGGGAAATAGTTATATACATAATCCCACATTTTGTTTGTTTATATAAATTAAGTTATATTATAAAAAATTGGAAAATACTATAATATAATGAATTCTATAAGACTGCATAAATTATTATGCAATAAAGGCACTTTTGAAAGGAATGTGAAAGAATAGATGGCAAATAAAAGAGATTATTACGAAGTCTTAGGTGTAGAAAAGAATGCAACTGATGAAGAATTAAAAAAAGCATATAGAAAATTAGCAAAAAAATACCACCCAGATGCTAATCCAGATAATAAAGAAGAAGCAGAAGCTAAGTTTAAAGAGGTAAATGAAGCTTATGAAGTATTATCAGATAGTCAAAAAAGAAAAATGTATGACCAATTTGGATTTGATGGTCCACAAGGATTTGGAAATGGCTCACAAGGTGGAGGATATTATTCTTATGGTTCAGGATTTGATGGATTTGGTGGCTTTTCAGATTTCGGAGACTTTGGAGATTTAGGAGATATCTTTTCTTCATTCTTTGGAGGTTCTTCTAGAGGTAGAACAAGTAGTAATGGACCAAGAAAAGGTGTAGACTTAAAGATTAGCTTAGATATTACTTTTGAAGAGTCTTATTTAGGTGTTGAAAAAGAAATAAGCTTAAATAGAAATGAAACTTGTCCATCATGTTCAGGCACAGGTGCTAAGAAGGGGACAACAGCAGAAAAGTGCTCAACTTGTAATGGAACAGGAAAAATAAAACAAGTTGTTACAACACCATTTGGACAAATGGCTACACAAAAAGTATGCCCAAATTGTGCTGGAACAGGAAAAGTAATAAAAGAGCCTTGTGTTGATTGCAGAGGAAAAGGATATGTTAGAAAGTCTGTAAAAATTAAAGTTAAAATTCCAGAAGGAATTGATGAAGGTCAAACAATTGTACTAAAGGGTGAAGGCGAACCAGGTGTAAATGGCGGACCAAAAGGTGATTTATACATAGTTGTTCATGTAAAGAAGCATAGTATCTATTCAAGAAAAGCAGAACATGTTTTGTGCGAAGTTCCAATAACATTTACTGGTGCTGCTTTAGGTACAGAAATAGAAGTTCCTATGGTTGATGGAACAAAGGAAAAGTTTAAGATTCCAGAAGGTACTCAAACTGGCACAAAATTTACTATTAAAAATAGAGGATTTAAAAGTATCAATGGAAATTGGAGAGGCGATTTTGTATTTACTGTTATAGTACAAGTTCCAAAGAGATTAACACATGAACAAAGAGAACTTTTAGTAGAACTTGCTAAAACTATGAATGAACAACCACCAATAAAGAGAAAAGGTATATTTGGATAAAATAGAATAAAGCTCATAAATAAGTTATTTACATTTTAAGTAACTATATTTATGAGCTTTTGTATATTAAAAACTAAATAAATGATATGCTGAAATTTGCATATTAGATATAAAAAACATCAAATAGCTATTCTGCCATCAATTTTTTTATTGCATCATATAAAAATGGTTTATATTCTTGGATAGGTAAAGGTTCTTTATAAAGAATTGAATTAAAGCAGGTTGAACTTACAAGTTCAATTATCATATATAATGTAACATAAGGATCTTTTAATTTTATATTATATTCTTCTAATCCTTTATAGAAAAGTTGAAATACACCATCTTCTTCAACTTCATTTTCTTCATATATTTTGTTTACTGTTTTACTATAAATTCCCCAAGATAAATTTTTAGATATGAACTTTAATAAAGTTTGATTTTTTTCAAGTTCATCTATAACATAATTAACTATGAATATTACTTGGTCTGGTAAATAATCTATAGAATTTTTTCGTAGTTCTGCAAGAGCATCCTTGAATAATTTTCTAGATTTATTAACAATTAGTATGTCCCTAATTTCATATTTATCTTTAAAATATAAATAAAAAGTACCCTTTCCAACTTCAGCCTTATCAACGATTTCTTGAATAGATGTATCTTTTATACCTTTTTCAGTAAAAAGCTTAAATGCTGTTGACAATAAACGGTTTTCTTTACTATTTTCGTTATTAGTTTCAGTAATATTTTCATTTTTGTCTACATTATTATTTTTCTTATTACTAATATTATTTTCTGATTTGACAATATTTTTTTCTAAAAAACTTTTTTTCATTTAATTAGCACCACCTTTAACTTGTAAATAAGTTATATCTAAGTAAAAATGATTATTATTTATTACTACAAATAGATTATCTCACAAAAATGACTGTTAGTCAATATTTTTTAAAAAACTATTGACTATTGGTCAGTAAGATAGTATAATATAGAAAGTGACTAATAGTCAGTTGGAGAAATATGGAAAGAAGGAGTGGGAAAATGCAGAAATTCGGTGAATTTATTTGTAAACATAGAAAAGCAATATTAGTTATTGCATTACTTTTAATTATTCCATCAATATTTGGAATAAAAGCAACAAGAATAAATTATGATATTCTTGTATATTTACCAGATGATGTAGAAACAATTAAAGGCGAAAACATATTATCAGATGAATTTAATATGGGTGGATATTCGATTATAATTCTAGATAATATGCCTACAAAAGATATATTAAAGTTGGAAGAAGAAATTAAAAAATTAGATAATGTAGAATTAGTAGCAAGCTTAGCTGATGTACTTGGAGAAGGAATACCAGTAGAAATGTTACCAGATGAAATACAAGATTCTTTATACAAAGATGATTCAACACTAATGGCAGTTACTTTTAAAGATTCAATATCATCAGATAAAACACTTGAAACAGTTCAAAAATTAAGAGATATTACTGATGAAAGATGTAAAATAAGTGGTATGTCTGCTATGGTATTAGATACAAAACAAGTATCTGATTCAGAAATTACAGCATATGTACTTATAGCAGTTGGGCTATGTTTAGTAATTTTACAAATCGCATTAGATTCATATTTTGCACCAATATTATTACTACTTAATATAGGAATTGCAATTTTATATAATATGGGTACAAATGTATTTTTAGGAGAAACATCATACATTACAAAAGCAATTAGTAGTGTTCTTCAATTAGGTGTTACAATGGACTTTGCAATTTTCTTATATCATAGTTATATTCAAGAAAAAGAAACTGCAAAAGATATTTATGAAGCAATGGCAACAGCAATTAGTAAAACTTTAGTTTCAGTTGTTGGTAGTTCATTAACAACAATTGCTGGTTTCTTAGCTTTATGTAGTATGAACTTAACTTTAGGTAAAGATATAGGTTTAGTAATGGCAAAAGGTGTTCTATTTGGAGTAATTTGTGTTGTTACAATTTTACCAGCAATGATTTTATGTTGTAATTCTTTAATTGAGAAAACAAAACATAAAGTTATTTTACCTAAATTTACAAAATTAAAAGATTTTATAGTAAAACATTATAAATGGGCTTTAGCAATATTTGTAATTATATTGCCAATAGCTTATTATGGATATACAAATACTGGAATTTATTACAATCTAGATAAATCATTACCAGATACTTTAGGAAGTGTTATAGCAAATTCTGAATTAAAAGAGAAATTTAACATGGTTTCAACAGAAATGATTTTAATAGATAAAGATTTAGATGATGCTAAAGTAAATGAAATGATTGATAGAATAGATAAATTAGATGGTATGGAATGGTCATTAAGTTTATCTAAATTGCAAAAATTAGGAATACCTACAGAGATCTTACCAGATGAATTGATAAATAAAATTGAAAATGACAAATATCAAATAATAATTGTTAATTCAAATTACGAAATGGCAACAGATGAGTTAAATAATCAAGTAAATGAAATAAATAATATCATTAAAGAATACGATAGTGATGCTATTCTAGCTGGTGAAGGTCCTTTAATGAAAGACTTAGTTGAAATAAGTAATCACGACTTTAATAGTGTAAATACAGTTTCAATTGGAATTATTTTCTTAATAATGATATGTGTAATGAAATCAATTTCATTACCAGTAATTTTAATTGTAGTTATTGAATTTGCTATATTTATCAATATGGGAATTCCATACTATACCAATACTGTATTACCATTTATTGCTTCAATAGTAATTGGAACAATTCAATTAGGAGCAACAATAGATTATGCAATATTGATTACTACAAAATATGTCAACAATAGAAAAGAAGGAAAAGATAAGAAAGAAGCTATTAGCCTTTCTCTTGAAACATCAATTGGTTCAATTATAGTTAGTGGATTATGTTTCTTTGGAGCAACAATAGGTGTTGGAGCATATTCAAAGATTGAAATGATTGGTTCTTTGTGTACGTTAATGTCAAGAGGAGCAATAATTAGTATGGCAGTTGTAATATTTATGTTACCAGCTTTCTTAATGACTTTTGATAAAATAATTTGCAAATCAACAGCAGGAATGAGAAAAATAAAAGAATAATTTATGAAAGGAAGGATTTTAAAATGAATAGTTTAGTAAAAAAGACTGTTGCAATAATTATGATAATAGCAATGCTTTGCTATACAATGCCAGTATTTGCTGTTACAAATGATGAAACTATTTATTCAAAGCTAAACAGTAATGGCGAAAAGTATAAATCAATAGTAAGTACTAATAAAGATGGAAATGTTGAACAAAGTGAAACAGATAAAGATTTACCAGTAGATTGTGAAGTAAAATACAAATTGAATGGTGAAGAAATTTCAGCACAAGAATTAGCTGGAAAAAGTGGAAATGTAGAAATTACATTAAAATATAAAAATAAATCAGAAAAACAAGTTAATATAAATGGAAAAACAGAAACTATGTATACACCATTTGTTGTAGTTTCTGGAACAATTATTGATAATGAAAATAATAAAAACATTGAAATTACAAATGGAAAAGTAATTGAAAATGGAAATAAAACAATTGTATTTGGTATGGCAATGCCAGGATTACAAGAAAGCTTAAATATATCAAGTGAGTTTGATATAGATATTCCAAGTGAAATTAAAATATCTATGGAAACAACAAATTTTGAAATGAAAAACATAATAACATATTGTACTCCAAAGGTTTTAGATGAGGATATTGATTGGACACAATTTGATGAAATATTTGAACAAGCAAATACTTTACAAGATTCAAGTAATCAAATTGAAGAAGGAACAATTAGCTTAAAAGATGGCGTTGTTGTTTTAAAAGATGGTGTGGAACAATTAAATAGTGGAGCTCAAACTTTAAATACTGGAATTAACACATTAAAAGCTGGTGCTAATACATTAAATGATGGAGCTCAAAATTTAAAGTCAGGAACAGAAGAATACGTAGATAAATCTGAAGAATTTAATAGTGCTATGAACCAAGTTTCTGGTGGTGTAGATACTTTAAATTCAAAATATGATGAATTAAATTCAGGAATTAGCAGTTTAAATGAAAATAGCAAAAAATTAGATGAAGGTTCAAAAACAATTGCATCTGGTGCAACAGCAATATCAGCTGGAATTGAAACTGTTGATTCAAAATTATCAGAAGTAGCAGAAGGAACAACAAATTTAAAAGCTGGTGCTACAGCTATCGAAAATGGTGCTGGAACAATATTAGACTCAATTGCAGTTATGCAAAAAGAAGATAATAGTACAGAAAAAATAGAAAAACTAAATAATTTAATAAATGCTGATAAAGCGAATATTGAAAAAATAGAAAATATGAACAATGTAGTTGATAGTCAATTAGAAAGTTTAACAGAAGAACAAGAAGAATTAAAAGAAGTTTTAACAAATCAAAGAAAATTAAATAGTGCTAATATAGAATATTTAACAATGAATATTAGTGCTTTAAATGAAACAATAGAAACATTAAAAGCAAGTGGAAAAACAGTAACAGACTTAGCAACTGGAATTAAGTCAATTCAAGATGGTGCTAAAGAATTAGGAGCAGGAATTGATACTTTGGGTGAAGGTGCAGTAGCTTTAAAAGCTGGAACAGGGGCTTTAGTTGAAAATTCAAAGAAATTATCAGATGGAGCTTCAACTTTATCAACAGGTTTAAATCAATTATCTGTTGGTACTGAAAATTTAAGCTCTGGCTCATCACAAGTAAAAAGCGGTTTATCAACATTAAATTCTTCTACTAAACAATTAACATCAGCTAACTCACAACTAGTAGAAGCAGCAAAAACAATTTCAACTGGTGCTTCTGCACTTGCAAATGGAAGTACATCATTAACAAGTGGAATAAAAGAACTTGCTGATGGTTCTGAAACATTGAAAAATGGTACAAATACATTATTAGATGGAAGCAATTCTTTATTAGATGGAACAACAACTTTAGCAGATGGTGTTCATAAATTTAATGAAGAAGGTATACAAAAGATATGTAAATATGTAAATGTAGATTTAAATAATCTTGTAACTAGAGGAAAGAAATTGGAACAATTATCAAATGAATTTACAACATTTGGTAGTGACGAAAAGAGAGATAGCATTAAATTTATTACAATGTTAGATTCAATAAAAACAAGTTCTAAAGAAGAAACAAATGAAAACATTGTTTTAAATAATGAAGATGAAAATAAATAAAATGCTATTATAGCATAAATAAAAAAGGCTATATTATTAGAAAGATATCTAATAGTATAGCTTTTTTTACATAAAAGTGCCACGGGCACAGAGGAAACTTTTATAATAGCTGTATTGAAAAAATAATATATTTTTGATAGAATAACTAAAATAATAAAAGTGAAAAAATATTAAATAAGTGGAGAAAAATGTAAATCTATGTATTTCTATAGTGAAAAATGTCGATTATTAACATTTCAAAACATAAATTTTAGATAGGAGACTAAATTGGAATTAAAAGGACAAATAGAAGATTTTATATATCAGAATGAATCTAACAGCTATTGCATAGCTGTTTTTAAAACAGATGAACAAGATGAGATTACTGTTGTAGGCTATTTGCCTTTTATTGCAGCTGGGGATTCATTAAAGTTAGCAGGCAAAATGGTAACTCACCAAGAATATGGTGAACAATTTAAAATTGATAGCTTTGAAAAGCTTATGCCAGAAACGGCTGTTGCATTAGAAAAATATTTGGCAAGTGGAACAATAAAAGGAATTGGACCAGCAACTGCACATAAAATAATAGAAAAATTTGGTGATGAAAGTATCAATATTTTTAAATTTGAACCATTAAGATTAGCAGAAATAAGAGGTATTTCAAAAGATAAAGCTTATGAAATAGGAGAAGAATTTAACGAAAAATGGGAACTATGGCAGATTGTTGGATTCTTAGAAAAATTTGGAATTGGTGCTAATAATAGTAAGAAGGTTTTTGATGCTTTAGGAAGAGATGCTGTACAAAAAATAGAAGATGATCCATATATTTTAATAGACATTGTTTATGGAGTTGATTTTAATAAAATAGACAGTATTGCTCTTCAAATAGGCGTTGCAAAAGATAGTGAAAGTAGAATAAAAAGTGGAATAAAGTATGCTTTACTTACAGCTAGTTATAATGGCAATACTTGTGTTCAAAAAGAAAGTTTAATTGTGTTTGTTGAAGGAATATTAGAAGTTGATAGAAAAAATATAGAGAATGTCCTAATTAACTTAAATATGAAGGAAGAAATAGCTATTGAGAATCGTAATGATGATGAGTGGGTTTATTTATTTCCATTTTATAGGGCTGAAAATAATATTGCTGAAAGAATTAAGAAATTACAAAATTTTAAAAATGTAAAGTATATTAAAAACTTTAAAGAAGAAATAAGTAAACAGGAATCGAAATTATCAATAAAGCTATCTGAAAAGCAGTTTGAGGCAATAGAACAAATAAATGAGAATAATGTTTGTATAATTACTGGTGGACCAGGAACAGGAAAAACAACTATAATTAAATGCATGTTAGAATTATATAAATCTAAAGGAAAAAAAGTAGTTCTATGTGCCCCTACTGGAAGAGCAGCAAAAAGAATGACAGAGACAACTGGTGAAGAGGCTAAAACAATTCATAGATTATTAGAAATAGGAAAAGTTGAAGATGATAAATTAGAAAGTATAAATGCAGATATATCACCAATAGATGCTGATGTTTTGGTAATTGATGAAATGTCAATGGTTGATATTTTTTTAATGAATTATATAGTAAAAGCTTTATTTTTAGGTAGTAAATTGATACTAGTTGGTGATTCAAACCAATTGCCATCAGTAGGACCAGGAAGCATTTTAAAAGATTTAATTGAATCAGAGCAAATTCCAACTGTTTCATTAAATAAGATTTTTAGACAAGCAGCTAAAAGTAAAATAATAGTTAATGCACATGATGTTAATAATGGTGTAAATTTCATTGGAAAAAAAGACTATGAAGAAGATTCAGAAGATGATTTCTTTTATATAAATGAATCAAATCAAGATAAAATGTTGTACCAAGTTATATCATTGAGTAAAGAGAGATTAAAAAAATATGGAAATTATGATTTTTTTACTAACATTCAAGTTTTAACACCAACTAAAAAGGGAAAAATTGGTACGAAAGAATTGAATAAATCTCTGCAAGAAGCATTAAATCCACATAGAGAAGAGTTGATGGAGAAGAATTATGGTGGTGTTATTTTTCGTGAAGGCGATAGAGTAATGCAAATAAAAAATAACTATGATATATATTGGGAAAAAGGTAGGAAAGAAACAGATATAAAATATGAAAATGGTACAGGAATTTTTAATGGAGAACTTGGAAGAATAACTAAAATTGATTTTGAAGAAAAACAGCTAGAAGTATATTTTGATGATAGAAAAACTGCTTGGTATGCTTTTTCAGAGCTAGAACAATTAGAACATGCTTATGCAATAACAATACATAAAGCACAACGGAAGTGAGTTTGATGTTGTAATTTTAGCAATTCCACCTTCTTCAAATATGCTACTTACAAGAAATTTATTATATACTGGTATGACAAGAGCAAAAAAAATGTTGATAGTTATTGGAAACAGTAAACTCATAGATTTTATGGTAAATAATTCAGAAAATAGAAAGCGTAATACTGGATTAAAGGAAAAATTAAAGTTGTAAAATATTGTATTGATAAAATAATATGGGTATGATATAAAAAATATAATAATTAAATAGAGGTAAAAAAAATGAGTTCAGAAGTAGGAGGAGAAATAAATTTAGGAGCAGGAGGAGCAAGAATTTTTGGAATAATATTTGCGGTAATTGGACTTTTGCTTATTATAATGTTTTTTAGAAAAAAGAAAAATTGTACGAGTGTAACAAAGGGAACTGTTGTTGATATAGATGTTGAACGCAATTACGATAGAGAACATGATAGAAGTTATTCAGTTGAGTTTCCAATATATGAGTATACTGTTGATGGTCAAACATATACAGAAAAGGCAACGAGTTCATCTGGAAATAGTAAATATAGAATTGGTGATGAAGTTGATATTTATTATAATCCTATTAAGCCTGATGAATTTTATGTATCAGGAGAGAATGCAGAGATTATTCTTGGTGTAGTTTTTCTTATTATAGGTGTAATTTTCATAATTATTTAATTGGTAAAAAATATTTTGGAATTATCAATGGTAGTAGTAATAATTTTAGCCGGTGGTGGAAGTTTTTGGTAACTTCCTAAAACGGTATAAGGAATTTTAGTAAAAGTAAATACTGAGATTCCTTATTTTTTTTATAAAATTATATGTTTGAAATGCAAAAAATGTCGAACGAATCTTTATTAAAATATAGTAATTTTGTTGACAATGAGTAAAAATCGTATTACTATATAAACACTTTAGAACGAGTTTGAGATTCAAAATTATTTATGT
>CAKPCF010000014.1 GCA_934141445.1 uncultured Clostridia bacterium | reverse complement strand
TTAATGAGTTTATTAAACACGAATATTGATGGAAGAATTTTTTATAAAATTTTTCCCGAAAAAAATTGACACTATCTAATAAAGATAAAAACTTGACAGTTTACATAAATGATGATATACTAAAAAAGTACCTACTTGCTAGATACAGGAAAGCACCTAATATCTGCTGTCAGTTATGTGGATTAAAGGTGCACATCTGCGGTCACCAAAAGAGTTAAAGGAGATTACTCTTATGATTGAAAAAATTAAACGGTACGTTCTTATTTTCAGCCTGGTTGTTGCTGCTATTATGATTCTGGGTGGAATCATGCTGGTGGCAAGCATGGAACCGTCTTATATGGCGGTTGGATTTATTGTGATTGTCATGGCAGGTGGCTTTGCAATCGCAATGCTTGGTTGCTATACCAATGACCGCTTTTGCAGCTTCTTTGGTGCGGGGATTTTTTTCTTCTTACTCGGGGGACTGTTGAGCGTGGATGGCAACTATATGGGACAGTTCATTTCTGTGATAGGTGTAGCAATTGCTTCGGCAACTTTTGCTGATGGCAAGCACTTGAGAAAGAAGAACTAAAAGTAGAATCGAAAAAAAACGGTGACCGCAAGTGGAAAGAGGCGGATTTGCGTAAGCAAGTCTGTTTCTTTTTTTATATAAAAATAAACCATACTTATTAAATTCTTAAGAATAAGTATGGTTTATCTTTTTATACAACTATTTATATTGTTCGTATTATATTTAATTGGCTGGGGTACTGTGATTCGAACACAGGAAATGATCGGGTCAGAGCCGATTGCCTTACCGCTTGGCGATACCCCAATTACAATGCATATTATATACTAAAAAAAAATCAAAAACAATAGTAATTGAAAAATTATTTCAAGAATATGCAATTACTTTTCATATAATGAAATTTATTATATCAACAGAATAAAAATATTACTAAAAATGTAAAATTCACATAAAAGTTACAAGAAAAATGTTTATATTTGTAAGTATTGATGTTATAATATGTAAAAAAATAGAAAGGTAGTAAAATGAAAAATTTATACGGAATAATGGCTTCTTTTTTGTATATTGGTACTATAATTGCAATATCAGGACTATTTACCAAAATCAATAAAGAGGCAAGTAGAAAGTTTATACATATAATGTTATCCAATTGGTGGATAATTGCAATGGTATTTTTTGATAATATGTGGGTTGCATCAATATGCCCAGCAATATTCGTAGTTATCAATTTTTTGTCTTATAAATTCAATATTATAAAATCAATGGAAAGAGAAGATGATGAGAAAGATGGTTTAGGAACAGTTTATTATGCATTATCTCTTTTAATTTTGGCTTTAGTAACATTTGGACCATTGAACAATCCGACAATAGGGTTAGTAGGTGTTGCTGTTATGGGATACGCAGATGGAATGGCTGCAATTGTAGGAAAGGGAATACAAAGTCCAGAGTATAGTGTAAATGGTAATAAAAAAACTCTTGCAGGTTCAGCTACAATGTTCATAATAACTTTGCTTATTATTTCTGGTGCATTATCATATTTGAATGTTGCTAACTGGTTAATAAAAGCTTTTGTTATGTCAATACTTGCTACAATAGTAGAGGGAATTTCAATAAAAGGAACAGATAATATAACTATACCTTTATTAACAGCAGGAATGGTTTTCTTAGTTTTATAATTTTCTATAAAATGCAATTACATTATTAGATTATCATATAAAACAAAATTTTAATACAAAAGAAAAATATATGAAATTAACAGTATAAAGCTAATAGGAGAATGTTATGAAACTTAATGAGGTAAAAGGACCAAATGATATTAAAAATATAGATTTGAACGAGCAAGAAGAGCTTGCACAAGATATTAGAAATAGGATAATTGAAACAGTTTCACAAACTGGTGGACATTTAGCATCTAATTTAGGTGTTGTTGAACTAACTATTGCATTACATAGAGTATTTAATTTACCAGAAGACAAAATAGTGTGGGATGTTGGACATCAAACTTATGTACATAAAATGCTTACTGGTAGAGCAGATAAATTTGATACACTTAGAAAAATGAATGGACTTGCGGGCTTTCCAAAAACAGAAGAAAGTCAATATGATCATTTCAATACTGGTCATAGTAGTACATCTATTTCAGTTGCTCTAGGAATGGCAAGAAGTAGAGATTTGAAGAATGAAGAGAATAAAGTTATTGCAGTTATTGGTGATGGAGCACTTACTGGTGGAATGGCTTTAGAAGCTTTGAATGATGCAGGAAGTAGTAAAACTAATTTATTAGTTATTTTAAATGACAATGAGATGAGTATTTCTAAAAATGTTGGTGGAGTTGCTTTCATGCTTTCTAAACTTAGAACTAAAAAAGCATATATAAAATCTAGCATAAGAGGAAAAGAAATTATTAAAAAAATACCATTTATTGGTGAAAAAATTGTATGTTTAGTTCAAAAAATGAAAAAAGGAATAAAGCAAATTGTTATTCCTAAAATGTATTTTGAGGATATCGGCTTTAGATACTTAGGACCAGTTGATGGACATAATTTAAAAAAACTAGAAGAAATATTAAAAATTGCTAAAGATTTGGAAGGACCTGTTTTATTACATGTACTAACTAAAAAAGGAAAAGGCTATAAACCTGCTGAAGAAAGTCCAAACAAATTTCATAGTATTTCTAGTTTTGATATTGAAACTGGCAAGAAAAAAGAAAAATCAAAAGAAAATTATTCAAGTGTATTTGGAAGAAAAATAGTTGAGCTTGCAGAAAAAAATGACAAAATAGTTGCAGTTACAGCTGCAATGGCTGAAGGAACAGGACTTGAAAACTTTTCAAAAAAATTTCCAGAAAGATTTTTTGATGTTGGTATAGCTGAACAACATGCTATTGGAATGGCAGCTGGAATGGCAAAAAGCGGTATGATACCAGTTGTTCCAATATATTCATCTTTCATTCAAAGAGCATATGATCAACTTATTCATGATGTTGCAATACAAAATTTGCCTGTTATTATTTGTGCTGATAGAGCAGGGATTGTAGGAGCTGATGGAGAAACACATCAAGGGATGTTTGATATGAGTTTTACAAGAATAATTCCTAATTTTGTAATAATGGCTCCTAAAAATTTTAAAGAATTAGAGATGATGTTGGAATTTGCTGTAACTCTAAATAAACCAGTACTAATTAGATATCCAAGAGGTGGAGAGAATAATATTTGGAATGCAAATATAGAAGAAAATAAGGAAAAAGAAATAGAGCTGGGAGATTATGAAGTTTTAGCTAGTGGAGATGATGCTACAATTATAGCAATTGGCAAAATGGTGGCAAGAGCATATTCTGTTTCTAAAGCACTAAAAGAGAAGGGCATAAGCATAACTGTAATAAATGCTAGATTTTTAAAACCATTAGACAAATCAGGAATTTGGCAAGAAATAAAAAGAACAAGTAATGTAATTACAGTAGAAGATGGCACAGAAAATGGTGGTTTAGGTACTGCAATAGAAGAAATAATTGTAGAAAATCAAAGCGTAAATAATTCAAAGGATTTTAAGAAAATTTTGTTTAAGAAATTTGCATACCCTGATGAATTTATAAAGCAAGGAAGTTGTAAAGAAATCGAAGAAAAATATAATTTAGATGAGCAAGCAATTGAAAAATATATTATAGAAAATTTATCTGTAAAAAAGCAAAGAAAAATTACAAAACAAGAAGAAAAAACTGAAGGCAATATACTAGAGAAGATTAAATTTGGAGGAAAGAAATGTATTACAATGATACAGTCAAAGATAAAAAGGAAGAGGACAGATTACTAATAGCTAAAATTGAAGATAAAATAAGATTTTGTAATTCAAAGAATAAAATTACTTATACTGATTTTATCCAATTAGATGAAAAAAGCTTGGCTCAAAAATATATAAAAGAAAATAATATAAAAAATTATTTTTTCTTTGGTGGTATTCAAAATGCAGATAGAGAATGTATTATTTTTTATCCAGAAAAATTAAATGAAGAAATAGCAAAAAGAAATCTACAACTTATTTTTAAAGTTTTACAAATAAAATTACCTCCAGAGCAAAAATATGAGCATCGAGAATATTTAAGCGGTATTATGAAACTTGGAATTAAAAGAGAAAAGTTTGGTGATATTATAGTTAGAGATGATGGAGCTGATATTATAGTATTTGCTGAAAATGTAGAATATTTTGCAAGTAATTTAGCTGAGTTAATTAGATTTAAAAAATCTAAAATATCAATAATTGAAATAAATGAAATTGAAGAAAAGCAGGAAAAATATGAAAATTTAAAAATAATAATTCCTTCAAATAGATTAGATAATTTCGTTTCAGAACTTGCTAAATGTTCGCGAGGAAATGCACAAGAAATTTTGAAGACAGGTAGAGTTTTTGTTAATGGAATAAATGAAGAAAAAGAAAGCAAAAAATTACAGGTGGGTGATAAAATAACAATTAGAGGAAAAGGAAAATTTATTTTTGAATCTATTGATAGAACGACAAGAAATGATCGTATTGTTGTAAATATAAAAAGATATTGTTAAATTTGAAAATGTTTAATAATGAAAGAGGTTATAGATACCTTTAAAAATCTAAATTTAATATAAGGAATTAAAAATGGAATTAGAACAAATTGAAATGGCAGAAAAAGCTAGAAAAAATGCTTATGCACCATATAGTAATTTCAAAGTTGGAGCTGTATTAAAAACTAAAAGCGGAAAATTATATTATGGTTGTAATGTAGAAAATGCAGGAATTCAAAGTATATGTGCTGAAAGAGTAGCTTTTACAAAAGCTATATCAGAAGGAGAAAGAGAATTTGAGAGTATTGCAGTAGCTGGAGGAGAAGATGGAAAAGAGCAGAAAAATAATGAATGTTTACCATGTGGCTATTGTAGACAGTTTATGCAAGAATTCGTATCAAAAGATTTTAAAGTTATTACAAAAAATAATGAAGAAATAAAAGAATATAAAATAGAAGAGTTATTACCATATGGATTTAAATTATAAGTTTATTATTGGTATTAGACGCAAAAAAAGAAGCTTGCTACAGCTTCTTTTTTGATTAAAATTTATCTATCCCATCCTTTAGATGAATCTGTTTTTTCATTTGGTTTTCCAGCTTGAGATTCTCTATCTTTAACCATCTTTTTAAAGTTTTGTCCATTTGATTCTAAATGTTGAGTTGAACCTAAAAGATCATCTTCAAGTACAAAGTCTTTTGCAGTTAAATCTGTTGTTCTACCAAGCAAATCTACCATAGAAGATAAGTGCTTTTTAACTTGACTTATTCTTTCATATTCTGTTAATGTTCCATTTTTAACAGATTCGTTTATTTTGTGAACATCACGAGCAAGAGCATCTATATCATCATCTAAATCAGAATAACTTTGTATAGGATCATGACTAATATGACCCAATAATCCATCAGCTCCATGAGCTTGATCTATTTGATGACCATTGTTGTTATAATATTTTACTGAATAAGCTATTTCAACTCCAGTTGCAGAATTAGGAACTTCAATTTTCTCAAATTCAGCAGATGTGGCTGGTGTAAAATATTTATCATCTTTGTGAGCTTTATTATATGCTGAAGTTGCTCTGTCACTAAATGTCTTATGAGATAAAGTACGAAAATCAGATACAAGAGCTTGTTCATCTTCAGCTGATGGAATTGAATTGCTAAAAGTATCAATTCTTTGAAGTACACTATTATATAACGCAAGTGTATCATCTGAAATATTTAAATCAGATGGTAATACACCCTCTGAAACAGCTTTGTCAAATGTAGTTGAATGATAACTATATTCTTTAGAGGCAATACCTAAACCACCAATAGCGATACTTCCAGCTAATACTAAACTTGCAATTCTTTTTTTAGTTTCAGGGCTAACTTTAAATTCATGTTGTTTTGTAAATTTATCAGAATAAGATAAACGTAGGCTTCTTCTTTTTTCAGCAACATTCTTTAAATGTTGTTGTTCTGCTGAAGAATCTATGAATCTTAAATTTTTACCATCTTTTTCAGACTCGAGTTTTGCAAAACTAATGCTTGCCCAATTAGCAAGTTCCAAGTATTTTCTTTTTTCAGGAGCTACAAAGGTAGGGATTCCTCTTAAATCTTTTAATGGTTTATTTGATTTATATGTATCTTTGTAACGATAAGTAGTAGTTAATTGTTTTCTTAAGTCGAATTTTTCTCTATTGGAAAGAGGACGACTTGTTCTTACTTCTTTTGCATATAATTCATAAGAATAAATTTCTTGCATAAGGTCATGATTAGTAAATCCTTTTTTTATACAATGACTAGTAAAAGAATCTTTCATTTTTACAACTTCCTCTTGTGAAAGTTGTCTATTTATACAATTTTTTTCTCCAATTGAACAAACTAACTTAAAATATTTTGCAAATAGTTCGGGATTTAATCCTTTTTGGTTATAAAAAAAACGAGCTTGTGCATAGAATTCAAGTGGAGATATATCTTTTGGAATTCTAGGTTCTCTATTCATAAACTCTGGAACGTTTATTTCTTTGCTCATAATATCCTCCATAATCTAATAATTTACTACATTATAACACATAAATTTTATAAAAACATGAAAAATACATAAAAAAATAAATGTAACTTAAATTTAATATAAATGTTGCAAATATGTAATGAAAAAATAATAAAATAATTTTGAAAAAACTACAAAAATATTTGACAAAAATAAGATTATAATAGATAATAATTATATTAAAAAGCATAAGAAAAAAACGGAAAATTACAAAGGAGGAATATATAAAATGTATATATTCAATAGAGTTACAGTTGTTCCACAACTTCCAGAAAAGATTAGTCGTTTAACAGAAATTGCTAATAATTTATGGTGGTCTTGGAATACAGAATTTTTAAAATTATTTCAAACAATCGATATTGATTTATGGGAAAATGTAGGTAAAAACCCAATAAAATTCTTAAAATTAGTAAATCAAAGTAAAATTGAACAAGTTTCAGAAGATCAAGAATTTTTAAAACAATATAATAAAGTTGTAGAAAATTTTGATAATTATATGAACAGCAAAGATACTTGGTTTAATAAAAAATATCCAAACAACAAAAAAGATTTAATAGCATATTTTTCAGCTGAATATGGTTTAGATGAAGTTGTTCCAATTTATTCAGGTGGACTTGGAATTTTATCTGGTGATCATTTAAAATCTGCTAGTGATTTAGGTATTCCTTTTGTAGCAGTGGGATTACTATATAAAAATGGCTATTTCCATCAAAAAATAAATGGTAGAGGAGAACAATGTTCAGAATATCATAATATAGATTTATATAATTTACCAATATCACCAGTTAAAGATAAAATGGATGATGATGTAATTATAGATGTAGAATTAGGAGATAGAATTTTACATTTAAAATTATGGCAAATCAATGTTGGTAGAGTTAAATTATATTTAATGGATTCAGATATTGAACAAAATGATGAAGATTTAAGAAATATAACACTTCGTTTATATGGTGGAGATAAAGAAATGAGAATTCGCCAAGAAATAGTTCTTGGTATGGCTGGAGTTAAAGCTTTAAAATATCTTGGATTAAAACCAACTTTATACCATATGAATGAAGGACATTCATCATTCTTAAATTTACAATTGATTTATAATATTATGCAAGAAAAACAAGTTTCTTTTGAAATTGCAAAAGAAATGGCAACTGTTGAAACTGTATTTACAACACATACACCAGTACCAGCTGGAAATGATATTTTTGATGTTACTTTAGTAGAAAAATATTTCAGTAATTTCTGGCCAAAATTAGGAATTTCAAGAGAAGAATTTTTAAAACTTGGAATGAAAGAAAATGAAGGCTTTGAACAAGGATTCAATATGGGAATACTTGCATTAAAGATTGCTGGCAAGAAAAATGGTGTTAGTAAATTACATGGAGAAGTTTCAAGAGAATTATTTAGTGAAGTATGGCCTAATATTGCAGAAGATGAATCTCCAATTACTTATGTAACAAATGGAATTCATACATGCACATGGCTTGCTCCAAATTTGAAAGCTTTATATAATGAATATTTACCACCATATTGGCAAGATAAGATTGAACAAGATTCTACATGGCAAAGAATTGATAATATTCCAGATGATAGATTATGGGCTGCTCATATTGCAAGAAAAGAAAAGTTGATGCGTTTGATAAAACGAAATATTACAGAAAGATATGTAAATAGTGGAATTGGATATGACCAAATTGGTGAAATAGTAAATGCTTTAAATCCAAAAGCTTTAACAATTGGTTTTGCAAGAAGATTTGCAACATACAAAAGAGCAACTTTAATTTTTAAAGATATTGCAAGATTAACACAAATTTTAAACGACGAAAGTCGACCAGTTCAAATTGTTTTTGCTGGTAAAGCACATCCACAAGATAAAGAAGGACAAGACTTAATTAAATACATTCACGAAGTTTCTTTAATGCCACAATTTAAAGGAAAAATATTCATACTAGAAAATTACAATATTGGAATGTCTCGTTACTTAATTAGTGGTGTTGATGTATGGCTTAATAATCCAAGAAGACCAATGGAAGCCTCTGGAACATCTGGTGAAAAAGCATCTGTAAATGGTGTTGTAAACTGCAGTATTTTAGATGGTTGGTGGGCAGAAGGTTATGATGGCACAAATGGTTGGGCTATTGGAACAAATGCAAGCTATAATTCTTATGAGGAACAAGATAAAGCTGATAGCAATAGCTTATATCATTTATTAGAAAATAAAATTATCCCAGCTTATTATAATCAAGATCAAAGAGGAATTTCTAATGAATGGTTAACATTGATGAAAAATTCAATAAAAACAACTGGTGGAAAGTATAGTACATCTAGAATGCTTATTGATTATATCAATGATTTATATATGCCTTTATGTGATTTAAATAGAAAGTATTTCCAAAACCTAGACAATGTTATGAGCTTTGTTGATTGGAAAAGAAATGTAAAACAAAATTGGAAAAACATCAAAATTACACAGGATAGAAATGTAGATAATGGTAAATTCAATGCAGGAACTCAAATTACAGTAAACTGTGAAGTTGAATTTCCTAATATAGATGAAAATAATGCAGAAGTACAAGTATATTTTGGACAAGTTCAAGATAATGGAACTGTTAAAAATGTATATACAGAGGAAATGAACAAAATCGGTGAAGAAAATGGAAAGAGCTTCTATGAAGCAACTTTAGATTTAACAACAGGTGGAAATTTCGGATATACATTTAGAGTAATGCCAAAACATGAGATGCTTATAGATTCTGAAAATCTAGATCTTGTAAAATGGATTGAAAAATAAGGTTTACTTTTATGTAAACATGTAGTATAATAGTTATGTTCGTAGGTTTTTATATGAAACCTAATTGTTTGTTAGTGTCGAAAGGAGATTCTTATGGCACGTAGAAGACATGATGTTGGTCGGAAGAAGGATAGCTATGCAGGAAGTCTTGCACATAACTTGGATGGTGGAAATGTAGAGGAGGTATTTGCTTACTCTGCCAAAACAAAGCAGGAAGAAGCAAGACAGGCACAGAAAAATAGACATCATCATATTATGAAGAAGCTGGAACAGGCTAGGGCAAAGCATATCTAAAGTGCTTTGCAACAAAAAGGCTGTGTGCATCATTCGGTGCACACGGCCTTTTTGTATTTTTATAAATAATTAGTAAAAAGTATAATATTGAATTTTTTGATACATCAGGAAAAAGAGAAAAAAATCAAATAGATAGTAAAAATACTTTAGAAAAATACTTGAAAAATTTGCATTTTGTGTTATACTAGTTAATGATTAAAAAAAGAAGAGGGGTAGAAATATGAAATCAGATTTAAGAAAAACAAAGATTGTTGGAACAATCGGACCATCTAGTGAAAACAGATTAAAAGAATTATTTGATGCAGGATTAAATGTATGCAGAATTAACTACTCACACGGTAGCTATGATGAACAAGAATGGAAAACACAAGAAATTATCAAACTAAGAGAACAATACGATTTACCAGTTCCTATGATTTTGGACATGCAAGGTCCAGAAATAAGAACAGGAATGTTAGTTACTGGAAAGAATGAAAAAATTCCATTAGAAGATGGACAAAAATTCGTTTTAGTTAACGAAGATATTATTGGAGATAAAGATAAAGTTTCTGTAACATACAAAAACTTATATAAAGATGTACAACCAGGAACAAAAATTTTAATAGATGATGGTGCAATCGAATTAAGAGTTGATGAAATCGTTGACAAAGATATTCATTGTACAGTAATTCATGGTAATCCTTTAGGAAGTAGAAAAACTATGAATTTACCAGGAACAATAATTCGTTTACCAGCTTTAAAAGAAAAGGATATAAACGATTTAAAAGCAGCTTGTGCACATGAATATGATTATGTTGCAATTTCATTTGCAAGAAATTTAGATGATATTGCGCAAGTTAGAAAAGTATTAGATGAAAATGGTGGTAAAGATATTAAAATTATTACTAAAGTTGAAAATGTTGAAGGTTTATCAAACATGGAAGATATCGTAAAAGCAGCTGATGCTCAAATGATAGCTCGTGGTGATATGGCTACTGAAACAGACTTTACAGAACCACCTGTAATGCAAAAGAAATTCATCAAATTAGCTAATAGAGGAAATAAACCAGCTATTACAGCTACACAAATGCTAGAATCAATGATGAGCAATCCATTACCAACAAGAGCTGAAGCATCAGATGTTGCTAATGCTATTTATGATAGAACAAGTGCAATCATGCTTTCTGGTGAATGTGCTATGGGTAAATTCCCATTAGAATGTATCCAAACAATGGATAAAATAGCTAAAAGAGTTGAACCAACAATTAACTACTGGAAGAGATTTGATGAAAATACAAACATCGAATTAAATACATTAGAAGATAATATTGCTTATTCAACATGTGTAATGGCTAAAAACATGAAAGTTGATGCTATTGTATGCTATACAAATTCTGGTAATTCTGCTAGAAGATTAGCTGGAATGGGAGCTGGATGCCCAATCTTAGCTGTTACAGATAATAAGAGAACATTCCGTCAATTAGGATTAGCTTGGAATGTATATCCAGTTTATGTTGATTCTGCTGAAAATACAGATAAAACAGTTGAAGCTGGAATTGAAAAATTAAAAGTTAAGGGAATATTAGAAAATGGAGATAAAGTTATTTTAGCTGGAGGACACAATTTTGTAAATGGTGTTAAAGAAAGCAAAATGATTGGTGGATATGCTGTTATCTAATTTTAAACTGAAAATTTTATTTTGATATAATTTAAAGATGACAATTTTAATTGATTGTCATCTTTTTTTGTGGAAAACGATTGTTAGATTTCATGCAATATAAATATGTATGAAATATGTTTTTTTGTATTGTCTTAAATTTTGAAATAAAGTATAATAAATATAAATAAAAGATTTTGGAGAATTTATGAACTATTATGAAATTTTAAATATAAAAAATGATGCAAGTAAATCTGAAATTCGTAAGTCATACAAGGCACTAATTAAAAAATATCATCCAGATGTGTATAATGGAGATAAAAAAATTGCTGAAGATATGTCAATGAAGATAAATGAAGCTTATGAAGTATTATCTGATGAAAAATTACGAAATGAATATGATATAGAACTAGAGAATCAGCAGAAGAGTGACTTAAATGATATGGCAAGTGATTTTTACAATTATGCTTCAAATAAAGTTAATGAAGAATCAAATTCAAATAAATATAAAGAAAATTATACAAATAATTTTTATTCTAAATTTTATGATTCTCATATAAGGCCAACAGAAGATTTTGTATCAGAAAAATTTGATACATTGAAAATTAAACAGAAAATTATGATATTTTTAGCATTTTTATTTGTAATATGTATGATGATATTTTTTACATTTTTAGATTATTTAAAATTTGTACCTGTTAAGAGTGAAACGAAAAAAATGGATTATCCAAATAACTTCACAATTGTAAATAAACCAGATATAGAAGATGATGAGTATTTCTTTTACTATAAATAATTTTAAATGACAAAATTCAACATTTTTCTACATAAAGAGGAAAAAAGATGAAAAAAACTATTCGAAAAATACTTGAAATTTTTTATATAGATAGTATAATAATTGTTAGATATTGATTTATTTCAAAAATTCATATTTTTTTGTAATCTAATTCTTTATTTCAAAATAAGAAAAAAAGCAATAAAATATTATGGGGGTAACAACAAAAGTGTAGCGTAAACTACGCTTTTTTGTGTTACATTTTATGTTTTAGTTTTAGTCTGTTGAACTGGAAATATAAAAAATGGCTTTGTACGAGTTTTCTATTCTGTTCTGGAATATGCTTTGAAATATGAAGAAATAATTGATATTTGAAGTTTATAGAAAAAAGGCATTTGAGAAAATGCCTTTTAAAATATAAATATCAATTGTGCATATATGTAATTATATATTATTTACATAAGTCATTCATAGAATACATACCATTATCTTTGTGTATAATAAATTCTGCAGCTTTAATAGCTCCATCTGCAAAAACACTACGAGATGTTACATTGTGGGTAATTTCTAAAGATTCATTATTTCCAAAGAATATAACTGTATGCTTTCCAGCTTCGGTTCCACCACGCAATGAGTGAATGCCAATTTCGTTCTTTGAACGTTTTTCTCGTTTTGAATGTCTATCATATTCGTAATAAAAAGAGTTATCACAAGCTTCATTTATACTGTTGGCAAGTATAAGTGCTGTTCCGCTTGGTGCATCAACTTTCCTATTGTGATGAGTTTCAATAATTTCAATATCAGAAGAAGGTAATTTTTGTGCTAAAGAAGCAACCAATTTTGCCATTAAATTTATTTCGTAAGACATATTTGAAGATTGAAAAATTGGTAATGAATTAGAATATTCATTTATTTTTTGTTGTTCTTTATCACTAAATCCAGTAGTTGCAATTACTATAGGAATATTATTTTTCTTGGCAAATTCTAGAATTGGAAATGTTGCTGCTGGAACAGAGAAATCTATAATAACATCTGGTATTATATCGATAGAATGTGTATCTGTAAAAACAGGAAAAGAGTTGTCACCAGTATCTATTCTGTCAACACCACAAATAACTTCAACATCTTGAGTTTCTCTTATTTGAGTGGCAAGAACTTGACCCATTTTTCCATTACAACCATTTATTAAAACTTTAAGCATATTAAATCTCCTTTTTATTATAATTATTATTTTTACAAATTATATTGTTAATTTTATATATTATTTTTCACTTGTTTTGCCAGATTCAAGTAGTTTAGTACTTTTTTTGATTTTTAAAAATTTAAAGAATTCTTTTGTTGCACAATATTTATCTACTAAAGTAACTATGTAGCTTTCTTTAAATTTAGGTGGCACAATTGTTAATGGCCACATGTGTTTTACAATAATATCCTTTTCCATATCATTTAAATCAAATATATCTAAAGCATTTTCTAAAGCAATTCTAGGATGCCTAAATAAATGAAATTTTTTTTGACCTTCAACATGTTTATTTCTCCAATTATAAAAATAGAAATCATGTAACATTGCACCACGAGCAGCTGAAATATAATCTAATTTCAATTTTTTGCATATTAAGAAAGTATAAAGGGCAACTTCTTCACAATGAGCATATCTTGATGAATTTATGTGTTGAATATGGTCCTTTAATGCAGTTACATTTGAGTTTTCAGCAATATCTTTGATAATTTCCTTAAATTCAGCAATGTCTTCCTTAGAGATAGCTGATTTATTTTCATCAATTTCTATTAAATTATTAGTTAACTCATAAGAATTAACAGAATTGGTTGAAGATATTTTTTCTTTATTCATTAGTAAAAAATATTCCTTTCATTTGAATTGAAAATGCTTTATACAAAGCTATATTTATTATAGCATAGTTATTTAAGTAAACCAAAGGCGAATAATTCCTTTTTTAAAATTTCTTTATTTGCATCACTTAAAGGAATTAGAGGAAGTCTAGGTGTACCACCACCAAAACCTAACATATTGCAAGCTTCTTTAACAGGAATTGGATTAACTTCACTAAATAAAGCTTTTATTAAAGGAATTGCATCTAATTGAAGTTTAATAGCTTCAAAAATATTTCCCTCAAAGAAATTTTGTGTAATATTATGTGTATATTTAGGTGCAATATTAGATAAAACAGAAATTACACCTATACCACCAACTGCAAGAATGGAAGTTATTTGGTCATCATTTCCAGAGTAAATATTTAGATCATCCTTGCATAAATGTGCGATTTCAGCAATTTGAGATAAATTGCCACTTGCTTCTTTTATAGCAACGATATTAGAAATTTTTGAAAGTTCTAAACATGTATTTGGCATAATATTAACACCAGTTCTGCTAGGAACACTATATAAAATAATTGGTAATGTAGTTTCTTTAGCAATAGCAGAATAGTGAGCAATAAGTCCAGCTTGAGTAGTTTTATTATAGTATGGAGTAACTACTAATACTCCATCAACGCCGACACTTTGTGCATATTTAGTCATTTCTATTGCATTTTTTGTACAATTAGCGCCAGTACCAGCGATTACAGGAATTCTTTTATTTACTTTTTGAACAGCATATTTAATAGTTTCTTTTCTTTCTTCTAAAGTCATTGTAGAAGCTTCACCAGTTGTTCCACAAACTATTATAGCATCTGCTTTTTCAGAAATTTGAAATTCAATCAATTTTCCGAAAGCATCAAAATCGACTTTATCATCTTTAGTAAATGGTGTTATTATAGCTGTACCACAGCCTTTAAAAATAATTTGTTTCATGTATAATCTCCTTTATATGAGACTAAAATTTTATAAAAATATAATTATATTTTTATATATAGATATTATATGCTAAAATTTAGAAATTTCAAAGCTTTTTTAGGAAATTTTTACTTATGAAATTTCACAAATTTATCACAATGAAATGGTTGAAATTGGTATAAGTAAATGATATAATATGCACGAATTTATAGAAAAAGGAAGAGAAAAATGGAATTTTTTAAGACACTTTGGAAAAATAAAAAATTAGCAGTAGAGCTTGGAAAAAATGATTTCAAAAATAGATTTGCAAGTACAAGCCTTGGAACAATTTGGGGGTTTGCTCAACCATTTGTTTTTATGATTACTTATGTTATTGTTTTTCAATATATATTAAAAACAGGTAGTTCAGGAGAATATCCTTATGTTGTATGGTTTTTACCAGGTATGGCAATGTGGATGTTTTGCAATGATGCAATTATGAATGCAAGTAATTCAATAAGATGTTATAGTTACTTAGTAAAAAAAGTTGTATTTCCAGTAGATATCATACCAATAATATCTTTAACATCTTCTAGCTTTATAGGATTATTTTTAATTTTGATTGCTGTTCTTGCATCATCAATTTATGGCTTTTTTCCTAATTTATTAAATGTTTTATATATTATTTTTTGTGCATTTGTTTTTATAATAGCATTTACAAGATTTACATCTGCATTAACTACATTAGTGCCAGACTTTGCACAATTGTTAACAATTTTAATGCAATTATTTATGTGGTTCTCACCAATTGTATGGAATTTAAGTATGATTCAAGGAAAATTATGTATATTGTTTAAAATGTTTCCATTTACTTATTTGATAGAAGGATTCAGACAAGCTTTTATACCAGCTTCTACAATAATAACTGAGCATCACGGTTTATATACAATTATATTTTGGTGTATTACAATTTTCATATTTTTATGGGGAAATGTAATATTTAAAAAGAGTAAGAAAGACTTTGCTGATGTATTATAAAACATTTTGCAAAATTAAAGTTTAAGAGGAAAAAGATGGACAAAATAGATATATTACTTGCCACATATAATGGAGAAAAATTTTTAAGAGAACAGCTAGATAGTATATTAAATCAGACTTACAAGAATTTTAATTTAATTATTTCAGATGATGGTTCAAATGATAAAACACTTCAAATATTAAAAGAATATAAAGAAAAGGATAATAGAGTTATTGTTTATAATCATAAAGAGAATTTAGGTGTGATATCAAATTTTGAATTTTTATTAGAAAAAGTAAATTCAAAATATTTTATGTTTTCAGATCAAGATGATGTTTGGAATAATACTAAAATTGAGAAGAGTTTAGACAAACTTAAAAGTGAAAATGCGGATTTAGTATATACAGATTTAGAAATTGTTGATGAAAATTTAAAAACAATATATCCATCATATTGGAAGTATAAAAAAATATATAGCAAAATAATCAAATATAATAATTTTAATGCTTTATATTTAAATAATTTTGTTACTGGTTGTACAATACTTGCAAAAAGTAAATACATATCAGATATATTGCCTTTGCCAAAAACAAGCAAATATGTATTACATGATTATTGGACAGCTTTGGTTATAAGTGCAAATGGAAAAATTAGTTATTTATCAGAAACAACAATAAAATATAGACAACATACAGAAAATAGAGTTGGTTCAAGTAGAAAATCAGACCAAATTGATGATTTTAAAGAACTTAGAGATATGTTTATAAATGTAAAGATTGAACATTTTGAAATTTTAAAAAGATATCAAGGAAGAATAAAATCTCAAAAAATTACTAGATATACAAATGAGGCTTTAGAATATTTTGAATTATTGAAAAATGTTAAAATAATAAATTTTAGAAAATGGATACTGTATTTTAAATTATATAAATATGAAGAATTTAGCTATTCTATACAAAATTTTATAATTTTAAATATTCCATTTTTAGGAAAAATTGCTTTTAAAATAAAAAAGCATAAATAGGAAGGTAAGAAATGGACGATACTGTTGTAAAAATAACAAATTTAGTTAAAGAATATAAGATGTATGACAGAAAAAAAGATAGGCTAATAGAAACTTTATTTCCTTGGACACAAAGACATGGAACTTTTAGAGCAATGGACAATTTAAACTTAGAAATTCATAAGGGAGAAGTGCTTGGAATATTAGGAAAAAATGGAGCTGGTAAATCAACTTTATTAAAAATGATTACAGGAGTTGTTGTTCCAACATCTGGAGAGCTTAAAGTAAATGGAAAGGTTAGTTCACTATTAGAGCTTGGAACTGCATTTAATCCAGAATTAACTGGGTATGAAAATATTTATCAACATGGTGCTGTTATGGGATTAACACATGAGCAAATAAAAGCGAAAGAAAAAGAAATAATAGAGTTTGCTGATATTGGAGACCATTTAAATCAACCTGTAAAAACATATTCTTCTGGTATGTTTGCTCGTTTAGCCTTTGCTTGTGCTATAAATGTTGATCCAGAGCTTCTTATTGTTGATGAAGTTTTGTCAGTTGGAGATATGGCGTTTCAATTAAAATGTTTTAAAAAATTTGAACAATTTAAAGAAGCAGGAAAAACTATTATATTTGTAACACATAGTGTTGCAGATGTTTTGAAGAACTGTACTAGAGCTATTATAATTGATGCAGGAAAGAAAATTTATGATGGTGATGTAAAAACTGGTGTTGAAAAATATAAAAAAATTATTGTCGGATTAAATCCAGATGAAATCCAAGAACAAGAAAATGAAAATGTAGAATCTGAAAATCAGTTTAAAGTGACAGATTTAGATAATGAAGAATGGAAAACAAAATTTGTTCAAAATCCTAATATTACAGAATATGGAGATAAAAGAGCAGAAGTAATTGATTATGGTATGTTTAATCTAAATGGACAACCTATAAATACTTTTGATAATAGTGAAACCATACTATTAAAATCAAAAATCAAGTTTAATCAAGATGTTACTGATCCAATTTTCACAGTAACTGTAAAAGACTTCCATGGTAATGATATCGCTGGAACTAATACTGAAATAGAAAGAGTAATTACTGGAAAATATAAAAAAGGTGATGTGATAGTTTGTGAGTTTAAGCAAAAAATTCCGGTAGCAGCTGGAAAATATACATTATCATTTAGTTGTACAAAGTATAATTTGAATGGAGAACTAGAAGTTTTAAATAGAAAATATGATGCTTTACTTATTGAAGTAATTACAACAAAGAATACAGTTGGTATTATTAGATTAGATTCTAATATTAAAATACACAAGATATAGTCTTGACTTAGAAATAATTTATTTTCTAGTTAGGTTTGTGCCTTAAGAAAGGAAAAAAGAATGAAACTTAATTTGGATTTTTATACAGAAGATGAAAAAAATGTTCTTGATGAAAAAGTAAAGGAACAATTGGAAAAATATTTTTTAAATATAGATTGTAATCTAGAAATAAATGAAAATACAAGTGTTGAAGATTATTTAATTTTGACAGATTCTAGAAAAAATATAGTTTCTTGGTATGAATTCAAAAATAATGCTAATGTTTTAGAATTAAATCCAAATTTGGGAGAAATTACAGGCTTTTTATGCGAAAAATTTAAAGATGTTGTATGTATATCAGATAGCAAAGAAAAAGGATTTGCAATCTCAAATAGATATGCTAAAAATAAAAATTTAGAGATTATAGTTGCAAATTATAAAAAAGTAAATTTTAGCAAAAACTTTGATTATGTTTTAATAATTGGTGAAGAAAATTATGAAAATTTAATAGATAAAATAAAATTTGCAAAAGAACATCTAGCAAATGATGGAAAAATATTAGTTGCATTTAATAATAAATTTGGTATGCAATATTGGACAGGAATTAAAGCAAAAGAAAAAGAACAGTATTCTACAATTACTGGAAAAGCAAAAGGAATTACACTAGATAAAGTTGAAAATGAAATTGAAAGATTATCTTTAAAACATAAAGTTTATTATCCATTACCAGATTATAAATTAACAAATGCTATTTTTTCAGATGAATATTTACCAGATGCTGAAAACATGATGTCACGTAATTTAGTTTATGCTAAAGAAGATGAATATTGTGAATTTGGACAAAGAGAAGCATATATAGAGTTACTAAAAGAAAACAAAGATAAATTCAAATTGTTTGCAAATTCATATTTTATAGAAATTTCCAATGAAAATATTCAAAATGATATAAGATATGTTAATTTTGAACTATATAGAAAACATGAATATAATATAAAAACAGTTATAAAAGATACTGTTGTTGAAAAAACTGCAAATGGTGAATTAGCTCAAAATCATATAAATACAATAGAAAAAAATATTGATATATTAAAAAATAAGAATATCAAAACATTAGATAAATATGAGAATAATAAAATAATTAGTCGTTTTGTAAAAGATGCAATATCTTATGATAAATATATAGTAGATATTTGTGAAAAAGAAGGCAAGGATAAAGCTCTTAAACTATTAGAAGATTTTAAAACAAAAATTTTGGACAAATTTGAAATTATAAATAAGCCAGAAGAAAATGTATTTAAGAAATATTGTATAGAAGAAGACTTTAGTGATTTACATTATGTAGAAGATGGTTTGATTGATTTAAATACTTCAAATTGTTTTGTTGTAGATGAAGAGCCATATATCTATGATCAAGAATGGTATGAGAAAAATGTGCCAATAGAATTTATTTTATATAGAACCTTGTTTTATAATCATAATCTTGCAAAATATATTCCAAAGGAAGAATTATATGAGCATTTTGGAATTTCGAAATACATAGAAAAATTTGAACAATTGGATAATGATATTCAAGATAGTATTAGAAATAAATACTTTTGGAATTTACATGTAAAAAGTGTATCATATATAGGCAGAAAAAATAGAGAATTGATACAAAAAGATAATATGATAAATAAAACAAATGCAAAATTAACAGAATCTAATAGAATAAAAAATGAATTAGAAAAGCAAAATATTGAGCTAAAAGAAAAATATAAAGAAATAGACAATACTATTTCAAACTTAAATACACAAGTTACATTAGCAAATGGTAGAGCAGATGATTTTGAAAATAAATTAAGAATAATAGAAAAATCATTATCTTGGAGAATTACAAAACCTTTAAGATACATTAGCTGGGTGCTTAATTTTAAAAATAAGATAAAATTAGTAGATAGACTTATGCCACCAGGAAGCAAAATGCGTGCTGTGTATGAAGAAAATAGACATCAAAGAATATTAAAGAAAGTAACTGATATATTTTTGCCATATACAGATTTAGAAACTGCTAAATATTGGGCTAAAATGGTTGAAAGAGAAAATAATATAGTATTATCACCAATAAATGCTTACTATTCTTGGATCATAAATAATGAGCCTAATAAAGAAGAATTAGAAAAACAAAAAAATGTAAAATTTAACTACAACCCAAAGATTAGCATTATAATTCCTCTTTATAATACTCCAGTGAAGTTTTTTAGAGAATTATTATATTTTATGCATGAACAAACATATTCAAATTGGGAATTATGCTTGGCAGATGGAAGCAAAGAGCCTTTAAATGAAATCAAAAGCATGATAAAAAATGAGCAAAGAATAAAGTATAAATTTATAGGCGAGAATAAAGGAATTTCTGGAAATACGAATGAAGCTTTATCTTTAGCTACAGGTGATTTTATTGCTTTATTAGATCATGATGACTATTTATCAAAAGACTGTTTATATGAAGTTGTAAAATGTATAAATGAAAATCCAAATGTAGAATTTATTTATACAGATGAAGATAAAGCAACAGAATTTGATGAAGAAAGATATGATCCATTTTTCAAACCTAATTTTGCAAGAGACACACTAAATACAATTAATTATATATGTCATTTTAGTGTGTTTAAGAAAGAATTGATGGATAAATTAAATGGTTTTAGAAGTGAATTTGATGGTGCACAAGATTATGATATTATTTTAAGAATGGCTGATAATACAAAAGAAATAGTTCATATTTCTAAAATATTATATCATTGGAGAGTCCATAAGACATCAACTGCAATGATTGGAGATGCGAAGCCATGGGCTTTTGAAGCAGGGTTACTTGCTGTACAAGATTATTTAAAGAGAAATAATCTTAAAGGAAAAGTTGAATATGGAAGAACTTTAGGAACATATAGAATAATATATGATATTGAAGGTAATCCAAAAGTATCTATAGTTATTCCAAATAAAGATGGCATTGATATATTAAAGATTTGCGTTGATTCCATTTTAGAAAAGACAACATATAACAATTATGAGATAAATATTATAGAAAATAATAGTGAAGAAAAAGAAACTTTTGAATATTATAAGGAATTAGAAAAAAATCCAAAAATTAATATATTGTATTATCCAGAAAAAGGTTTTAATTATTCTAAGATAATTAACTATGGTGTTAGACATTCAGATGGAGATTTTATAGTTCAATTAAATAATGATACTGAACTTTTAACTCCAGATTGGTTAGAGAATATGATTGGTTATTGCCAAAATGATGAAGTTGGAGCAGTTGGAGTGGCATTGTATTATCCAGATGATACTTATCAACATGCTGGTGTAATTATTGGAATGTTAACTTTAGCAGGACATAGATTTAAAAATTTACCAAGAGATTCACATGGATATTTCGCTATGGAAAGTATGATTCAAGACTTGTCTGCAGTTACAGCGGCTTGTATAATGACCAAAAAGTCTACTTATGAAGATGTTGGATATATGAATGAAGATTTGGCTGTTGCATTTAATGATATTGATTTCTGCATGAAAATAAGAAAGATAAATAAAAGAATTGTATATAATCCATTTGTAGAATTTTATCACTACGAATCAAAAACAAGAGGGGAGGAAAACACTCCAGAAAAACAAGCGAGATTTGTAGGCGAAATAAAAACATTTAAGTCTATTTGGCAAAAAACTATGGACAAAGGTGATCCATACTACAATAAAAATTTAGATTTAGACAATACAGATTATACAGTTTATCCAGGAAAAAGAGATTAAGGAGTATTTGAGTAAAAATGAGAAAAATTATGAATATATTTAATCAAGTAAAATATTATTTAAAAAAATATGGACTAAAAGCTACATTTAGAAAATGTATGAGAAAATTATTTGTTGAAAAAGGAAATAATCAAGAATTGTTGAATTATCAAAAATGGATACAAGAAAATGAACCAAATGCTGAAGAACTAGAAGCTCAAAGGAATAAGAAATTTAAAATTAATCCTAAGATTAGTATTGTAGTGCCAATGTATAATACAAATGAAAGCTTTTTTAAAGATTTAGTTGATTGTATGAAAAATCAAACATATTCAAATTGGGAATTATGTTTGGCAGATGGCAGTCCAAAAATTAATAAAAAATTAAAAAAATATTATGAAAGTGATAAAAGAATAAAATACAAACATTTAGAAAAGAATGATGGAATATCTGGAAATACAAATGAAGCTTTAAAGATGGTTACAGGTGAATATATTGGCTTGTTAGACCATGATGATGCAATTCCGGTATTTGCATTATATGAAATAGTAAAATGTATAAATGAACATCCAGATGTAGAGTTTATTTATACTGATGAAGATAAGATAATGGATACTCTAAATAATAGGTGTGATCCACATTTCAAACCTGATTTTGCGCCAGATACTTTAAGCTCAAATAATTATATAACACATTTCATAATCATGAAAAAAGAACTTATGGTAGATAAAATAGGTGGCTTTAGAAAAGAATATAATGGAGCACAAGATTTCGACTTGGTTTTAAGAGCAAGTGAATTAACAGATAAAATAGTACATATCTCAAAAGTATTATATCACTGGAGAGTTCATAATGGTTCAACAGCAAAAGTTGCAGATGCAAAACCTTATGCTTATGAAGCTGGAAAAAAAGCAGCTCAAGACCATATAACAAGAATGGGAAGAAAAGGAACTGCTGAATATGGAGGAGATATTCCAGGAGTTTATGAGATTGAATATGAAGTTGAAGGCAATCCTAAAGTTAATATATTAATTCCTAATAAAGATGGAATTAAATTTCTAAAGAAATGCATTAATTCAATATTAGAAAAAACTACTTATGATAATTATGAAATAGACATTATTGAGAATAATAGCGAAGAAGAGGAAACTTTTAAATATTACGAAGAATTAAAGAAAAATAATAAAATTAAAATATTGACTTATCCAGAAAAAGGATTTAATTATTCAAAAATTATAAATTATGGTGTAAAAAATGTTGATGGCGAATTTGTAATGCAATTAAATAATGATACAGAACTTATTACTAAAAATTGGCTTGAAAAGTTTATAGGATATGCTCAACGAAAAGATGTAGGTGCAGTAGGTGCAAGATTATATTATGCAGATCATTCTATTCAACATGCTGGAATTGCTTATGGTATTTGTGGACTAGCAGCAAATTTAATGACAGGAATTCCTTATGGTACACATGGATATTTTGGAAGAGAATGTTTAACACAAAATTTAAGTGGTGTTACAGGTGCATGTTTGTTTTCTAGAAGAGAAATCTACGAAGAAGTTGGATACATGGAAGAAGAATTATTTAAAGTTGCATTTAATGATGTAGATTTTTGCTTGAAAATAAGAGAAAAAGGATATTTGATTGTATATAATCCATATATAGAATTGTGGCATTATGAATCAAAAACAAGAGGATATGAAAATACACCAGAAAAACAAGCAAGATTTGAAAAAGAATGCAATAATT
Source organism: uncultured Clostridia bacterium (assembly GCA_934141445.1). Taxonomy (GTDB): domain Bacteria; phylum Bacillota; class Clostridia; order TANB77; family CAG-508; genus Scatovivens. The sequence continues at coordinate 14,826 of CAKPCF010000014.1, read as the reverse complement.
TAAAAACAAAATGGAAAGAATTATTAAGCAAACCAGATCCATATTTAAATATAAATTTTTCAAGAAATACTGCTTTGTATAATATAAGAACAGATAAAATTGAGACAGAATAATATGTATATTTGGGAGATTTTATACATTTAGAAGGAGAAATATTGTTAAACATGAAAAAAATAGTAGATGTAGTAGAAGAATTTTTCTTAAAACTTTTTGAAAAAATAGGTTTAAAGAAATTTGTAGAATGGTATAGAGCACATCAAGAAGGTATGAGATATTTAGTTTTTGGTGCTTTGGCAACTTTAGTAAACATAGTAGTATATTCTATTTGTTATTATACAATACATATTGAAAATGGAATAAGTAATGTTATTGCATGGGTTATTGCAGCAATTTTTGCATATATAACAAATAAATTTTGTGTATTCAATTCAAAAGTTGACAATAATAAGGCTTTAATATATGAAATTGCTTCATTTTTTGGATGCAGATTATTAACTCTAGCAATTGATGAGGCTATAATGATTATTACTGTAAATAAACTAGCTTGGAATGCTTTACTAATGAAGATTGTAGCTAATGTAGTTGTTATAATTTTAAACTTTGTATTTAGTAAGTTAATTATATTTAAAAAAGGAAATAAAGATAATAAATAGGTGGAGCCAAAATGGGAATAGCTAGTATTTTGATAAATTATAATGATGAAGAAAATACTGAAAATCTAGTAAAAAAACTTGAAAAATTTAATAGTATATCTAGAATTGTTGTAGTTGATAATTGTTCAAATAAAGAAAATTGTTTTGAACAATTAAAGGCATTACAAAATAATAAAGTAATAGTAATTAGAGCCGACAAAAATGGAGGCTATAATTATGGAATAAATTATGGAATAAATTTTTTAGAAAGCAAAAAAGAAAATTATGATATTTTAATGTGCTCAAATACAGATATAGATATATCAGAAGATACTATAAAAAAATGTATACAGACATTAACTGAAGAGAAAGATGTAGCTTTAGTTGCACCAAAGATGATGAATAAATATGGTAAACAAATCAGAAGATGTAGTTGGAAAATACGAACATTTTGGAGAGATGTAGTACATTCTACAAGATTATTAGAAGTTTTATTCTATAAAAAATTGAGAGATGGAGAATATAGTGAGCAAGAATTTAACCAAAACAAATTAGAAGTTGAAGCAATATCTGGTGCATGTTTTTTTATAAAATATGGAGTGATTAAAAAAATAAATTATTTTGATGATAATGTCTTTTTATTTTATGAAGAGGATATTTTAGGTAGTAAACTAAAAGAATTAAATTATAAAACATACAGTTTAAATGATATAAGTTTTGTACATTATGAAAGTCAAACTATAGGTAAAACTATAAATTATTTTAAAAAAATGAAACAATTATTTAAAAGTAAAATGTATTATCAAAAAAGATATAATCACATAAATATATTTCAAGTATTTTGTTTTTATATATTATGGATTTTTAGATGCATAGAACTATTGATAGAAGTTCCAATTAGAAAAATAATGAAAAAATAAAAGTTAAAATATTATTTTAACTTTATTATAAGTATTTTAATAAAAGAAATATTCAGTTTCTTTTATTTTTTTTGCTCAATTTTGATTTTGAAAAATTCACAAATAAAGTATATAGACTAAAAAATAATACTAATACTGATAAATTATAGTGTTTCAATGATTTGGTAACCATTGACAAAAACGGAAGTTTTGTGATATAACAATTATTGATAAAATAAAGAAAAAAGGCTCTATTTGGAGGAAATTTTGAAAAAGAATATAAAAAATTATAATTTAGATATACTAAAAGAAGAATTAAAAAATATTGGTGAAAAGCCTTTTAGGGCAGAACAGATATTTAAATGGATATATCAAGAGAAAGTTGATAGCTTTGATAAAATGACTAATTTATCTCTTGAACTTAGAAAAAAATTAGAAGAAAATTTTACATTAGGAAATTTTAAAATAATCAAAAAATTAGAGTCTGTAGATGGAACAAAAAAATATTTATTTGATGTTCAAGATGATAAAGGAAATATGATTGAAAGTGTTCTTATGCAATATCATCATGGACATACAATTTGTGTTTCTTCACAAATTGGGTGCAAAATGGGATGTAAGTTTTGTGCATCAACAGGAATACCTTTTGAAAGAAGTTTAACTTCAGGCGAAATTGTTGAACAGTTATTGGCAATAGAAAGAGATACTGGAATTACTATTTCAAATATTGTGTTTATGGGAATCGGAGAACCATTAGACAATTTTGATAATGTAATGAATGCGATAGAAATTATAAATAATCCAAAAGGACTAAATATAGGAGCAAGACACATTAGTATTTCTACAAGCGGTTTAGTTCCAAGAATATATGAACTTGCAGATAGAGAAGAAAAGATGCAATGTACCTTATCTATATCACTACATAGTAGCAATAATAAAAAGCGTAGTGAAATGATGCCAGTAAATAATGCCTATCCAATTGAAGAACTAATGGAGGCGTGTAGATATTATATTAAGAAAACTAATAAAAGGATTTCTTTTGAATATGCTTTAGCAAAAGATAATAATGATAATTTAGAAGATGCAAAAGAACTTGTAAAATTATTAGATGGTATGCTTGCACATGTAAACTTAATACCTATCAATCCTATAGAACAAGGAAAATATACAAAAAGTACAAATGAAAATATAATAAAATTTAGAGATTATTTAAATGCAAATGGTATAGTTGCCACTATTAGAAGAGAATTAGGGTCAGATATAAATGCAGCTTGTGGACAACTTAGACGTCAAAATTTAGAAAAGAAGGATAAATAGAAACTGTATTTAATTGAGGTGAGATAATTGAAAATTTTTGCAAAATCTGATATAGGAAAAGCAAGAGATATGAATCAAGATAGTTTTTATGTATCAGATGTAAATGATGGAATAAAATTATTTATATTAGCAGATGGTATGGGTGGATATAAAGGTGGAGAGATAGCCAGCAAACTAGCTGTTGATTGTACAAGAAAATATATATGTAATAATTTTCCAGATATATTAAAAGAAAAAGAAGAAATAATGCAACTAATTAGAAGCAGTATAGAATATGCAAATTTAAGAGTATATGAAAAATCACAAGAAGATGAAGAACTAAAAGATATGGGGACTACTTTAGATGTTTGCATCATATATAATAATAAAGTGTTCATTGGTCATGTTGGAGATAGTAGAGTTTATAGAATTAGAAAAAATATAATTAGAAAACTAACAACTGACCATAGTTATGTAGAAAAGCTAGTTAGAGAAGGAACTATTACTAAAGAAGAAGCAATTCATCACCCTAAAAAGAATATGTTAATGAAAGCTTTAGGTTGTAATTCTTTAGTTGAGCCAGATGTAATGTATAAAGGCTTTTTGAAAGATGACAAATTGCTAATGTGTTCTGATGGATTAACAAATATGATTTCAGAAAATGAAATATATGATATTTTATTAAATAATCCAACAGAACCAGCAAATGTGCTAATAAATAAAGCCAATGAACAAGGTGGATATGATAACATCACAACAATAGTCGTAGATAATATTTAATAGGGTTAAGGAGATAAAATTATGAATCTTATAGGGAAAATGTTGGATAATCGTTACGAAATTTTGGAAAAAATTGGAAACGGTGGAATGGCAACAGTATATAAGGCAAAATGTCATGTATTAAATAGATATGTGGCAATAAAAATATTAAGAGATGAATTTACTACTGATAGTGAATTTATTAAAAGATTTAATACAGAAGCTCAATCAGCAGCGAGTTTAACACACCCAAATATAGTTTCAATTTATGATGTAGGAAATGAAGATAATTTATATTATATAGTAATGGAATTGATTCAAGGAAAGACATTAAAAGAAATTATAAATGAAGATGGTATGCTTTCTTGGAAATGGTCAGTAAATATTGCTATTCAAATTGCATCTGCCCTTGAAACAGCACATAAACATAATATAATACATAGAGATATAAAACCACATAACATTATTATAACAGAAGATGGTATGGCAAAAGTAACAGATTTTGGTATTGCAAAAGCTGTATCAAATTCAACAATTACAGCTTTTGGAACAACAATTGGTTCTGTACATTATTTTTCACCGGAACATGCAAGAGGTGGATATACAGATGCTAAGTCAGATTTATATTCACTTGGAATTGTTATGTATGAAATGCTTACTGGAAAAGTTCCTTTTGATGCAGATACTCCAGTATCTGTAGCATTAAAACAAGTTCAAGAAGAACCAGTTGAACCAATTAAGTTAAACCCTAATATTCCTGTTAGTGTAAATAGAATTATTTTAAAAGCAATGCAGAAAGAACCAAGTTTACGTTATCAAAATGCAACTGAAATGTTAAAAGATTTAAGTTTAGCATTAAAGAAGCCAAATGATGATTTTGTTGTATTAGCTTCAAGAAATGATAATTCACCAACACAAAAAGTTCCTACAATATATGAACTTGAAATGGAAAAAAATAATGAAAAAAATGCTCCTAAAATGGGAGATGCAACTTATAAAGATGGAAAATTAGCTAAAATGAGAGCTTTTTTTAAAAAACATCCAGTGTTAAAAGTATTTACAATATTATTTGCGTGTATATTATTATTTGTATTAGTAATGTTTTCAACAATTAAAATATTAAATAAAGCAAGACCAGCACAAGCACAAATCCCAGAATTAGTATGGAAGGATACTGAAAACAGATTAAAGAAAGAAGATGCTGAAACTTTATTAAAAAATGCAGGATTTACAGATTATGAAATTCAAGAAGAATATAATGAAAGTGTTGAAGCTGGGTATGTAATTAGTCAAGAACCAGCATATCAATCTAATTATAATATTAACTTAAATCAAAAGATAACTGTATTAGTAAGTAAGGGGCAAAAGAAAATAACACTTCCAAAGAAACTTGTAGGTAAAGAAATTTCAGCTGTAAAAGAAGCTTTAGACAATTTAGAAGCAAAATATGAAATTACAGAAGTTAATGATGAAAAAGTTGCAGCAGGAATATTACTTTCAATGGAGCCAGAAGAGGGAGAGGAAATTACAGCTACTACAACAATCAAACTTACTGTAAGTAAGGGAAGTGCGTATAAAGATATTACTGTAAAAAATGTAGTTGGAAAGTCAGAAGAAGATGCTGTAAATCAATTAAAAGCAGATGGATTTACAGATATAGATATAGAATATGAAGAAAATACAAACAAATCAGATGGAGTTGTTTTAGAACAAAGTGTAACATCTGGAAAAACAATAAAAGAAAATGAAATAATTACTTTAACTGTTAATAAATTACCAAAAGAAGCAAAGGTAACTGTAAAAGTGGATATTAAAGCTTTATTCGAAAAATATGCAAAACAAGATAATACTTCATCTACAAATACAACTAATACTACAGAAAATTCAACTAAAGAAAGTTCAAAGAAATTACAAATTGTAGTAGGACCAGATACAATCTTTTCAGAAACAGTAAGCTCAAATGCATCTACAGTTGAAAAGACTTGGTCAGCAACAGGCGTTAAAGAAGTAAAAGTTATTTTTGATGGTGTAACAGTTTATAGAGAAAGTGTAGACTTTAATAAAGGAGATAAAACACTTTCAATTCCATAGTGTAAAATTAAAGCGGATTTTAAATATTTTAACAATTATAAATATTGATGTCCGCTTTTATTATAAAAGTTTATAGGTAAAACTATTAAAAACCTAAATAAATTAACAAGGAGAGAATGCTTTTAAGTATTCAAAAAAATAAAATGACAGATGTAGCAGTGTCTATTTTAACAGTAGAGCCAGAAGATGCAACTCATATATTTTACAATTTAGAAACAGCAAGACCAGATTATTTTCATATAGATGTAATGGATGGAAATTTTGTAGAAAAGAATAATTTAGAACTAATGAAAGATTATGCAACTACAATTTCTCATATAAGCAATATTCCAATGGATGTTCATTTGATGGTTGAAAATGTTGAAGAAGTAATGGATGAATACATTGATTTAGGACCAGATAGAATTACATTCCATATTGAGGCTATAAAAGATAATGAAAGAGTTTTAAGTATTATAAAAGAGTTAAGAGAAAATGGAATAAAAGTAGGAGTTGCAATTAGTCCAGATACTGATATAGAAAAAATAAAACCATTTTTAGAAAAAGTAAATATGGTTTTAGTAATGACTGTTGTTCCAGGCAAGGGTGGTCAAACTTTAATTCCTGAAACAATAGAAAAGATTAGAAATTTAAGAAAATATGCAGATGAGAATTCGATTGATATAGATATTGAAGCTGATGGTGGAATAAATGCAGAAACAGCTGAAAAAGTAAGAGATGCTGGAGCAGATATTTTAGTTTCAGGTGCTTATATAGTTAATTCTGAAGAGCAAAGAAATGCAGTAAATTTATTAAAAGGAAAAATTTAATATATTATTATAAATTGAAAGGGGATTGTTATGAAAAAAATAACTAAAAAAATCTTTTTGGCAATACTTGTATTTAGTATAATGTTTACAACTTTTTCATTTGCAACAGAAACTAGTACTGAAAATCAAGATATTATTAAAGGTGTAGATGTATCAAATGAAACACAAACTTACACAGATCCAGAAACTGGAATGAATTATGATATTGCATTATACAATAATTCAAATTTAGTAGATTATCCAGACTATGAAGAAACTTATGAATCAGGTGATTTATATAAATTTGATAAATCTGCTGTTATTGATAATAATATAAATGGAAATGTATTTGTTATTGGAGATACAGTAACAATAAGTAGTGCTAAAATTTTGGGTAATGTATTTGTTATGGCAAAAACATTGAATATTTCTAATTCATATATTTATGGTTCAGTTTTTGCTATTGCACAAGATATTGAATTTGGACATGGTTCAAGTGCAGATGATGTATATATGATTGCAGAGAAAATTAACTTTGATGAGTATACAGCTATTTCTAGAAGTGCTAGAATTAGTGCTAATACAATTACATTAAATGGAAGCATTGGATATGATGTTTATGCAATGGCTGATACAATTTCTTTAGGAACAGAACTTGAAATAGATGGTACTTTAAGTTACACAGCAGATAAAGAGATTAGTATTCCAGAAACAGCAAGTATAGGAAATGTTGAATATACTCCAGCAAAAGAAGAAAAAGTTGAAGCTGTACAATCTTTTAAAGGAATGTCAATTTTAATGTCAGCAGTAAGCTTTATATTTAAGGTTGCCGTTATTAGTGGATTTATAATATTATTTACTAATAAATTTTCAAAAGTTAATAAAGAAACGAAAACAGGAAAAAATATTGCTAAATCATTGGGAAATGGCGCTTTAGCTTTAATATTAGTTCCAATTATTGCTTTTGTACTTTTATTCACAGTAATTGGTGCAGGATTAGGTGTATTATTATTTGCAATTTATGCAATAGTATTATTCCTAGCTACTTCAGTAGCAGTTGTTTCTATCACAGAAATGTTATTTGGAGATAAAGTTAAATCAAAATTAGGACTATGGGGAATGACACTTTTAACAGCTTTAGTTATTTGGATATTAGGAGAAATACCAGTAATTGGTTGGGCAATTAGCTTTGTAGTATTTTTAATTGGTTTAGGTTTTATAGTAAGAGCTATATTCTTTAAAGCAAATAAAAAAGATAATAATTCAAATGTTATTATTGAAGAAAAAAGCACTATAGAAAGTGAACCTATCAAAATAGATGACGATAAAAAAGATGTAATTACTTCAGATGATAAAAAAGATGATGAAAATAAATAATTAAAACTAAATAATATATTAAACATAAGAGGAAAGTTACAAAGTAGCTTTCCTTTTATAATAATTAAGCAAAAAAGGATATAACAAAATGAAGAATAAAAAAGAAGCAAAACAAATAATAGAAATATTAAAAAAATATTATAAAAATGCCACTTGTAGTTTAGACTTTAAAACACCTTTTGAAATGGCAATTGCTGTTATGTTATCAGCTCAATGCACAGATGAAAGAGTAAATAAAGTTACTCCTTATGTATTTGAAAAATATGGAACACCAGAGAAAATGGCTAAAGCAGAGATTTCTGATTTAGAAAATTTAATTCATTCATGTGGATTCTTTAAAAATAAAGCAAAAAATATGAAAGCTTGTAGTATTGCTTTAGTAGAAAAATATAATGGTGTAGTTCCAAGTACTATGGAAGAACTACAGGCTTTACCTGGAATTGGTAGAAAAAGTGCAAATGTTATTATGCTGGAGGCATTTCATAACCCACAAGGAATTGCAGTAGATACTCATGCAAAGAGAATTTCTAATAGAATAGGATTTTCAAGTGAAAAAGAACCAGAAAAAATTGAACAAGATTTATTAAAGGTAATACCAAAAGAATATTATTATGATGTTAATCATATATTTGTATGTCATGGTAGGGAAATATGTGATTCTAGAAAACCAAAATGTGAGCAATGTCCTGTAAAAGAATTTTGCAATTATTATTTAGAAAATAAATAATAATTTACTATAAGGAAAGTGGAGTCTTTTGATTGACTTTAATGCGACATTTTTATATAATAGTTCCAGTAAAAGATTTAAATACTTCAAGGAGGAAATAATGGATTTTATAGAAGAGATAAAACAAAGAGCAAAAAAAGATAAAAAAACTATTGTATTACCAGAGGCTTCAGATATAAGAACATTAGAAGCCGCAAGAACTGCATTAAAAGAAGATTATGCTAATATAGTTCTTTTAGGAAATGAAGAAAATATTTTAAATATGGCAAAAGAAAATGGATTAGATTTAAGTAAGGCAAAAATAGTAGACCCTAAAAAATCAGAAAAATCAGAAGAATATGCTAAAGCTTTATATGAACTTAGAAAAGCTAAAGGAATGACAGAAGAAAAAGCAAAAGAAACAGTTTTAGATGAAGTATATTTTGGAATGATGATGGTGAAATTAGGAGAAGCAGATGGATTAGTTTCTGGAGCAATTCATTCAACATCAGATACATTGCGTCCAGCTTTACAAATATTAAAAACAGCACCTGGAACAAAATTAGTATCAGCATTTTTTGCTATGGTAGTTCCACATTGCAAATATTCAGATGATGGTGTATTTGTTTTTGGAGATTGTGGTTTAAATCAAAATCCAACAGCAGAAGAATTAGCAGAAATTGCAAAATCATCAAGTGAAAGCTATGAAAAATTAACAGGTAAGAAATCAAAAATAGCAATGCTTTCTTATTCAACAAAAGGAAGTGCTAAATCAGAATTGGTAGATAAAGTTGTAGAAGCTACAAAATTAGTAAAAGAAACATATCCAGAACTTGAAGTTGATGGAGAATTACAATTAGATGCAGCAATAGTACCTGCAGTTGCTAAAAGTAAAGCTCCTGGTAGTGAAGTGGCAGGACATGCAAATACTTTAATATTCCCAGATTTAGATGCTGGAAATATTGGATATAAATTAGTTCAAAGATTAGGCAATGCAGAAGCTTATGGACCTTTATGCCAAGGTATTGCAAAGCCAGTAAATGACTTATCAAGAGGTTGCAGTAGTGAAGATATAGCTGGTGTTATTGCAATTACAGCTGTTCAAGCACAAATGTAGTGATTTGTTAAATATATATTGTATATAATTTCATAAAGTTACATTATAATTTTCTTATGCAATCATTTATTTAATGTAATTTCAAACTAAAAAGATTGTAAATAAAAAATATGAGGATAATAAAAATGAAAATTTTAGTATTAAATTGTGGAAGCTCATCTTTAAAATATCAATTGATTGATATGACAGATGAATCTGTTATGGCAAAAGGAACTTATGAAAGAATAGGAGAAGAAGAAGCTTTTTTAACACATAAAGTAAATGGAGAAAAGTATGTTATTAAAAAGCCTACAATGAATCATACAGAGGCAATTGAAGTTATGTTAGAGCAATTACTTCATAAAGATTATGGTGTTATAAAATCTTTAGATGAAGTAGATGCTATTGGACACAGAACAGTTCATGGTGGAGAAATATTTAATAAATCAGTTATTATTACAGAAGAAGTAATAAATCAAATAAATGAATGTGCTGTTTTAGCACCACTTCATAATCCAGCTGGAATTTTAGGAATTCGTGCTTGCCAAGAAGCAATGCCAGGTAAGCCAATGGTAGCAGTATTTGACACAGCATTCCATCAAACAATTCCACAAGAAAATTATTTGTATCCAATTCCTTATGAAATGTATGAAAAATACAAAATAAGAAAATATGGATTCCATGGAACATCTCATTTATATGTTTCAAGAAGAGTTGCTGAATTACAAAACAAACCAGTAGAAGATTTAAAAATAGTAACATGTCATTTAGGACAAGGAGCTAGTATTGCAGCTGTTGATGGGGGAAAATCAATAGATACATCAATGGGATTAACACCTTTAGGAGGATTCCCTATGGTTACTCGTTCAGGAGATTTAGATCCATCAGTTGTATTAGAAATAATGGATAGAGAAGGACTAACAACTAAAGAAGCAAGCAATTTATTAAATAAAAAATCAGGTTTATATGGAATTACAGGTTTAAATCCAGATTTCAGAGAAATTGAATTAGCTTCTTATGAAGAAGAAAAATATCCAAAAGCTAAAATCGCTATTGAAATGTTTACAAAATCTATAGCTCAATATGTTGCTAAATATGCTGTTTCTTTAAAAGGAATTGATACAATAGTATTTACAGGTGGAATTGGTGAAAATCAAATAAATATTAGAAAGAAAATATGTGAGAATTTAGAGTGGATGGGCGTAAAATTAGATTTAGAAAAGAACAATGTCAGAGGAGAAGAAATAAAAATTTCTGCTGATGATTCTAAAATAAATGTATATATTGTTCCAACTAATGAAGAATTAGTTATAGCAAGAGATACAAAAACTTTGGTTGAAGGAATGAAAGCATAAGTTTAACTTGCGAATAAATCAAGAAAGGAAAAAACTTTATGAAAATATTAGTATTAAATTGCGGAAGCTCATCTTTGAAATTTCAACTAATTGATATGGAAAATGAAGAGCGTTTGGTTAAGGGAAATTTTGAACGAATTGGTGGAATGAAAACAACTCTTAAATTAAATATAAGAGGAGAAAAAACTGAAATTTTAAGAATTGCTAGAGATTATGATGAAGCAATTAAATTCGTTTTAGAAGTTTTACAAAAACCAGAAAACAACTTAATAAGTAGTTTGGACGAAATTGAAGCAGTAGGACATAGAATTGTTCATGGTGGAGAAAAATTTGGAGAATCTGTATTTATTACTGAAGATGTAATAAAAGAAATTGAAAAATGTATAGATTTAGCTCCACTTCATAATCCAGCAGGTTTAGCAGGTATAAGAGCAGCGCAAAAAGTTTTACCTAATAAACCAATGGTAGCAGTATTTGATACTGCTTTCCATCAAACAATGCCTGCAAAAGCTTATATTTATCATATACCATATAGATATTATACAAGCTACAAAATAAGAAAATATGGATTCCATGGAACATCACATAGATTTGTAGCTAATAGAGTTGCAGAGTTAATGAATAGAAATATTGAAGATATGAAAATAATTACTTGCCATATTGGACAAGGTTCTTCAATTTGTGCAATAGATAGAGGAAATTCAGTAGATACATCAATGGGATTAACACCATTAGCAGGTATACCAATGGCTACAAGAAGTGGTGATATAGATCCAGCGATTATTCCATATATTATGAAAAAAGAAAACCTACAACCAGAAGATGTTGAGGAAATGTTAAATAAACAATCTGGTGCTTGGGGTGTTTCTGGAGTTTCTTCAGATTATAGAGATGTTGAAGATGGATATAAAATGAATGATCCTCGTTCAGTATTAGCTTTAGATAGTCAAGCATATAGAATAGCTCAATATATTGGACAATACTATGTTACTCTAGGTGGATTAGATGCACTTGTATTTACAGGTGGAGTTGGAGAAAATGGTTTTGAAACAAGAGAAAGAGTTTGTGAATATATAAAAGTTCTTGGCATTGATTTGGATAAAGAAGAGAATCATGTTAAAGGTAAAGAAAAATGTATTTCAACATCTGAATCAAAGGTTCCTGTTTATGTTATTCCAACAAATGAGGAATTGATGATTGCAAGAGATACACATGAACTTGTTATGAAAAATAAATAAGAAAAAAATAGGAAGTGTAAAACAATTTCCTATTTTATAAAATAAAAGGACAGTAAGTGATGAAATGCACCCCGTTTAGTATACTATAATAAAAAAGACATTATGGTATAATCTAAACGGAGGTGTATTTTTTATGTATAATTATTTGACTATAATAGTTTGAAAATTACTATATATTACCATACCTGGTTTTGCACCTGGTGCTTTTTTTACATATTTAACATAGCAATAATCTATTGGAACATTTAAGCTTAATTCTGATTTACAATTTTCTTTTGCAAGCTTTGCACATTCAAAAAGTACAGTTTCAGGAATATCCTCAATTGGTAAGTTTTGAGAGTTTTTAAGTATAATATGAGAACCATGTATTTTTTGTGCATGAAACCATATATCATTTGGGCTTGCAACCTTTGTACGCAAATAATCATTTTGAATATTATTTTTTCCAATATAAATTGTATAATTTTCAAATTCAATAGAGGTTAGTTCATGTTCAGAAGAATTTTTTTGCTTCTTTTTTAAATTATTTTGTTTTTTATTGTAAACATTCTTTTTAGTAACAATATTTTCTGAAATTTCTTCATATATTTCATTGATATCTTTTAAACTTTTAGCATTTTCCAAAGAGAATACAATACTTTCGATATAGTCTAATTCTTTTTCTGTTTCTTTTTTTTGTTCTGAAACAATAATTAAAGCATTTTTTAATTTGTTATATTTTTTGAAGAATTTATCTATATTTTTATGAACAGACACACTTTTATCTAATGGAATTTTGATTAAATTGTTATTATCGTAATAATTTTCAACTTCGATTTCTGATAAATTATATGAAGAATTTATTTTATATAAATTTGCAGTAAGAAGCTCACCATATAACTTATATTTTTCCATTTCATTACATTCTTTTAGCTTTTGATTGATGTTTTCTAATTTCTTTGTTATTTTTTTCAAAGATGCAAGAACAATATGTAATAAATTGTTTTTTGCAGTTTGAAAATGAGTATTTTGTTCTTTAAGAAAGTAGTATTCATCAATAAAATTATTTATTTGTAAATTTTCATTTGTTTCTAAATTAGAAATGGTAAAATCGTTTCCAAAGGTAATAGCTGAAATTTTATTTGTTCCAAAATTAGAAATAATTTCTTTTATTGTATTATATAAATTTATTAAATCTGCATTTGAAAAAGTTGTATCATTTATTTCTAGTTTATGAAGCAATGAATTAACAAAAGTTTTGCTAAAACCAATAAATAAATTTGATAAAGATTTATTTAAAGAAATGTTTGTTGGAATTAACTCAATAAAATCTGTATTATTTTTTAGCTCGATAAAACTTTTTTTAGTAATTGGAACAAACTCATACTCATGCGCTGGTAGCATTTCACGAGTGCTTGTATCAAAATGTTTTATACTATCTATAATAATATTATTTTCGTTTGTCAAAATAATATTACTTTGTCTACTCATAATTTCAATGTATAGCTTTCTTGTGACTAAATCATTCAATTCATTATAACAAGAAAATTTAATTTGAACAGTTCTTTCTAAGTCATAATTTGAAATTTCTAAAATTTTTCCACCAACAAGATATTTACGAAGTAACATGCAAAAATTTAATGCGTTTTGTGGATTAGGTTTTGAATAATTTGTAAGACCAACTCTGCAAAATTCAGGGTCACAAGAGAGTAATAATGAATAATTGTGACCATTTCCATATAATTCTAGAATTATTTCATTTTTAGTAGGCTGTAACACTTTATTTACTTTTGCACCTATTAAATTATTATTTAATTCTGAAATAATTGCTTTTGTTACAAATCCATCGAATGCCATAGTATACCTCCTTTATGAAATCACTTAATAATAATATAGTCTTGTTTAATAAAAGTCAAGTGCAAATTTAGTTGAACTAATTTATATGAAAATAGAGAGTGAAAATAATCATTTATAAAAAACAAAAGTGCGTTAAGTACAATACTTAAAGCACTTTTAATATTTATAAAAATTCTATCATTAGTAAGCTTTGAAGTCAACAATTCAATTTAAAAATTGTAAATAAATTTAACTGAATAAAATTATAAAAGACTGAAAGTATAATAGAATATACTATTTCATGTCTTTTTATTCTTACTTTAAGTATTGTACTTAAAGTAAGTCCATAAAAAACAAATAAAAAGGAAGTCTAATGAAAACATTATATTTTGAAGCAATTTAATAATATATGTAGCACTATGTAAATAGTGCTATTTGTGTTGCTTGCAATATAAAACTTAAAATGGTTTTCTTTTGAGAAACAAAGATATCATTAGGATATGTATTTTTGTTTTATGGATTGTAGAGAAAAGAATTTTTTTGAATTTTAAAATTCAAAACTGTTCTTTTCTCAAAATAAATATACATAGGAGGAAAATACAAAATGAATGAAAAGAGAAAACTATTTCAAAACAAAGATGCATTAAAAAATCAAAAAGCTATTACTCTAATAGCACTAGTAATTTCAATAATTGTAATGTTGATTCTTGCAGGTGTAAGCTTAAATGCAACAATTGGAGAAAATGGTATAATGACACAAGCTAAAAACGCAAC
>CAKPCF010000013.1 GCA_934141445.1 uncultured Clostridia bacterium | reverse complement strand
AAAGTGCAAAAAGTAATATCAATGTGGATATTTAAAGAATATTTTAATTTAACCAAAGAAGATAAAGAATATATAACGACTTGGAATTGGCGAGAAAAAAGTAGCCAAAAAGTGTTGACTGACGAGCAAGAAATTGATATAGTTGAGTTAGGAAAGATAAAAAAATACATGGAAGAAGGAAAAATAAGTCCAAAGAGTGAAGTTGGGATGTGGACGAGATTTCTATTGAATCCAGGAGAAATAGGGGAGGAAGATATGGAAGAGAATGAGACAATAAAGACAGCAAAGCAGGAATATGAAAAATCAACCCAAAGTGAGCCATTGCTAGATGATGCATTTTATTTTGCATTAAATAGATGGGAAGATGCAGCAATAAAAAGAGAAGAAAGAGAAACAGGCAGAGCAGAAGGTTTGAAAAAAGGAAAAGCAGAGGGTGAAAGGAAAAATAAAATAGAAATTGCTAAAAAAATGCTAAAAAATGGAGAATGCATAGAAAAAATAAAAGAATATACAGAATTAACTGAAGAAGAAATAATGAATATAGAAAATTTAAAATAAAACAGTGTGGTTGGCTTTGCTGTTTTAGTTAGAGAAAACGTTGACAAAATATTGATAATCTGATATCATAATTAAACCGTACGTTAAACAACACCATACTAAAGACTTTAGGAGGTAGTAGTATGAGTAAAGAAATGAGTTTTGGCGAAAGAATGATGGAAGAGCGGAAAAAGAAAGGCATTTCAAGTAGGCAACTGGCGGAAATGATTGGAGCATCTAATGCACACATAATAAGAGTGGAATATGGTCAAAGGTCCACAGTATCACTCAACTATATGCTTAAGATGTCCGAGATTTCCGGAATCCCCTTGCAAGAAATTATAAAGCTTTCTATAGGTGATATAGTTTCTATCGAGTCCGACCCGGAAACTCTGCTGAAAATGCAGAATATGGTAAGCGAGAACGATAATCAGTAACTAAACAATCAGGGATTTATTATACTAAAAGTAAATAAGCCACGAAGGCAGACCGATTAACCCTGGTCTGCCTTCGTGGCATTTTTTAAGACTTTCCATTGACACAAAGACTATTTTAAAATATAATATGCATAGAAAATTTATAACGAGAAGATTAAATAATATATGAAGAAATTAAGTAAAGATAATACAATTTTAATTTATGTAATAATGGTTGCAATTTTTTTAGGAATTATAATTGCGGCTTTTTTATCGTTTTATTTTTCACACAAAAATAGTGACACCATACAGCCAGGTGTATATATAAAAGGAACTAATGTATCAGGGCTTTCAAAAGATTCTGCTATAAAACTTGTAACAGAAGCATTAAAAGGCAAAATGAATGATAATGTAATATTAAAATATAAAAATTACGAGTTTTATGTAGAGATAGAACAAATCGAAGCAGAGTTTGATGTAGAAGCATCAGTCGATTATGCATATAAGATTGGAAGAAGTGATAATTTCTTACAAAATGTAAAAGATTATGTATCAGTATTACTTGTTGGAATTGATATAGATCCAGTATTAAAGTATAATGAGGAAGCTTTATTAGACTATATAGATACAATTCAATCACAGTTACCAGACCAATTAGAACAAAGTAGTTATTATTTAGAAGATTCTGATGAATTGGTTATTACAAATGGAAAGAATGGTGCTGGAATTTATAAAGAAGAGTTAACAAGTATGATATTAGCTGGGATTCAAGATATAAGTTATAATAATCAATCAATTGAGATTCCAACTTATATCCAATATCCAGAGCAAATCAATTTAACAGCTATTCATGATGATATATATAAAGCACCTCAAAATGCTTATTTTACAACAAATCCTTATGCTGTCTATGCTCATGTAATTGGTGTTGATTTTGATATTCAAAAAGTTGCTGAGAAAATTCAAAATAATCCAGATGCAGAAGAGTATAGTGTAAAATTAACACTTACAACTCCTGAAATTACAACAAATGATATAGGTTACGAAGCTTTTCCAGATAGATTATCTACTTTTTCAACTAAATATCCAACTAGCAATACAGATAGAACAACTAATTTAAGATTAGCTGCTTCAAAAATCAATGGCACAGTAGTTATGCCAGGTGAAACTTTTTCTTATAATAAAGTTGTAGGAAAAAGAACTGTAGAGGCAGGATATAAGGAAGCTGCAATTTTTTCTGATGGACAAGTAACTAATGGTCTAGGTGGAGGAATATGCCAGATTTCTTCAACTTTATATGATAGTGTAGTTTTTGCAAACTTACAAATAAAAGAACGTAGAAATCATATGTTTATACCATCTTATGTAGATGGTGGTAGAGATGCAACCGTAGTATGGGGTTCTACAGATTTCAAATTTGTAAATAACAGAGATTATCCAATTAAGATAGAAGCATCTGTTAGTGGTGGAATAGCAACAATTTCTATTTATGGTGTAAAAACTGATAATGAATATGATATTTCACTAGAAACAGAATTTATAAAGTCAATTCCATATAAGACTGTATATAAGTCTTATTCAAATTATAAATCTGGTACTGTAGTACAAGGTGGAAAAAATGGCTCTGTAATAGATACATACAAAGTATATAAGCAGAATGGACAAGTAGTTAAAAGAGAAAAAATAACAAGAGACACATATAGTGCTCAAAATAAAATTATTGCAAAATAATAAACTTACAACAATTAAAAATGAAAAATTTTATATAATATAAAAAACTAAATATCAGAAAGGAAATATTTTATTAAATGAGAATTCGTAGAAAAAAATGGGCAAAAGATGAATTAGATGCGTCGAAATTTTATATTGATAAACCAGATGAGTACAAAGGAAAATGGAAAACTATGTTTAAGAAAGAACAACCTATTCATATAGAATTAGGTTGTGGAAAAGGTCTTTTCATTTCAAAATTAGCAACACAAAATCAAAATATAAATTATATTGCTGTTGATATGATAGAGGCTATGTTGGGATTAACCAAAAGAAATATAGAAGAAGCATATTCTGAAGCAAATCTTTGTGATGATAAATTAAATTTTAAACCAGATAATTTATGGTTAATCAGAGCGAATGTAGAAAATATAGAAAATGTTTTTTCAAAAGAAGATGAAATTTCAAGAATATATATAAATTTTTGCAATCCATGGCCAAAATCAAAACATAATAAGCGCAGATTAACACATCCAAGACAGTTAAAACAATATGAAGAATTCTTAAAACCAGATGGAGAAATATATTTCAAAACGGATGATGATGAACTATTTATGGCAAGTTTAGACTACTTTGAGGAAGAAGGATTTAAACTTATAAATAAGACATTAGATTTACATTTTGATGATATATTCAATGGAAATATTGAAACAGAACATGAAAAAATGTTTACAGAGCAAGGAATAAAAATAAAAGCTTTGATAGCTAGAAAAAACTAATTTTGCTAAACACATTAAATAACTTTAAGGTTATTTTAAGTTTAGATATATACAATCAAAACATCAAAACAAAAAGGGGGAAAAAACTTTGATAGAAGTAAAGAATGTAACAAAGCGTTACGGAAAGTTTTATGCTGTTAGAAACATAAACTTTGAAGTCAAAGAAGGCGAAATTGTTGGATTTCTTGGTAGAAATGGTGCTGGAAAATCTACAACAATGAATATGATAACAGGTTTCATTGAGCCAACAGAAGGTCAAATCATTGTTAATGGCTTTGACATAGACAGAAAACCAAAAAAAGTAAAAGAACTTATTGGTTATATGCCAGAAGGAGTGCCACTTTATAGTGACTTAACCGTAAAAGAATTTATCAGTTATATGGCAGATTTAAAATTATTAAAACATAAAGACAAAAAATCTGCTGTAAAAAAAGCTATTGAAGAAACTGGACTAGAAAAAGTTCAAAACAAATTAACTAAAAATTTATCAAGAGGTTATAAACAAAGAGTTAGTTTAGCAGGAGCTATTGTAGGAGATCCTAAAATACTAATTTTAGATGAACCAACAGTTGGTCTAGACCCAAAACAAGTAATTGAAATTCGTGAATTGATTAAATCTTTTAGAAAGAATCATACTGTTATATTAAGTTCACATATTTTGTCAGAAGTAAGTCAAATCTGTGAAAGAGTAATTATTATAGATAAGGGTGAGATTGTAGCAGTAGATACACCTCAAAATCTAGAAAAGAATACAGAGGATACTGAAAAGCTTTTAATCAATGTAGAAGATACAGAAAATAAATTTGAAACAATAAAAGAAAGTATTACAGAAATTAAAAATATAAAATTAGTTGATACAAAATCAGATAATTCAAAGATCTATGAAATTGAAACTGATACAAATGTTGATATCAGAAAAAATATATTTTCTGAGTGTGCAAAGCTTGGAATTATCATATTAGAAATGAAAAAACAAGAGAATTCACTAGAAGATGCGTTTATTAAAATTGTTGAAGATAGACCAGAATATAGTGAAAAAGAGATTGCTAAAATGCAATATGATAAAGAAATTGAAGAATTAAGACAAGAAGAAATAGAGAAAAAAGAAAGAAAAGAATTTAGAAAGCAAGCTATTAAAGAAGAAAAAGCTAGAAAGCAAGCCTCTAAAATAGAAAAAAAGTCTAAGACAAAAAAAGAAAATAAAAAAGATGTAGCAAAATCAAGTGAAGAACCAAAAGCTGCATCAGAAGAGAATAAAGAAGGAGGAAATAAATAATGTTTGCAGTATTAAAAAAAGAATTGAAGAGCTATTTATTATCTCCAATTGGATATATTTTTGTAGGATTATTTTTAATAATGTTTAGTACATTTTTCTTTTTAACAATTTTTGAAAGTAAAGTACTAAATTTTGAATATTTATTTTATAATGGAGCAACAATACTTACATTCATTACTCCTGTACTTACAATGAGAATGTTTTCAGAAGAAAGAAGAAATGGAACAGAACAATTGATTTTAACATCACCAAGAAGTATAACATCAGTTGTACTTGGTAAATTTTTAGCAGCTACAGTAATGATTTTAATTACAGAAGCATTTACTCTTATGTATTACTTTATATTAAAACAGTTTGGTGATCCATCTTTAAAAGTTGCTTTATCAACTTTATTCGGATTCTTCTTATTAAGTTTAGCATATATTTCATTTGGAATGTTTGCATCAAGCTTAACAGAAAATCAAATAGTTGCTTGTGTACTTACAATTGGTGCATTTATTGTAATGTGGTTTTTACCAAACTTCAATTCAAATTTATCAATGTTTTCACTAATAACAATGTTTGATAAATTTCCAGAAGGAATAATCTCAATTTCAGAGATAGTTACTTTCATTTCATTTGCTGTATTATTTATACTACTTACAATAGTAGTTTTACAAAGAAGAAAAAGTGTAAAGTAAGAGGAGGGCAAAAAATTGAAAGAAGATAAAAAAGAGCTTAAAGCAAAAAAGAAAGCAGAAAAAAATGCCAAGAAATTAGAAAAAAAGAAACAAAGAGAAGCTGCTGGTAAAAAAACTTTTTCAGAGAGATTATCTTTATTTTTGAGAAAGAGATGTTTAAATAGTGGAATTGAAACAGCTTTATTAGTTTGCATATTAGTTGGTGCTTTTATAGCAATTAACCTTTATGTAGATTCTCTTGATATTTCAAACATTGACGTTACTGCCAATAAAATATATACAGTATCAGATGAATCTAAAAAAATAATTTCAAGCATAGATGAAGATGTAAAACTTTATTTATTTGGATATACAGATGATGATACTTTAGTTAGTTTAGTAAAACAATATGTAGAAGCTAATAGTCATATTTCTTACGAAATTTTGACACAAGAATCAAATCCTGCTAAATATGGAGAATTTGAATTACAAGATGGATACCAAGTGGTAATTGTTGAAACATCAGCAAGCAAAAAGATTATAGATGCAAGTAGTGAATTTTATTCTTATGATTACACAACAGGACAAGAAGTTGATTTAACCGAACAAACTTTAACAAATTCAATTGTAGGCATTACCTCAGATGAAAAACCAAAGGTATATTTCTTAACTGGTCATAATGAATATAATACTACTCATTTAGGAACAATCAATACTTATTTACAAAATGAGTCTTATACAGTCGATAGTTTAAATTTATTAACAACAGGTAGTGTTCCAGAAGATTGTAATTTAATTGCTATATTTAACCCAACTACAGATATTACTGAAACAGAAGCTCAAGCAATTAAAAATTATATAAATAAAGGTGGAAATATCTTAGTTACATCAGATATAGATACTGAAGCTTTTTCAAGCAAAAAAAATCTTCAATCTATTTTAGACTTATATGGAACAACATTAGAGAATAATGGTTATATAATGGAAAGTGATTCATCTAAAATGATATCAAATTATCCAAATATAATTATCCCAGATGTATCAAGTTCAAATTCTATAACATCTGATATTTATTCAGACGGATATTTATTGATTCCTTATGCTGGTAGAGTAACATTCAAATCAGATGAAGAATTAGAAAAATTAAAAGTTGAAAAAGAAACACTTGTAAATTCAAGCTCAACATCATTATTTATAACAGATTTAACAAAGAGTATTTATGATTCAGCTAAAACAGCAGACCAAGGCGAAAATGTAATAGCAGCATTAGCAACAAAAACAATTTCAGATGCTGAAGGTGAAAATGATGCAGTAACTTCAAAGTTGATAGTAGTTGCAAATACTGTATTTGCTTCAGATTACACAGTTGAAGGTGTAAGTAGTTCATATCCAATTTCTTATATGGGCAATAATAAAGACTTTATGTTAGATTCTATTTCAAATTTAACTAAAAAGAATGATGTAATAAAAATTAGAAAAGATATGTCAACAGCAACTTATACACCTACTGAACAACAAAATGCTATTGTATTAACAATTGTATATGCTGTACCAATTTTAATCATAATTATTGGTATATTTGTTGGAACATACAGAAAGAGAAAAAGATAATTTGTAAAAAATAATATAATAGTTCACATAAAATAAAATTCTTGCATTAACTAACTATATAGGAGGTTAAGATGCAAGAATTTTTAATTATGTTTATAGGAATAATGATACCTTTCTTAGGAACAACTTTAGGTGCAACAACTGTATTTTTTCTAAAAGATAGTATTACTCCTAGAATAAAAAGATTATTATTTGGCTTTTCAGCTGGTTTAATGTTAGCTGCATCAATATGGTCTTTGATTATGCCAGCAATAGATATGTCACAAAATATGGGGAAACTTAGTTGGATTCCTGCAACCATAGGACTTATATTAGGAGGAATCTTCTTTATTGGTATAGATTATTTTTTACCTAAGATGCAAGAATCCTCAAAAAAATTAACTTTTGCAATAACACTTCATAATTTTCCAGAGGGAATGGCAGTTGGAGTTGCATTTGCAAGTTTATTAAATGGTAATTATGCTTTAGGAATCAGTGCTGCAATGGCTTTGTCAATAGGAATTGCTATTCAAAACTTTCCAGAAGGAGCAGCAGTTTCACTTCCAATGGCAAGTGATGGAAAAACAAAATTTAAAGCTTTTATAGGAGGCTTTTTATCTGGAATTGTTGAACCAATTTCAGCAGTTATTACAATATTAATTTCTGGAATAATAACACCAATATTGCCATATTTATTGGCTTTTGCTGCTGGTGCAATGATATATGTTGTGGTAGAAGAACTAGTGCCAGAAGTCCAAGATGAAAAATCTAAAACAGGTATTATTGGAATTTTTATTGGATTTGCAATAATGATGATTTTAGATGTAATGCTTGGATAAAGTATACATTAAAATTTACGAAAAATGTAATATATTCGTAATATAAAAATATTGAATTAAAATAATTTTATATATATAATATTTTTTGTAAAAATATAAATACAAGTGATAAGGATAAAATATACAAATGTTGAAAAATAAAAAAATTGTTTTAATACCAATATTAGGTTTTTTAATTTTAATTTCAATAGGAGCAATATTGCTCGTTTTACCAATAAGCAATTTAAGACCAATTGCATACATAGATGCTTTTTTTGTATCAGCATCTAGTGTATGTACAACTGGTCTTTCTACAGTTGTATTATCAGAACAATTTTCATTTTTTGGACAACTAGTAATTTTAACTATAACACAAATGGGTGCATTAGGAATAGTAATTTTTATTGCTTTTTTGTTTATTTTATTAAATAAAAAAATGAATTTTTCAAGTGTTGTATTTTTTAGTGAGAATATAAATAATGATAATTATAGTGTATTTCAGAAAAAAATAAAACAAATCTTGAGATATACTTTTATAATTGAAGGCTTGGGGGCATGGCTACTTTCATTTAGATTTATTCCATTATATGGATTAAAAAAAGGACTATGGTATAGTATATTTCATTCTGTTATGGCTTTTTGTAACGCAGGTTTTGACTTATTAGGTGCTAATAGTTTAATAAACTTCAAAAATGATACTTATGTAATAACAATTTTCATGGGACTAATATTGTTAGGAGGATTAGGATTTTTTGTTTTAGAAGATTTAGTAAACTGCCTAAGCCATGGCAAACCACACAAAATATCTTTTCAATCAAAAATTGTAATTGTTGCAACATTAGGAATAACCATTTTTGCAATTGTAACAATGAAATTATTAGAGCCAACAATGTCTATTAAAGAAGCAATTTTTGCAAGTATCACATTAAGAACAGCAGGATTTTATATACGAGATTTTACTCAATATAGTTTGCCAATA
Source organism: uncultured Clostridia bacterium (assembly GCA_934141445.1). GTDB lineage: Bacteria > Bacillota > Clostridia > TANB77 > CAG-508 > Scatovivens. Next base: position 30,003 of record CAKPCF010000013.1, on the reverse strand, counting down.
CAAATTATTTCAATGCTACTTATGTTCATTGGTGCTGCTCCTGGCTCTACTTCAGGTGGAATAAAATTAGTAACATTTACCATAATATTATTATCTTTGAAAGCAACACTTTCTAGTGAAGATAATGTAAATATTTTTTACAAAAGAATTAGTGACAAAACAGTAAAAATGGCTTATACAATAGTTACTTTAAGTGCATTTGTTGTTTTAACAGGTGTAATATTATTAAGTAAAACAGACAATTTTAATTTAACAGAAACAGCATTTCAATGTATTTCAGCTTTTTCAGATACAGGAATACCTTTTTTTGATAATGCACTATTAAGTTCAGCTGGAAAAACAATTACAATAATACTGATGTTTTTAGGAAGAATTGGACCACTATCATTTTTTACTCTAATGTCAAGAAAAAGCAAAGATAGTGAAATAGAATTCGTAGAAGGAAAATTGATTTTATAAAACATAGGAGGAATAAGGAAAAATGAAAAAACAATGTATTATAATAGGACTTGGAAAATTTGGAATGACACTTGCAAAAGAACTTGCAGAGAGTGATATTGAAGTATTAGCAATAGATAAAGATATGCATTTAGTTGAAAGGGCTAGTAATTTTGCAAGTAAATGTATGTGTTTAAATATATATGATGAAGAGGCATTTTCAAATATTCCTCTTCAAGATTTTGATATGGGAGTTGTTGCAATTGGTGAAGATATTGCTACAAATATTATAGCTTGTTTAGCTTTAAAAGAAGCTAATGTAAGCCATATCATAGCTAAATGTAAAGATAATACGCATAAAAAAGTCTTAGAAAAATTGGAAGTTAATGAAATTATTCAAGTAGAAGAAGATGTTGCTAGAATGATTGCTAAAAAGCTTATTACAAAATAGATAGTATCTTTAAAGGAAGGAATGTGAACCAATATGGAAGAACTTTTAAAGGAATTTTTAAAGATAGATAGTAAAGCACAAAAAATTATTGAAAAAGTTGAAAATAAAGATGAGAAAATAGATGAAATAATTGAAGAACAATTAAATAAGGCAAAAGAAAAAATTGATGATGAATTTCGAGGAATTTTAGAATTGAGAAAGCAGATTTTACAAAATAGATATAATGAGATGGTTGTTCAGATTTCATCAGAAGAAAAGGAAAAATTAAAAGAATTAGACAAAAATTATGAAGAAAAGAAATATATGCTTGAAGAGAAAATATTAAGAAATATTTTAGATAGAAAGGCAAAATAAATGGGATTCTCTTTAATTAAATATCCAGCTATTGATGCAAAACTCAAAGGAATGTATGCTAAGCAGTTGAGTAATACTGATTTGCTAGAACTTATTAGACAACCAGATTCAATCAGTGTAATTTCAAGTTTAAAAACTAAATTTAAGCCTCTTGAATTTTTAAAAGACGATGCAACAAGAGTAGAAACTGAAGATGCTTTAGATAGTGTTTTGATAGAAGATATAAAGAAAATTAGAATTTATTTATCTGAAGAAGAGAAAAAAATTTTTGATATATTTATTTCTAAATATGAAATAAAATGTTTAAAAAGTGTTTTAAAAAATCTGATTTCTTCTTCGAAAATAGAAAGTAATATAACTGATGTTGAGGCATGGACAAGTACAATATTTAAAAATATAGAAAAAATTCTCAATGTACAAAATGTAGATGAATATTTAGATGCAATAAAGTATTCTAGATATTATTTGAAAATTAGTGAATTAGTAAATAAAGAAAATATACCAATTTTTGAACTTGAAACAAGTTTGGATAAAGAATATTTTAAAATACTTTCAAAAGCTGTTCAGGGTAAAAGTGGAACTCTAAAGAAAATAATAGGAACTAGAATTGATACTTTAAATTTACTATGGATATTAAGATTAAAAAAATTTTATAGCTTGCCAGTAAATGAAATTGAAAAACTACTTATTCCAGTAAACTATGAACTTAAAAAAAGTCAAATAAAAGAAATTATAGAAGCAGAAGACTATGAAGAAATACAAGCAATATTAAGAAAAACATATTATCAAAAACTAAGTTATTGTGATGAAAATGATATTGAACAAGAAATAAAAATTTTGTTGAAACATCAATACTTATCTGTATTAAGACAAAGTAAATTTGATTTAAGTTTTGTTTTTGCATATATATATTTGTCTGAATATCAAAAAAGCAATATAGTTCATATATTAGGAGGAATACATTATAACTTTGATAAACAAGAAATTGAAAAAAGGCTGATAATTTAGGAGGTGAGAAAATGGCTATTGAAAGAATGAAACTTTTAAGTGTTGTTGGTAAAGACGAAAATATAAATTCTTTTATAATTAAATACTTATTAGAAAGTGGTATGCAACCAGAAGATGCTTTAAAGGTTTTAGAAAAAGGGTGGAAATTATCATATTATCCTTATGATAATAAACCAAAAGAAAATATAAAATTATGTAAGTCTATATTAGATAAATTAGATGTTGCATATAAAGATGACTTTGTCAAAGTTGAATTAGAAGATTCAGTTGAAAACATTGAACAAAATTTAAATGCTTTGATGAAAGAATTAAAGGAAAAAGATGAAAAAATTGAAAAAGCTGAAAATGATATTGAAAATTTAGAAAAGGCAAAAGGACCAATACATCACTTAGAAAATATAAATATTGATTTAAAAGACTTTTTTAAATTAAGATATATGAAATTTAGATTTGGAAAGATTTCTAAAGAAAATTATGCGAAAATAAAGCAAGACACAAAAATGCTAGATGTTGTTTTATTAGAACTTGAACAAACAGAAGATGATGTTTGGATTATCTATTTAACAACAGAAGAGTTTTCAACGCAGATTGATAGCTATTTTAATGTAATGAGATTTGAAAGAATTTGGTTGCCACAAGACGTAACTGGTACACCAAAAGAGTTTATAAAAAATATTGATAATCTTATACAAGAAAATAGAAAGATAATTGAAACTGAAAAACATGAAATTGAAAGAATAAAAATAAAATCTCAAGCAACTTTGATTTCATATTTATGCCAACTTCAAAATTATGAAAAAATAAATAAAGTAAAAAAATATATTGTTCATGATGAGAATGGATATTTTTATATAATTGGTTGGATTCCTTTAGAAGAGCTTAAAATATTAGTTCCAAAGCTTACTAAAGAGAAAGATTTGAAATTTACGGTTAAGAATCATGACGAAGTTGCGAGTGTACCACCAACACACTTAAAAAATAATAAATTATTTAGTTCGTTTGAAACAATAGTTCAAATGTATGGTGTGCCAAATTATACAGAGCTAGATCCTACAGCGTTTGTTGCAATTACAGCCTTTCTAATGTTTGGATTCATGTTTGGTGATGTTGGACAAGGTGCAGTAATAGCTTTAATAGGCATATTATTAAAAAAGAAAAAAGTTGCTTTAGGACCAATTTTTGTTGCTGGAGGTATATCATCTATATTATTTGGACTTTTATATGGAAGCATTTTTGGAAAAGAAGATATATTAAAACCTATTCTTATAGCTCCAATGGAAAATATCACAACAATGCTTATTGCAGGCATTGCTTTTGGTACAATTCTTATACTAATTGCTATGGGATTAAATATCAAGAATGGAATACGAACTAAAGACAAGCAAAAAATATTCTTTAGTGAAAATGGTGTTGCTGGATTTGTTTTTTATTGTACAATTTTAATTAGTGTAGTGTATTTTTATTTAAAAGGAAAACTTATTATTTCAGCAAGTATATTAGCTGTAGTATTAGGAATTGCTTTAATATGTATTTTATTTAAAGATGTACTTGCAGATAAATTAGAGAAAAGAAAATCACAAGAAAAGCATTCTTTTATAGAAAGATTTTTTGAATTGATAGAAACACTATTATCATTTGCAAGTAATACAATTTCATTTGTGAGATTAGCAGCTTTTGCAATAAATCATGTTGGATTATGTATGGCTATTTATATATTAGCTGGAATGACTGCTGGGGCTGGAAATCTTGCAGTAGCAATAATAGGAAATGCACTTGTAATAGTACTAGAAGGACTTATTGTTGCAATTCAAGTGTTAAGACTAGAATATTATGAATTATTTAGTAGATTTTATAGTGGTGATGGAAAAGAATATAAACCAATTCGCTCAGAAATAAATTAGAAAGGAAAATTTTAAAAATGAAAAAAAGTATTAGAAAAATCACAGTAATTTTAGCATTTATTATTTTAATAGGAGTAAATACAAGTGTTTTAGCTGCTGGAAAAACAATTACGCAAGATGATTTAGATAAAACTAAAGATGAAATTCTAACCGAAGTTAATACTGTAAAAGATGCACAAGAAACATTAACAAATTCACAAAAAAATTTAGAAAATAGAGTTAATTCAGCAGATGAAGAAAATACATCTTCAGGAGTAGGACTTATAGCAGCAGCTTTAGCTACAGGACTTGCTTGTATTGGTGCTGGTATAGCTGTTGCAGTTGTTGCTTCTTCTGCTGTTGGTGCAATTAGTGAAAATCCTAAATTACTTGGTAAAACAATTATTTTTGCTGGACTTGCAGAAGGTATTGCAATTTATGGCTTAATTATTTCTATTATGATTTTAAGTAAAATTTAACAAGAGGTTTTAAATGAAAATTTTTTGTATAAGTAATAGTAAAGATTTAGCAATAGGACTTAAACTGACTGGAATACCAAGTGTTGTAATGAAAGATGACAACAAGATTATAGAAAAAGTAGATGAATTGCTTAAGGATAAAGATTTAGGTATCATAATGGTTTCAGAAGAGCTATTTAATAAGGAAAACTTACCATTTAAAAAAATTATGGAAGATAAAAAAATACCTTTGATAGTTCCTATTCCAAAACTTGAAAAATAGAGGTGTAATATGGATGATTTAACTACTAAAGTTAAAAAATTTCAAGATAGTTGTTTAAAATTAGCCAAATCAGAAGCTTTAGATTTAGATAATAAAATAGCTGATAATATAAAATTAGAAACAGAAGATGAATTAAATAGATACAGAGAAGAAGCAAAATATAAATTAGATAGACAAATTTATAAAATTGAAAAAGATTTTAATTCAAATATTTATGAAGCTAAAAATAGTTCTAAAATAGCAGTTATTTCTAAGGAAAAAAAGTTAATGGAAGCATTAGAGCAAGAGCTTGTGAAAAGATTATATTTTTTTACAGATTTAAAAGAATATGAAATTTTTTTATTAAATAATATATCTGATGTAATAGAAAAATTAGAAAAAAAAGAAAATGAAGAGATAACAATATATATAACTCAAAAAGATTATGACAAATATTTAACTATTATAAATAAAGAATTTGGATGTAATGTGAAAATTACTAAAAAAGAAATAATAGGTGGTTGTATTGGAGAAAACATAAATGAAAATTTATTGATAGATAATTCATTGTCCACCTTATTAAAAGAAGAAATTAGTAAAATAAATTTGAAAAATATTAGTTAAAAAGTATATTTGGAGGCTTGAAAATTGGAATTTAAAAATGTAATTTCTATAAATGGACCAGTTGTTTTAGCAAAAGGAAATGCAGATTTTGCTATGCATGATATGGTTTACATAGGAGAAGAAAAACTATTAGGAGAAGTTATAAAATTAGAAGAAGATATTGCTGTAATACAAGTTTATGAAAGTACAAATGGTTTGAAAATTGGTGAAAAAGTTATATCTGATGGAAAATCATTATCTGTAACTCTAGCACCAGGACTTTTAGGAGAAATTTTTGATGGTATTCAGAGACCTCTTAAAGAACTTAAAAATCTTTCAGGAGATTTTATAAAAAAAGGTATTGTTCCAAGTAAGGTTTCATTAGAGAAGAAATGGAATTTCAAAAAATGTGTAGAATTATATCAAAGAGTAGAATCTGGAACAATAATAGGAGAAGTGCAAGAAACTACAGCAATATCACATAAAATAATGATTCCAAATAATATTTTTGGTGAAATAATTGAGATAGTAGAAAATGGAGAATATGCAGTTAATGATATTATTTGCAAAGTAAAAGACAATAAAAACAATGTACACGAAATAACAATGATACAAGAATGGCCAATAAGAATAGGCAGACCATACGAGCAAAGACTTTCTAATACAGAGCTTTTTATAACTGGACAAAGAGTACTAGATTCATTGTTTCCAATGGCAAAAGGTGGTACTGCAATGATTCCTGGAGGCTTCGGTACAGGAAAAACAATGCTTCAACATCAATTGGCAAAATGGTCAAACGCAGATATTATCGTCTATATAGGATGTGGTGAACGTGGCAATGAAATGACAGATGTTTTAGATGAATTTCAAAATTTAATAGACCCTAAAACAGGTAGACCACTTATAGAAAGAACTATTTTAATTGCAAATACTTCAAATATGCCAGTTGCTGCACGTGAAGCTTCTATATATACAGGTTTAAGCATGGCAGAATATTATAGAGATATGGGATATGATGTAGCAATTATGGCTGATTCTACTTCAAGATGGGCAGAAGCTTTAAGAGAAATTTCTGGAAGGTTAGAAGAAATGCCAGCTGAAGAAGGTTATCCATCATATTTACCATCTAGACTATCTGAATTTTATGGAAGAGCAGGAATGGTAAAAAATTCAAATGGAACAAAAGGCTCTGTTACAATAATTGGAGCTGTTTCGCCACAAGGTGCAGATTTTTCTGAACCAGTAACTCAAAATACAAAAAGATTTGTTCATTGCTTTTGGGGATTAAATAGAGAACTTGCATATTCAAGACACTATCCAGCAGTTAATTGGAATATAAGCTATAGCGAATATGTAGATCAACTTCAAGATTGGTACGAAAATAAATTGCCAATTAAGTTTTTAGATTACAGACAAAGAATTATAAAATTACTAGAAGAAGAAAATGAACTTCTAGAAATATCTAAAGTTGTTGGTCAAGATGTTTTATCAGATGATAAAAAATTAGTTTTGGAAATTTGTAAAGATATTAGAATTGGATTTCTTCAACAAAATGCAATGAGCGAAATTGATAGATTTGTTCCACTTGAAAAACAGTATTTAATGATGGACACAATTATACAATTGTACGATAATTCCAATCAATTAATTGAAAAAGGTATTCCAATATCTAAAATCAGAGAATTAGGTATTTTAGACGAATATGTAAAACTAAAAATGATGATTCCAAATGATAAATTAGAAGAATTTAAAAAATTCAATTTAAAGGCTAAAGAATCTTTAAGAAGATTAGAAGAAACATATAAGCAACATATATCTTAAAAGCATAGTTAATAAAAGAAAGGAAAAGTTGAAATGAAAATTCAAAGAATTGGTCTTGAAAAAATAAATGGACCATTGGTTTATATAAAAACACCCAAAGATGCAATTTTTGATGAACAAGTTGAACTAGCACTTCCAAATGGTGAGACTCGTTTGGGAAATATTGTTACTCTTTCTGAAGATTTTACGGTTATACAAGTATATGAGGGAACTAATGGAATGAGTTGCAAAGGTGTGAAAACTGAATTTACAGGTAGCCCTTTAAAATTAAAGCTTTCTAAAGATATGCTTGGTAGAATTTTTGATGGTGCTGGTAGACCAATTGATGGACTGGGTGAAATCAATGTACAAACTGAACGAGAAATTGGTGGAGAACCAATAAATCCTGTTGCAAGAGAGTATCCAAAGAATTTCATAGAAACTGGAATATCAGCAATAGATGGTCTTATGACCTTAATTAGAGGTCAAAAATTACCAATTTTTTCTGGAAGTGGTATAAATCATAATAAATTAACAGAAAAAATAATTAGACAAGCTAATATTAAAAATGAAAGTGGTTTTGCAATTGTTTTTGGACTTATTGGCGCAGAATATGAAACAGCAGAATTTTTTAGAAAAAGTTTTGAAGAAAATGGAATTCTAGATAAGGTAGTAACTTTTCAAAATTTATCAAATGATCCTTCTATAGAAAGAATTTTAACCCCTAAAGTTGCTTTAACTTGCGCTGAATACTTGGCCTTTGATTTAGATATGCAAGTACTGGTTATATTAACAGATATGACTGCTTATGCAGAAGCTTTAAGAGAAGTTTCAACCTTAAAAGGGGAAATTCCAAGTAGAAAAGGATATCCAGGATATTTATATAGTGATTTTGCAAGCATATATGAAAGAGCTGGAAAAATAAGGGGAAAGAAGGGCTCTATTACACAAATACCAATTTTAACAATGCCAAATGATGATATATCACATCCTATTCCAGATATTACAGGATATATTACAGAAGGACAAATTGTATTATCAAGAGAGCTTTCACAAAAAGGAATTGACCCACCAATCAATATATTAGATTCTTTGTCTAGATTGATGAAAGATGGAATAGGAGAGAAATATACAAGAAAAGACCATAGAGAAATTGCAGATCAATTGTTTACTTCATATTCTAAAGTACAAGAAGTAAGAGCTTTAGCAAAGGTTTTAGGTGAGGCAGACTTGTCTGAAACTGATAAAAAATATTTAGAATTTGGAAAAGCCTTTGAAGAAAAATGGCTTAATCAAGAAGTTATGGAAAGTAGAACTATTGAGCAAACTTTAGACTTAGCATGGGAAATATTGAAAATTTTACCAGAGAGTGAATGGAGTAAAATTGATACACTTAAAAAATAAAAAAGTTTTTGGGAGGAGATAAATTTGAATTCTTCTACATTACCTACAAAAAATAATTTAATGAGATTAAAAGAAAATTTAAAGCTTTCAATACAGGGAAGAGAACTATTAGAAAAAAAGAAAATAATTTTAAGCATGGAAAAAACTAAATATCAGAAAAAGGCGAAAGAACAATTGGAAAATGTGCAAGCTTTATTAAAAAAAGCCTATACATCATATATTAAAGCAACTATCGATACAGGTGTTGACAATTTGATTGATATTTCAAATGGTATGAATTTTGAAGATATACTAGATATTAAATATAAAACTATCATGGGTGTGGAAATTCCATCTGTTGTGTATGAACCAAAACAGGCTAGTATAAATTATAGTTTATATGATACAACTTCAGCCGTAGATAGCACAATTATTGATTTTAACAGTATAAAATCTGAACTTGTAGCTTATGCTGAAACACTTAACACTATTATTAAATTAGAAAAAAATATTGAGAAAGTATCAAAAAGGTCAAATGCCTTAGGTGATATGATTATTCCGCAAACACAAAGTAGTATTAGCGAAATACAAGACATTTTAGAGGAAAGAGAAAGAGAGGAATTTACAAGATTAAAAGTTATAAAGAATAAATTGAATTGACAAATAGTTAAAATTAGTTATAATAAAGATAGTTAAATTATTTTATAGTGTTAATAGAATTGTTTTAATTATCATGTAGATTTTATTGACTTTATTAACAAGGAGAAGGTTTATGAAAAAAGAAAAAGTAGATCAAAACCCAGAAGATTTTAAGGTAGTAAAACCAGAAAAAGAAAAAAGTAAAATGCCTAAATTTTTTAAAATAATAATAGTGGCTATTGTTATTTTATTAGTTTCTTTTATAAGTTGGGAGCTATATCAAGTTTATAATATAAGTAATGATATAGAAGATTCAAATTATGATAATTCAAATGCTGTAGCTGATTTGTTAATGGGAAGCATTGTTATACAGAAATTTGATTTAGAAAATTTTGATGTTAGTCAACTTTCTAATAAAACAAATGATGATTTGCAGTATGCTATATGTAGAAGTAAAAAAGAATATCAAAAAATAATGTCAAATAAACAAGGAATAAAAGAATTTACGGATGAAGATTTTAAGAAATTTTATGTATTAGTAATATATAAAGAAAACATGGATTTAACAATGGATTCTAGACATTCTGGATTTGACTATGATAATATTGTTTTTACAGAAAGTAATGATGTAAATCAATCAGTATTGATTGTTGCATTACCTGATGTTAATCAAAAAAATGTTAATTTGGTAATTAAGAAAACTGATAAAATAATTATTACGTCACCACAAGATGTTACAGAAAAAATAAATAATAGTTGGAGTGTATTAACAGAATATCTTTCAAGAAAGTATTTTAATAATCAGTCTTTAACAAATGCAACAATGTTAATAAAAGATGTAAAATTAGTAAATGAAAAACCAAATCAATTCTTTATAACAAAAGGAGACCTTCAAGAGCCAACTGGAGAAGTATCAACATATTGGCAGGCAAATGTATATTTAGAACAAAATAAGAAATATGTATTGCATGTTCTTATTGATTGTGAAAGTGGAGAATTAGTTGCTGGATATGATTTGAGTAAATAATAGAGGGGGATTATGATTTATAAAATTCAAAATAAAAATAATTTGAATATGATTTAAACAAATAATATAAAGGGGAAAGAGCCGAATCCATAGTGGAAACGGCTCTTTCCTTTGCTTTAAGACAATTTACTTTGGGTATCTACTGCCAGAATTGCTACATGAGCAATCGTAGCAGATAGGTTTGTGGTTTAATAACCGACAGATGCGGCTGCTTTTGCAATACCAACTGCATCACCGATATAGGAAGCAGGGGTGAGATTCAGCAAAATCTGCTGGTCCTCCTCACTCAATACATCAAGAGACTTGATGAAATTCTTGATATCGCTTTCGGTAATTTCCTTGCCACGGGTAAGCTCTTTCAGATGGTCGTAAGCATCAGGAATGCCATACTTGCGAAGCATGGTCTGAATGGGTTCTGCAAGAACAGCCCAGTTCGAATTGAGTTCAGACTCAATTTTCTCCTTGTTAACTTCGACCTTCTTAAGACCGCCGATGGTTTGTCCAATAGCCTGCAGAGAGTAGCCAAAGGCAAGACCAATGTTTCTTTGCAAAGAAGAATCAGAAAGATCTCTCTGCATACGAGAACGAGGAAGCTCATCAGAAAGAGCAGCGCAAATTGCATTGCCAATCTTGATATTTGCTTCGCTGTTTTCGAAGCGAATGGGGTTGACTTTGTGAGGCATGGTACTACTACCAACTTCTGTTTTAACAGGAATCTGTTTAAAGTATTCCATGCTGATGTAGAGCCACATGTCCACATCAAAGTCTCGCAGAATATTGTTGAAATGACGAATCTCATCCAACAAGTGGCAGACATTGTCGTGACTTTCAATCTGAGTAGTAACAGGATTAAAAGTCAATCCCAAATACTGAACCACAAAGCATTCAGAATGGAACATCCAACCATTGTTGGGGAACGCGACAGAAATTGCTGCATAGTTTCCAGTTGCACCATTGAATTTGGCAGTAATGGGAACATGAACAATGCGCCGCAAGCTTTGTGTAAAGCGATAGGCATAAACAGCCAGTTCTTTGCCAACAGTGGTTGGAGTGGCAGGTTGACCATGAGTATGTGCAAGCATAGGAACATCTGCATATTTGCCTGCCATCTTGGTAACAAAATCCAGAAGTTCAGTTGCTTTGGGTTGCCAGACTTCCTTAAGAGCAGAAGAAATCATCAATGCATAAGCACAGTTGGTGATGTCTTCAGACGTGCAACCAATATGCACAAAGCTCTTGAGAGCACGCAAGCCGAGGTGTTCGTGACCTTTTGCTTCAAGCTGTTCAGCAATGAAGAGTTCAACGGACTTTACATCATGGTTTGTCTTGCTCTCAATTTCTTTGATCCGCATAAAGTCTTCGTCAGAGAAGTTCTCGTAGATAGACATAATCACCGGAAGAAGTTTGGGATTAAAGTCATCCAAAGTAGAACTGCCAGAATTACCGGCAACGTTTTCAATAAGGTACTTCAGCCAGTAAATCTCGACTTTAACCCGATACTTTACCAGGGCAAATTCAGAGAAATACGGTGCAAGTGCCTCACCGATTTGAGCATACCGTCCATCGAGTGGGCCAATAGCCAAATGTTTTGCAGAAATATTTTCTGCGACGAAAGTAGAATTGTCTCGTTTCATAAGGATTTTATCCCCTTTCTAAAGTTATTTAACTGCTGTCATTCCAAAGATGAAAAACATTTAGAAATAAACAGTCATTGAGACAAACGATATTATAACACGGTTTAATTAAAAAGTAAATAATTTTGACAATAATTTACATAACATCATAAAATAATATTGATAGATTATGAAAGGAGGTATTTAAGTTGAACCTAGAAAAAGTTAAAATAGGATATGCTTTTACTGGTTCGTTTTGTACATTTAGAAAAAGCATTGAAGCATTAAAAAAGATTATAGATAAAGGTGCTATAGTAACACCAATAATGAGTTTTAATAGTTATTATATGGATACAAAATTTGGTAAATCAGATGATTTTATAAAAGAAATAGAAGAAATTACAGGCAATAGCATTATTCATACTATACAAGATGCAGAGCCAATTGGTCCAAAAAGAATGTTTGACATATTGGTAGTTGCACCTTGCTCTGGAAATACGATATCTAAACTTGCAAATGATATTATAGATACACCAGCAACAATGGCTGTAAAATCACATCTTAGAAATGAAAAACCAGTAGTCATTGCTATTTCGACTAATAATGCATTATCTGGAAATGCAATGAATATTGGAAAATTATTAAATATGAAACATTATTATTTTGTTCCTTTTAAGCAAGATAATCCTATTACCAAGCCAAGATCACTGGTGTTTGATTCTGAATATATTTCTAAAACAATAGAATATGCATTAGATAAGGAACAGATACAACCAATTTTGTTGTGAGTGTAAATTAAGTAAGGATAATATATTTGGTAATCAATTTGACATAATATTTTTGAAATGCTATAATTATTATAGTCCGAATTTCATATTTTAGGTTATTGGAGGTAACCACATCATGAAAAAGAGATTTATAGCCCTGACATTATCCATAGCACTTTTCGTTTCTATGTTTGCATCAACGGCACAAGCCGCAACCATTTTTTGCAAGGCAGAAAATGATGATTTGCTTTTCACACAGAACGAACGGTATTATGGAATCCTGAAAGATTTCCAGGAGCATCCGTACCAGACATGGTATGATAATGAGAAAGAGCCAACAGCTCTTAACTTGGAGCTTATGGATCTTGCTGTCTGGTATTCATTCGAAAGATATAATACCAGAATTGTCCCTCAAGCTTTTGTGGTAAAGAAAGATGAAATTTTTACTAAAAATGAAGAGGACATTGTTGCAACAGCTAGAAAAAAAGTTCTAAACTTTGTCGATTTGACCGAAATTATTAAGTCCGAAGATAAGGCTAGAGTGAAAGACTATCTGGTATCTGTCAAGTTTGAACTGGCGGAGTTCCCTGAAGTTGCTCAACACCTGTTAGCAGTTAGCGAATATGATGTAGTATACATCAATGCTAATGATCGTCAAATTACTGAGTGGATAGTAGTTCATGAACTGATGCATGCAGTGAAAAATTATCTCACAGATGGGAAAGATTGGCTGGAGACAGGTAAGTTTGTTGAAGGCATGACTGATGCTTTCACTTATGCTGTTACTAGCAATTTGTTCGAATCGCAAAGAAGTGGATATCATCAGTATCAAGATTTTGCTTACATGTTCCTGAGCATTTTCGGAATCAAGGGTGCAAGAGCATTCTTGTATGGAACGCTTGAATCTGATCTTGGATTGAAGCACGAAGAACTGGATTTGTTCGTCCAGTGTCTCAACCACGCAGAGGATGAGCTATACTGGAAGCAAGCACAGTCGGTAGCTGTTAATTGCCTGAAGAATTGGCAGAATACTTATTCTGCTGCTTAAGGGCATATCAGACTATCAGCTAGGAAAAACCTCAGAAGGGTAACCGAAGACCGGCGTACATCAAGTAAGGAAGAATTTCCTGTGATGTACGCTGGTTGCTTTTTATATAATAGGAAAGTGCTCTGCACTTCCTATTATATTCAAGTAAAAAGTTAAACGCAATTTTGTAAAGTAAAAGAAAATTGTATGAAAAAAATAATAAATAAATATAATAATTTTAGATAAAATATTGATTTAGTGACAAAGTAATGTTATAATGGACATAGATTTTCATAAAGGGGGAAATAAAAATGAAAAAAACTATAGTATGTGCAATTTTATTTGTAATGCTTGTATGTGTTGCTACAACATTTGTTAGTGCAACAACAAGTTCAGAATTAGCTGCAAAGTTATATGATATGGGATCTAAATATGGTGTAACATCAGCTGATAAAGTAAAAATGGAAAGATATTTAGCTGATAACCCAGTTACAGAAGAACAAGCTAATAAAATCGTAGCTGAAGCAGAAGCTGCTGTTAAGGTTATGGAAGATGCAGGAAAGACAAGCTATAAAGACTTATCTGATGCAGACAAAGCAACTTTAAAAACAAAAGCTAATAATGCAGCTAGTGTTTTAGATGTTTCTTTAACATTCAAAAAAGGATCAGTAGAAGTATATAAAGAAGGAAAACTAATCGAAACAATTACATCTAAAGATGGTAAATTAGCTTATACAGGAAACAACTATGGTGTTGTTTTAGCAGTTTCTTCAATTGCAGTAGTAGCCCTAGCAGCTGGACTAGTTGCAAGAAAAAAAGCTAATGCATAATAAATTTGCAAAATTTTTAAAAGCAACTATTATTGATATAATAGTTGCTTTATTTGTTTTATGTACTATTGTATTGATGGTTCGTTTAATTGGAGGGGCTAAAATTGATGAAGCCATTTCGATAGTAAGTAAAATTTCAATAAATACAGAGCAAAAAGAAGTTAAGCCAATAGAATTTGGAAACAAAAGATTAAAAAATTACCCTGAATATGGAACACAATATGCAACTTTACAAATTCCAAGTATAGATGTAGATGTACCGGTATATTTTGGTGATACATTAGAAATATTAAAAAAAGGTGTTGGACATTCAAGTGGAAGTTATTTTCCGGGTGAAGGTGGCTCAATTATATATATGGGACATAATTCAAAAAGCATGTTTAGAAGATTTTCAGAATTAAAAATAGGTGATGAAATTACAGTAAATGCAACTTACGGAGAGTTTAAATACAAAATTTATGATATGCAACTTATTAAAGAAACTGAAACAGATAAATTACCAATCCAGAAGGAAAAAGAAATTTTAATGGTATATACTTGTTATCCTTTTAATAATATTGGTTATGCAACTCAAAGGTATGTCATATACGCAGAACTTGAAAGTGATGGTGAAAATTGATGGGAAATAAAAAACAAAGAAACATATTTAAAATAATTTTTAATTATATATTAGTACTAATTATTTCAATTGCTTTAATAGTATATTCTTTAATGAATATTTTTGGAAATACAATTTTTAGCAAAGATTATATATTAAAAAAATTAAAAGAAAGCAATTATTATGCTAATTTAGTAGAGTATGTGAATGACAGTTTTGAGAACTACATACATCAATCTGGGCTTGATGAAGAAGTATTAAAAGATATAGTTACAGAAAGTAAAATAAAAGAAGATACAGAAATTATTTTAAGCAATATATATGATGGAACTTCAAAAGAAATCAATACAGATGCAATTAGAGAAAAGCTTATATCTAACATTAGTGATTCTATTGATGGTAGAAGCTTTACGCAAACAGAAGAAAAAGCTATAAATTCTTTTGCTGACACAATATGTTCAACATATAAAGATGCACTATCACATACAAAATATGAACAAAAAATACATTCTTTATATGAAGAAGCAATAAATTATAAAAAATTATTAGATAAAATATGTTTAATTGCTACAGGAATTTCAACAGTTTTAATAATTATAATAAATACAAAAGAAAAGCATGTAACTTTAGAAAAATTAGGAATTTCAGTTTTAACGACAGGCTTATGTTTAGCAATGTTATATACATATATAACTGTAAAAATTGATATAAGTGGTATCACAATCTTAAGTGATATGATTTCGAAAGTAGTAGTAATTGTAATTTCAGAATTACTAAAAGATGTTTTAAAAATGGGTATTTCTTTTGGAATTATAGGTACTTTAGGCTGTATAATAGGTGCTTTTTTAGGTATTAAGAATGAAGAATAAATCTTAAGGATAGCAAAAACGCAATAAAACGATTAAAACAGAGATTTTGCCCCGAAAAGAAAATGGCAAAATTGTAAAAACTGGCAAAATAAGGAAAAAATGAAATCAAACTGTCTATAAAGCAGTTTGATTTTTTTGCAAAAATCTAGTATGATATGTTCTGTAAGAAAGTCTAAAACGCTAAAATTACTGATTTTAGTGGCTTTATATGTATTATTAAGATACTAGCTTGGCTTCTTACCAAATTATAAATTTAGGAGTCTTATATGAATAAGAAGAAAAAGGCAAGGCCCCGAACGCAGGTAAACTCAAATTTAAATAGCTCAAAGTTAATAGCGTTCAAATATTATAATAAAGAAATGGAGGAAACAACAAAAAGTTTTAGAATTAAAAACGAAAATGCTTCAAATGTAAATTTTTACTTATTTCAAAGCATTAGACAAAAAAGAAATCTAATTGATAAAATATTTCAACTAGCATATTTCTATGATAGAAATTTTACTGGAAATAAAGATTTTATGCATATTCCAAATATTAAACAAATAATGCAAAATATATATCAATATCCAGTAATATTAGCTACTCAAAATAATGGATTAGATGAAGAAGTTGTTGGAGCTACAACGGTTAAATTTGAAAGAAATAAATCAATTTTGAAAAATCCGTATTTTCCAACTAAAAATGAAAATGTTTTATCAATTACAGGTGTTTTGGCAAAACAAAATACATTAGATAATTATGGTAATAGAGTAAAAGGAATTGGTAGAGAATTGTTTAAATCAGCTATAAGAGGTGCTTACGAAATAAATAAACAAGAAACAATTAGACTTATTTCTGAAATTGATTGTAGAAATACAAATAGTTTAAGAGCAATTTGTACTGCAGTAAAAGAATTGCAATCAGAAGGTTTTAATATTGGTTTAAATATGCCGGGTTACTATGAAATAATAAATATGGAAGGTAATCTTACAGAAGCTCCAACATTTATTGTTGAAGTTGATTTAAATGGCAATAAAGAAACTAAAAATGATGAAACTGTATTTTCTTATATAAATTGTGAAGGAAAAGATTTATTTTCAAATTTAAGCAATATATTAGAGAAAAATACTTTAGAACAAAAACAATATACTACTAAAGCAAATGAAAATATAGTTTGCTATCATGAAATCTTACCTATAAATGCTCAAAAAATTAGTTTGGAAGTTGGAAATACAGCTTTAGGCAATGAAAGAGTACCAGTTTTAGGTGGATTAGAATTAGAACCTGTTCATGCATAATTCTATAATTAAGAAAGAGAGAAAATTATGAAACTAGAAAAATATAATGTAAAAATTGAAAGAGAAGCTTTAAGAATAAATAATATAGATAATAAAATTTCACAAAAAGAATTTCCAAAAGCTTTTGGAAAAAAAGAAAAAAATAATTTTATTACAACATCAGCAAATAGCGAAGCAATTTTAAAAATTTCTGCACCAATAGAATCTGGAATTGCAAATGCTTATAATAAATTTGAAGAAATTATGAATGTTGTAATTGAAGAACTTTATAAAGAAAATGAATATATTTGGATAGCAACAGATAGTGAAGAATATTCAGAAAAAACTTATGCTAGTATAGTTATTGAAATTAGCAAAGAGTTCTATGAAAATTTAAGAAAAATAAATTCAAAGCTACCAAATGACTTAAGTGTTGCTTATAAACAGATGGTTGATAAATTTAATAGCAAAAAAGATTTATTAAAAAATAATTATCCAGATTGTGTAGCAGAATCAACAAATACAGAATTAAAACTTAAAAAAATATCATTAAATATTTCTAATAAAAATGGAATATCAGAAGGTGATTGTGCATATCTTATAGGAATAGCATTCTCATTTTTGGAAAATGATAGTTCATCAAATACTGAAGATGAAATCAAATTTATAGAAAAATTAAACGAAAAATATAGTTTAAGGCTACAAAGTGGACTTGAAAAATTAAAATCAGAAGAATCTTTATCAAGTTCAAAATCACTTGTAGATATTGCGAAAGATTATGCAGAAGAAGGGCATTTCGCAAGATATTGTATGCAAAAGTATAAAAAGCTTGTTGCAGAATCAGTTGTTTTAATTAAAGATGCAATTTCACAAGGTGTTGATTATGAAGTATTAAATGAAGCAAAAAGTGTTGTACAGTTAAAATATAATGGCAAAAAAGAATTTGTAATTGAAGGAAATAAAACAGACAGAGATTCATATATTTTCCCAATTATTACTGATGATAAATTTACTTCAAAACAAATCATGCAAGAAGCTGGACTTTCTGTTCCAGAAGCAATACTATTAGAAAAAGATATGGATGAAGCTGATAAGGAAGCTTTATTAGAACCATTTTATAATAGTAGTTTAGTTGTAAAACCTAGAAATACAAACTATGGTACAGGAATTACAGTATTTTCTAAACCAGCAACTAAAGAACAAATTTTAAAAGCTTTAGATTATGCATTTGAATTTGATAATAATGTTCTTATTGAAGAATATGTAAAAGGAATGGAATATAGATTCTTGGTAATTGATGGAAAATGCTTAAGTGTTGCTCATAGAAGAATTGCCAGTGTTGTTGGAAATGGAAAATCAACAATTAAGGAATTGATTGTTGCTAAAAATAAAGAACCATGGCATTTTTTAACAGGAACACCAGTTAAAATGGATGAACCTGTTGTAGAGTATTTAGGTCGCCAAGGTTATAACTATGAAACAGTTTTACCAGAAGGAAAAAGAGTATTTTTAAGAACAAATTCAAATTGTTCAACTGGTGGCGAGAGTGTAGATTATACAAATTCTATGCCAGAATATTTTAAGAAAATTGCTGAAAAAGCAGGAAATGCATTTAATGCTAAAATCTGTGGTGTAGATATTATAATAGATGATGTAGAAAAAGAAGATTATTCAATAATCGAAATAAATGATAATCCAGGATATTCAATCAATGAATGGCCTTATGAAGGTGAAGGAGAAAAAATAGGAATTGCAATTTTAGATTTATTGGATATTTTACCTTCAAAAGACTAAATTTAATAGTGATTTTTATGAAATTAAGAAAGACAAATTTTTGTTTGTAAAAAATTGACAAAAAGAATAAAAAACTCTTGAATTTTAAAAATATAAGTTGTATAATGTTATGGCATTAAAGGGGGATTAGAATAATAGTGTATTCTAGTCTCTTTCTGTTTTTATTTACACTATAAAATTTAGAATTAAATTGAATATGTAGGGTTCGCAATGCTACATATTAGAATTTATTCAAGTAAAACATTATATAAGAGAGGAGATTTTTTAGATGTTTAAACTATTTAAAACTTTAGGAAAAAGAGAAATAGTAATGGCTTTATTGTGTGCTGTTTTAATAGTTGGGCAGGTATGGTTAGAACTTAAAATGCCAGATTATATGTCTGAAATAACAGTTCTTGTACAAACAGAAGGCAGTCAAATGAGTGAAATCATAAAAAATGGTGCTTATATGCTTGCCTGTGCCTTAGGAAGTTTAATTTCAGCTGTTTTTGTTGGATATATGGCATCAACTATTTCTGCAACTTTATCAATGAATGTTAGAAAGAAACTATTTGATAAAGTTGAAAATCTAGCTATGCATGAAGTTAAGCAATTTTCAACAAGTAGTTTAATAACAAGAACTACAAACGATATTACACAAGTGCAAATGTTTGTTGCAATGGGATTACAACTTTTAATAAAAGCACCTATTACAGCAATTTGGGCTATTACAAAAATATTGGATAAAAGCTGGCAATGGAGTGCTATTACAGCAGTTGCAGTTGGTGTTTTATTAGTTACAATTGGAACATTAACAGCAATTGTTTTACCAAGATTTAAGAAGGTACAAAAATTGATTGATAAAATCAATAGTGTTACTCGTGAAAATTTAACAGGTATTAGAGTTATAAGAGCTTTTAATGCTGAAGGATATCAACAAGATAAATTTGAAGAAGTAAACACAAATTTAACAAATATGCAATTATTTAACCAAAAAGCATTTTCTGTACTTTCACCAGTAATGTATTTAGTAATGTACTTTTTAACACTTGCAATTTATTTTGTTGGTGCTAGTTTAATAAAAGATACTTTAATGGCAGAAAAACTAGTATTATTTGGAAATATGATTGTATTTAGTTCTTACGCAATGCAAATTATCATGTCTTTCTTAATGTTAGCAATGATATTTATGATGTTACCAAGAGCTCAAGTTTCAGCAAATCGTATTAACGAAGTAATTGATACAGAAATTAGTATTAAAGATGGTACTTTAGACAAAGATACTACAAATGAAAGAGGAACAGTTGAATTTAAAGATGTTTCCTTCAAGTATCCAGATGCTGAAGAATACCTATTAAGAAATATCTCATTTAAGGCAGAAAAAGGTCAAACTGTAGCCTTTATCGGTTCAACAGGTAGTGGAAAATCAACTTTAATCAACTTAATTCCGAGATTTTATGATGCAACAGAGGGAGAAGTTTTAGTTGATGGTGTTAATGTAAAAGAATACAAGGGAGAATTCTTACATAATAAAATTGGATATGTTTCTCAAAAAGCTGTTATGTTTGATGGAACTGTTGCTTCAAATGTTTCTTATGGAGACAATGGAAAACCAGAGTTAACAGAAGAACAAATAAAAGAAGCTATTAAAGTTGCTCAAGGTAAAGACTTTGTTGAAAGAATGGATGACAAATATAATACTCATATTGCAGCTGGTGGTACAAATGTATCAGGTGGTCAAAAACAAAGATTATCAATTGCAAGAGCAATTGCAAGAGATCCAGAAATTTATATTTTTGATGATTCTTTTTCAGCTTTAGACTATAAAACAGATGTCGTTTTAAGAAAAGCTTTAAAAGAACATACTGGAGATAGTACTTGCTTAATAGTTGCGCAAAGAATTGGAACAATTATTAACGCAGATAAAATAATAGTATTAGATGATGGAAAAGTAGTTGGTGAAGGAACACATAAGGAATTATTAAAATCTTGTGATGTTTACAAACAAATTGCTTTATCACAACTTTCAAAGGAGGAATTAGACAATGAGTAATGATGAGAAAATACCTCCTAGAAGACCTCATGGTAGAGGACCAATGGGAATGGGTGGAGGCCCAGGAGAAAAAGCAAATGATTTTAAATCAGCTATAAAACGTTTATTTAGTGAACTAAAACCTTATAAAATACTTATAACAATATCTTTAATTTTAGCTGTTTTAAGTTCAATATTATCAATTGTTGCTCCAAACAAATTATCTGATTTAACAGATGAAATATCATCTGGTTTAGTTGTAAATAAAGATAATTTACAAGAAATTGCAACAAAAATAAGTGAAAATATGTTTAAAGAATTTGAAATTGATGGTGTTACAATATCAGCAGAAGACCAATATCAATTTGCAAAAATTATGAATGAATTAGGATTTGGTAGTTCTTCAACTGAAAACACAGATTCAAACGAAACAGCAAGTATAGATGCGAATACTCTTTATAGTAAGATTGACGAAATGCCAGAAAGCATAAAATCAGTTGTAGAACCTAAAATGGATATGGATGCTATAAAAAATATAGCAAAATTCCTAGTTACAATCTATGTATGTAGTGCATTATTTAGTTTTATACAATCTGTTTCAATGACAGATGTAGCAAATAAATTTGCTAAAAGCTTAAGAACAAGAATATCAGAAAAAATAAATAAATTACCTTTGAAATATTTTGATAAGCATCAAACTGGTGATATCTTATCAAGAGTAACTAATGATGTTGATACAATAGCTCAATCAATGAACCAATCTTTAGCAACATTAGTTAGTTCAATTACATTATTTGTAGGAACTATAATAATGATGTTCTATACAAATTGGATAATGGCTTTAACAGCAATACTTTCAAGTTCATTAGGATTTACTTTTATGTTTTCTATTTTAAAGAAATCACAAAAATACTTTGTTGCAAGACAAGTAGAATTAGGAAATTTAAACAGTCATATTGAAGAAGTTTATTCTGGACTAAATGTTGTAAAAGTTTATAACGGAAAAAGAGAAGCTGATGCAAAATTTGATGAATTGAATAAAAGAGTTTATTCATGTAACCAAAAGAGTCAATTTCTTTCAGGTTTAATGCAACCTATGATGAACTTTATAGGAAACTTTGGATATGTAGCAGTATGTATAGTTGGTGCTTTATTAACAATGAATAACCTTACAAGTTTTGGTGTAATTGTTGCATTTATTATGTATGTAAGATTATTTACATCACCACTTAGCCAAATTGCACAAGCAATGACATCACTTCAATCAACTGCAGCAGCTAGTGAGAGAGTATTTGAATTTGCAGATGAACAAGAAATGTCTAGCCAAGAAAATATAACTAAGAAATTAGATAGAAAAGATGTAAAAGGAAAAATAGAATTTGAAAATGTAGAATTCTATTATGATGGAAATGATAAACCTACTATCCATAACTTTAGTGCTGTTGCTAAACCAGGTCAAAAAATTGCTATTGTAGGACCAACAGGCGCTGGAAAAACAACTATGGTAAATTTGCTTATGAAATTCTATGAAATAAATTCTGGCGATATAAAAATTGATGGCGTATCAACAAAAGAGTTAACAAGAGAAAACATACATGATTTATTTACAATGGTATTACAAGATACATGGCTATGCAGTGGAAGTATTAAAGAAAATATTATATTTAATAAAGAAAACGTAACTCAAGAACAAATTGATAAAGTTTGTGAAACTGTTGGCTTAAGCCACTTTATTAAGACATTATCAAATGGATATAATACAGAAGTTTCAGATAATGATAATTTGTCTGCAGGTCAAAAACAATTGTTGACAATTGCAAGAGCTATGTTACAAGATGCACCATTCTTAATTCTTGATGAAGCAACAAGTAATGTAGATACAAGAACAGAGGAATTAGTACAAAAAGCTATGGATAAATTAACAGAAGGAAGAACATCTTTCATTATAGCACATAGACTTTCAACAATTAAAAATGCAGATTTGATATTAGTTATGAAAAATGGTAATATTGTTGAACAAGGAAATCATGAAGAACTTATGAAATTAAATGGTGCTTATGCAGAACTTTATAATTCTCAATTTGAAAAGGTTGGATAGTAAATATATAGTATGTTTGATAAAGTTCACATAGAAATAAAAAAGTTTAAAATAAATATACGGCGAGTGCCCTGCAAAATAGTAAATCTTAAATAGTTTACTTTCTGCAGGGCACTCGCCTTTAAAACTTATCTCAACTTACTTCTGAAGTAGAAAGAAGAGAGGCTGGAAAGAATTGCAATAAGGATTGCGGTAATAATCAAAACTATAAATTCGTTCAAAAATGCTTTTTCAAAAGTTAGCATTTGTACGAATTTTTTTGCAGGTTGAATGCTAATGACAAAATATGGATAAAACCAAATATCTCTGTCGGACAAAATAACATTTCGTAACTTGTTACGTCTTAAAAACGCACTTTCAGCATAAGCAATTATATTTGCAGTTTTGATGATTAAATCAGCAAATACGGCAATAGATATTGCTAAAGTAGAAAGCAAAGCACTTTTAGACATCAAAATACAGCCAGTAAGAAGTGCAATAACTAAAACAAAGATACACTTTCCAACAAGCCGTTGACACTGATACGCGTCTTTGCAAGTAATGATAAACTGCATCCGCGAATCTTCCAAGAAGTTTTTCATGGTTTGCTCCTTTCAAAAATGATTTGTGTAGGTTTGCATATATGAACTCCAAAAGGAGATTATAAAAAATATATCACACATAAATTTAAAAATCTAGCATTCATTTACTTTTTTATACAAATTTTTACTTTTCTTGACAAAATGATAAGTAGATTTTTTAATAAAATATTAGATATACTTACAGTCAATTGTATTTAAAAATTGACTTAACATAAAATTTGTGCTAAAATATAGAAGTACGACTATTTATTTTTTTGGCAAGAAAGGAGTTATTTCTGGTACATTGACAAGTAAATGTTTTTTAGTTTAGAAAGGAAATTTGACATGAAAGAAATCTACATTAAAGTTCCGAAGTTTTCACTTATTGCTTGTAAGGTAGGAAGGATTTTTCTTAGTTTAGTTAAGATTCTGGTAATTTGCATGGTTGCTCACTATAACTTTAGCACAAAGGCATCATATATAGAACGCGAAAGCACTTCTATGAAGATTGCTGGTTTGGTTTTACTTCTCTTCTTTTTCATTGAACTTATTCAAGTACTTCTGAATGAGGCAGAACATGAAGGAAGCAAGGTAAGTTTGACAAATTTAGCATTTTTTATCGGTGCTAGACTTATAATCACAGCTTGCATCGTATTATTGTTTATGTTGTTGTCGAAGAATTTCATCAAGATCCAAGGTGATACTATTGAAGTTACCAAGACTAATCCTCCAAAACAGATTACGCAAGTAGAATATGTTAATGAATACGTTGAGGCTGAATCTGATAAACCTTTGTATCCTATTAACTTTGAGCAAAATGGTACAGTGATCTTGAGCTGTTCCAATGCAGATGAAGCCTTTGTTAAGGAATTTATTGCGAATAATGGAGACTTAATTGATACACGGACTATTATGCTCAACAATGGCAATTTAGGACTTATGACTGAAAACGAAAATGTGTCTGAAATTAAGTTTTATGACACTCAGACCAGCATGTCGACTCTGCTTGAAATGCAAGATGTCAATGGATGTATTCTGTATGTAGGCAGTCCTAACTTAGTTGGATATGAAGGAACGAAAACTGTACATGATGCGCAGTTGATTCTGGTTACGCCAGTGAAAGTAACGGCAGAAGAAAAAGCATTGCTGAATGAAAGTTTTAAATCTGTTAAGATTATTGGTATGGAAACCTTGAAATAAGAGAGGCATAAAAATGGAAAAAGTGAAAAAGAGCGCGAGATTTTTGGATATTGTATGGTTTCTGATGGGAGCTACAATGATTTTCGGTGTCTTCATGATGCTGACAATCAGTGGTGACTATTTTTCGAAGGAACAATATACTACTCGGGAAACAGTAACTCACTATGTGGATAGTGAACCTGAGGTCATTGTTCAGCAGGAGATTAGACAAATTCCTGTGCAGAAAAATCTGGATATTCCGGGACTGTTCGACTTATCCAGCCCTGACACCTTGATTTTGATGGACAATTCGGGCTCAATGAAAGAAAGTGTAACATCTTTCTATAAAGAGAACTTTGAATTTTTCCAGCAGGGACATGATGTATGGTTCTTCAATACCGAGATCGAACAAAATGCTGATATCAACAGTATTACGTTTGGCGGTGATACTAATGTCTTGATGGCAATTAACACTGCTTGTTTGTCCGGTTACAAAAACATTTTGATTTTCTCCGATATGGAGCAAACTATCAAGGGAGCTAGATTGGATGTAGGTGATGATAGTAATCTCCAAGTCTATATTTTATCTCCCACAGAGATAACTGACTTTAGTGCGATTGAGCAAATGCAAAACTGTACTGGAATTAAGTCGATTAAGCTTATGCAGATCGACTAAGGTGCAAATCCTAAAAAGGTCGGCTATTGGAAACGCGAGCAACGTTCTGATAGCCGGCTTTTTCTAATGTGAGGGGGAGAAATTCATTAAGAATTATCTTCTGCTCGATTATAAATTTATAGAGCTTACTTATTGATTTTGCTACAATTATAAAAAATGAAATTAGCATATTTTATATTGCAAAATATGTAAAATTTAGAAATAAAAAGTAAAAAAATAGATTATTGAACCTTGAAAGAAATAAAATTAAATGATATACTCTTACTAATGTCAGTGGGGTGCTTATGAGTGGCATCAATTACATTGAGTTTTTATAGTAAATATTGTCTCCCAAATGTAGAAATATAAATAATTATTTTTCAACTATTCCAATTATCCCAATTGACAATTGCTACTATTAAGATGCTCAAATATTGATGCTACTCATAAACACCCATTAACTATTTATAAGGAGTTTTTTTTATGGCAAATTTAAAAACATATTTAAAATATTATAAAAATAATTCATTTAATGAATTTAATTTCAATGAAGTTGACAATATTTTATTTGCTGAATTGGCATATTTAAATTGGACAGATATAGTTTCAAGTAATGATGAAAAAATATCATTACAAGAAGCTGGCAACAAATTTATAGAAGATAACAAAGACAAAAAGTTTTCAAAATTTTTGCAAAATATAATTGAACATCTTAAGGAAATGAAAGATGGTAGTAGATATGAAAACTGCTATTTTTCTAATTTTAAGATGATATTAAATGATGAAGAACAGTTTGGTGCTATATGTATTTTTTATGAACCCCAGAAAGTTTATGTTTCTTTTCAAGGAACAGATGACTCAATTACAGGTTGGAAAGAAGATTTTGAAATGTCATATCATTTTCCAATTTTGTCACAAACAGATGCTATAAACTACCTAAACAAAGTAATTACTTGGAGAGAAAATGAAGTGTATGTAGGAGGACATTCTAAAGGTGGGAATTTAGCAATGTGTGCCGCAATGTATAGCAATGAATTTGTTCAACGAAAAATAAAGAAAATCTTTAATAATGATGGACCAGGATTTAAAGATACTGAATATAATTCTAAAGAATATCAAGCTATAGTTTCTAAAATTATAAATATAAGACCAGAAGATAGTGTTGTTGGAGTTTTATTAAATAATTCTGGAAAATGTAAATATGTTAAAACAAAAGAAAAGGGAATAAAACAACATGATTTAACAACTTGGGAATGTTTTGGAACATATCTTGAAATTGGAAATCAGACTGAAACTAGTAAAAAAATAGATATTAAAATAGATGAGTGGCTAAAACAATATAAAGATGAAGAAAGAGAAAATTTAGTAATAACATTTTTTAATATTTTGAAGAAAATAAATGTAGTATATGTTGATGATTTTAAAAAGATTGAATTATCACAAGTTGTAGAAGCAATTAACGAAATGAAAAATATTGATAGTGAGACTAAGAAACTACTATTCAATTGTTTTGCATCATTGAGTATGGGAAAAAAAGACAATAAATAAGAGGAAAAAATGAAATTAAAGAATTATAAAAAAATCAAGCAAGAAAAAAGAATGGAGATTGAGGAAAAATTAACTCAAATTCACAAAAATAAAGAAAATAAGATTTTAATTCTCTCTTGTGGTACAGGTGGAGGACATAATTCAGCTGCAAAAGCAGTACAGGAGGCATTAACTTCAAAAGGTATTCAGGCTGATTTTATCGAATATTTAGAAATAATAGGTGAAGACATAAAAAACAAAGTAAATAATTTGTATTTAAAAACTACACATGGAACAGGGCAAGTTTTTAAAGAAGTTTATAAGCTTGGAACAATATATCAAAAAACTAAATTAAAATCACCAATTTATCAATTAAATAGCTTAAGTAAAAATAAACTAATAGATTATATTATAGAAAATGAATATAATTATGTTGTTACTACTCATTTATTTGCTGCTCAGGCATTAACAGCAATAAAGAAAGATTATGATATTCATTTTATAGCAGTAGCTACTGATTATATATGTATACCTTTTTGGGAAGAGACCAATCCTGATTATTTTGTAATTCCAGATGAAGATTTAGCACAAGACTTTATTAAAAAGGGTATTTCAAAA
This sequence comes from uncultured Clostridia bacterium, assembly GCA_934141445.1. GTDB lineage: Bacteria > Bacillota > Clostridia > TANB77 > CAG-508 > Scatovivens. The sequence continues at coordinate 2,298 of CAKPCF010000013.1, read as the reverse complement.
ACTAAACTTATTTCATTAGGCATACCAGTTTCACTAAAATATAGTCAAAATTATGATAGTAATTTGATTAAAAGTGAATTAAATTTAAAAGAAAATGAGCGTTATGTTTTAATTTTGAGTGGAAGTATGGGTTTTGGAAACATAGAAAACATAATAAAAAAATTACTTGGTGAATTTCCAAATGTTAATTTTATAGTGTGTTGTGGAAATAATATTGAAATGAAAGAAAAAGTAGAATGTATTAAAAGTGAAAGGCTTATCACACTAGGATTTTCTAATGAATTATATAAATATATGGCAGTTAGTGAAATCATTTTAACTAAGCCAGGAGGATTGACAACAACAGAAATTGCAACAATCAGAAAGCCTTTTATTCACACGATGCCAATACCAGGTTGTGAAAATTATAATGCTAGCTTTTTTAGTAATCGAGGAATGTCTTTAAAAAGTGATAATGAAGAAGATATTATAAAAAATTTGAAAACTTTATTAAATGATAAAATTATTCAAGAAGAATTGATTAAAAATCAAGAAAAATATATTAGCCAAAAGGCATCTAGTAATTTAGCTGATTTTATATATAATCTTGCTATGGAGTTGAAATGAAAAATAAAGACAATAAAAATGAAAATGTTGTAAATATCTGGCACCCGCTAAAGTTTAAAATAGATGCTAAATATCAATATGTACCACAAAATATTATATTTAAGTTTTTTTCTAATGTAATATATTATGGAATTGCATATCCTATTTTAAGAGTTATTCTAAAAATAATATATGATTTTAAAATTGAAGGAAAAGAAAATATTAAAAACATAAAAAGTGGAGTTGTTACAGTTTCTAATCATGTATTAGTGCTAGATTGTGCTATGGTAGGAATTGCACTTGGTACTAAAAATGTTCATTTTACTACTCAATCAGAAAGCTTTCAAATACCATTTGTTAGAAAATTGATAAAATTTCTGAAGGCGATTCCTATACCTAAAGAAATAAAAAATAAGGAAAGAATGTTTAAAGAACTGGATAATTTATTACAAAATGGAGGAATAGTACATTTTTATCCAGAAGCTGTATTATATCCATATTGTAATGAAATTCGAAGGTTCAAAAATGGTGCTTTTAATTTGGCTATAAAAAATAATATTTCAGTAGTTCCAATGGTAATAATATTTAGAAAACCTAAAGGAATAAGGAAAATATTTAAAAAGAAAAAAGATGTAACATTAAAAATATTGCCGCCAGTAGTATCAAATATAGATGAGATAAATCAACTAGAAGAAAATAGAAAATATAAAGTAGAAGAATTAAAAAATCAAGTTTATGAAATCATGAAAAAGGAATGTGAAAACTAAAATATTTGACTAAAAGTGGAAAATGTACTATAATATACAAGTTCGCAAATTTACACATTGATAGAAAGGATAGGTTTTTTATGGAAAACCAAAACATTGTGATCGAAAAGCAACCTATAAAAAAGCAAAATATGATTTTGTGGGTAAAGCCAGGAACAGAATTCTGGGGTGATATCCGAGTAAAGGGAGATGTTTTTGTTGATGATCGGTGCTGTATTCACGGCAAAATAGTCGCGGATAATGTATATTTTGGTAGCGGTATTACTGCTAGTAATATATACTCAAAAGGCTATTTCTTTTGTAAAAATGGAAACTTTTTTGGAAATGTTACTGCTAAAAGTTGGGTAAGAATTGGAAAAAGAAATGTGTTTAAAAACTTGAGCACAGAAGAAGATGCTGTTATTGGAAAATGTTCGTCTTTTAAGCTTTTAATTGCTAAAGGTAGCATTTATGTTGGAGATGCGGTTGAAGCATTTAGCCTTGAAGCAGAAGGAGAGATAAACCTTTCTGGTAATTGTTATGTGATATGTGTTTATTCTGATAGAGATGTTTACATTGGTGTTAATTCTACAGTTAAGGAGGTTTTTGCAGATAGTTTTGTAAAACTTGATGTTAATGCTACAGCTGAACGGATTACTACCTTTGGAAATGTAATTATGAGTGACACGGCTACTGTATACGAGAGCATTGGCGCACAGAATGTGAAGAAAGTCGAGTTTGATATACCTGAAGGAAAAATTTTTACTATTGAAAAGGAGCCTAATGGAAAGACTACATCAGCGAATATTTAAATCATAAGTTTTAGTCCACAATGAATTGAGCAAGCCCGTTTTGCCATGAATATGGCGGAGCGGGCTTACTCTTTATTTAGTTAGTGTAAAATAATTTCGGGATTATAAAATAAAAAATAAGATACCATCAAATTAGTGTTAAAATAAATTTGTAA
>CAKPCF010000012.1 GCA_934141445.1 uncultured Clostridia bacterium | reverse complement strand
AGAAATATAAGAAAGTATTTTTAATCTCTAATTTTTGTATGTAGAGTATAAAAGTTAAAATTCTTATTTATATTGATTGACAATTTAAAGAGAAATAAATATAATTTTTATGTATTCAAATGTATGTTAATAGTTGTTTAATTTCTATGAAACATATATATAATTTTTACAAAAGATTTATATGATATGTACTTATATAAATATATATCATTTCGGGAGGAACAATGAGCTTAGATCCATATAAATTTTTTAAAATGGATAATACTTTAAATATGAAAAGTAAGCAAATAGGTACTAGAGACTATGCAGATATATTAAAATATAAACTAGGACCAGTAAAACAACGATTGTTTACACAATTAAAATATCAAGAAATTGACAAAAATGCAGTTATTCATAATTATTCTAATGTTAGTAATTATGATAAAACAGCAATAATTAAATATAATGAAACATTGAATTTAATGAATGAATTTGAAGAGGCATCAAAATTTAATAATGATAGTGATAATATGATTAATGGTATACCAGTTGTTGCAAATATGCCTAAAATAATGGATATAATAATAAAAGCACAAGTATCTTCAATTATTGAGTTTCATCAGAAAAATTCAAAATGCAAATATCAAGTTGTATATGCTGAACCACTAAAACAGGTTGAAAGTCAACTTAATTTAGTAGAAAATAATATAAATAATTTTTATTCAACTTTGTCATTAAATAATATTACTTTTGCAGATAAAGAAGTGTATTTTGATTTACTAAAAGATAAAGAGTTTTTATTACAAGTAAAAGAAGCTTATCAGTTAATTGAAACTCCAGAAAAAAGAGAAATAATTGACTATGAAATGATTGCAAAGGGAATGTTTGATACAAGAATATTAAAAAATTGGAAGATATTACCATCTTCTATATAAATATTTAATTATATTGTATTATTTATATACTACAAATTTAATGTTTGGAATATGGAAGGAATAAAAATGAAAGAAAATAAGCCTCAAAAATATGAAAAAACTATTTGGAAACCTGGAACATGTATTTATCCTATTCCAGCAGTATTGGTTAGCTGTGGAAATATGGAAAAGGCTAATATCATTACAGTTGCTTGGACTGGGATATTAAATACAGAACCAGCTATGGTATATATTTCTGTAAGACCAAATAGATATTCATATAATATTATAAAGAAAACAAAAGAATTTGTAATAAATTTAACAACAGAAGATTTGGTTTATGCTGTTGATTGGTGTGGTGTAAAATCTGGAAAAGATTTTGATAAATTTAAAGAAATGAATTTAACTAAACAAAAGTCAAATTTTGTTTCTGCACCAATGATTGCGGAGGCTCCAATTTCATTAGAATGTAAAGTCGAAGAGATTAAAGAGTTGGGTTCACATACTATGTTTATTGCAAAAGTTTTAGGAATAAATGCTTCCAATCAATATATTGATAAAAATGGTGCTTTTGATATTAGTAAATGTAATCTTTTAGCTTATGCAAATGGTGGATATTATTCTTTAGGTAAGAAATTAGGTTCTTTTGGATTTTCTGTTTCAAAAAAGAAAAAATTAAAAGATAATACAAAAAAATTAAATAGCAAAACAAATAAAAATAATACAACAAGAAAAAGCAAAAATGATAGTTCAAAAACTAGAAAAAATATTAGAAGTAAAAACACAAAATATTTCAGAAAAAATGGAAAAAAATCATTATAAATATTGACATTTTGCAAGAAATATGGTAAATTATTTAAGCGTGTATACAAGATATATGTGCAATCACATCGTTATAGAATAACAAATAAATTAAATTAAGCTTCATTAAAAGTAAACGGAGGTGTAGTAAGATGGCTGCAAAAGGACCAAGAGAAAATATTACTTTAGAATGTACAGAGTGCAAAAGAAGAAACTATGTTACATCAAAAAATAAAAGAAACAATACAGAAAGACTAGAAGTAGTTAAGTATTGTAAATTCTGCAAAAAGCGTACAACACATAAAGAAACAAAATAGAATCCTTTTAAGGGGGAAATGTAATGGCTAAAGAAGCAAAAAAAACTAATAAAAATAATGTAAAAAAAGATGTTAGTGAATCTGTAGAAGATACAAAAAAGGAAGTTGTAAAAGAAGATAAAAGTTCAACTGCTAAAAAAGCAAGTTCAACAAAAAATTCTAAAAAAGCTTCTAAAGATAAATCTTCAAAGGATAAGAAAAGCTTTTCTAAAGATTTCAAAGCAGAATTAAAAAAAGTTACTTGGCCAACACCAAAGCAACTTGTAAATAATACAACAGCTGTTGTTGTTATTGTTCTAATTACTGCAATTATAGTTTTTGTTTTAGATGTTATATTTGAAAACTTAAACAAATATGGTGTAGAAAAATTAAAAGCTATCGTTGCTAATGAACAAGTAACTGATGAAAATACAAGTGATGATTCAAACACTACAGTTGACGAAGTAAATGAATCTTCTAACGAAAGTGAAGAAAATGCTTCAACAACTGAAGATAGCGATACTACATCAACTGAAAACAGTACAGAACAATAAATGAAAGCATAAGATAAGCTCTTTTAAAGAGAATAAGAAGAAGTATAGAAAAGGGAGGCTAAAATATGTCTCAAGAAGAGAATAAGATTGAGCCAAAATGGTATGTTGTACATACATACTCTGGATATGAAAACAAAGTCAAAACAGACTTGGAAAAAACTATTAAAAATAGAGAACTTGAAGATTTCTTCTTTAATATAGTAGTTCCAATGGAGGAACAAGTTGAAATAAAAGATGGTAAAAGAAAAGCTAATCTTAAGAAAGTTTTTCCTGGATATGTTCTAATTAAAATGATTGTTACTGAGGAGTCTTGGTATATTGTTAGAAATACTAGAGGTGTTACAGGTTTTGTTGGCTCTGGTACAGATCCAATACCATTAACAGATGCAGAAATTAGAAATATGGGATTCGATGAAGTTCCTGTAAATGTTGATTATGAAGAAGGCGATACTGTACAAGTTGTAAACGGTCCATTAGAAGGATTTGTTGGTACAGTTCAAGAAATAAATAAAGAAAAACAAAAAGTAAAAGTTTTAGTTTCTATGTTTGGTAGGGAAACTCCAGTAGAACTAGAATTTTCACAAGTTCAAAAAAGTTAGGTTAAAGGAGGTGCTAAAGAAATGGCAGAGAAAGAGGTAGTAAATGTTATAAAATTACAAATAGAGGCTGCTAAAGCAACACCAGCTCCACCAGTTGGTCCAGCTTTAGGTTCTTCAGGTGTTAACATTATGCAATTCGTAAAAGAATTTAATGATAGAACAGCTAACCAACCAGGTATGATAATACCAGTTGTTATTACTGTATATAAAGATAAATCTTTTACATTTGTTACAAAAGTTCCACCAGTTGCAGTTCTTATTAAAAAAGCAATAAATCTTCAAAAAGGTTCTGGTAAACCAAACAAAGATAAAGTTGCTAAAATAACAAAAGAACAAGTAAAAGCAATTGCAGAACAAAAAATGGAAGATTTAAACGCAGCATCAGTAGAAGCTGCAATGAGTATGGTTGCAGGTACAGCTAGATCTATGGGTGTAGTTGTAGTTGACTAATAAAAATTTGGGAGAAGTAAAATTCGTTATTACCAAGAGGAGGAAAAAATGAAACAAGGAAAAAGATATGCAGAAGCTGCTAAATTAGTAGATAGTGCAAAACTTTATGAAGCTAAAGAAGCTTTAGAAGTTATCGAAAAAATGCCAAAAGCAAAATTCGATGAAACTGTTGAATTACATGTTAAATTAGGTGTTGATTCAAAACATGCTGACCAACAAGTAAGAGGAACTGTTGTATTACCAAATGGAACAGGTAAATCTTTAAAAGTATTAGTATTTGCAAAAGGAGATAAAGCTAAAGAAGCTGAAGCTGCTGGTGCAGATTATGTTGGTGCAGAAGAATTAGTACCAAAAATTGAAAAAGAAAACTGGTTTGATTATGATGTAATCGTTGCTACACCTGATATGATGGGTGTAATTGGTAGATTAGGTAAAGTTTTAGGACCAAAAGGTTTAATGCCTAACCCAAAATCTGGAACAGTAACTATGGATGTTACAAAAGCTGTATCAGAAATTAAATCTGGTAAAGTTGAATACAGATTAGATAAAACAAACATTATACATTTAGGAATTGGTAAAGTATCATTTGGTACAGAGAAGTTAATTGAAAACTATCAAACAATCATTGATGCTATAATCAAAGCTAAACCAGCTGCTGCTAAAGGACAATATATTAAGAGTGTTGCTTTAACAACAACAATGGGACCAAGTTTATATATTAACCAAAAATAATTGTAAAAATATACTCACCTAAGACAGTAGGCATTTGTAAGTCCTACCGAGGTAGCTTATAAAGTTCGGAAAGATACCACTTTTATGCTATCTCTAGGTGTAGCATAAAGTGGTATTATTTATATATCTAAATATGTAAAATAATATTATAGTTAATAAATTTAGTAAAAATAATTTAATATATATTTACGGAGGTGAAAAAAAGTTGGCTAGTGAAAAAATAATCAAACAAAAAGAAGAACAAGTTAAAAAATTAGCTGAGAAAATGAAAGATTCTTCATTAGTTTTATTAACAGACTATAGAGGAATAAATGTTAGCGATGATACAGCATTAAGAAAAGCTGTAAGAAATGCAAACGGTGAATATATTGTAATCAAAAACAATATCACAAGAAGAGCATTAAAAGAATGTGGATATGAACTTGAAGATTCAGCATTAGAAGGACCAACAGCAGTTATTATAGCTAAAGAAGAATACTTACCAGTATTAAAAGCTGTATATACTTATGCTAAAGACAAAGATTTCTATGAAATCAAGTCTGGTGTTCTAGAAGGAAAAGTTTCAAGCAAAGAAGAATTAACAGTTCTTGCACAACTTCCATCAAGAGAAGAACTTATCGCAAAACTTGCTGGTTGCTTACTTGCAAATGTATCAAAACTTGCAGCTACACTTGATGCAGTTCGTGTAAAAAAAGAAGCTGAATAATATTTAAAATGTAATATAATTAAAAATTTATCTTAATTATATTGTAGAATTGCTAATTTTACATAAATTAGTATAAAATTATAAAATAAATAAAATGGAGGATAATAAAATGAGTGAAAAAACAGATAAAATGTTAGAAGAAATCGATAGCTTAACAGTTGTTGAATTATCAGAATTAGTAAAAGGAATTGAAGAAAAATACGGAGTAACTGCAGCAGCAGTTGCAGCACCTGCAGGAGCTGGAGCAGCAGCAGCTGAAGAAAAAACAGAATTTGATGTTGTATTAACATCAGCTGGAGCAAACAAAATCGCTGTAATCAAAGTTGTTAGAGACATTACAGGATTAGGATTAAAAGAAGCTAAAGATTTAGTTGATGGAGCTCCAAAGACAGTTAAAGAAGCAGTTGCTAAAGCAGAAGCTGAAGAAATGAAAGCTAAATTTGTTGAAGCTGGTGCTACAGTAGAATTAAAATAGTCTATTTAATGAAAATTAAATATTTTATGTTATTGAAAAGTCTTGCTTATATGCAGGACTTTTTTATACTTTATTATATTTGTTTTATAAAAAAACTTGCTAATAAATCGATTTTAGGATATAGTTATAAAGAGGTGAAATTATGAATATACAGATGAAGAAAAGAATAAAATCACAAAAACGGAATTACAATGTTAAGTTTAGTTATTTATGTTGCTAGTTTTTTAGCTGTAACAAGTTTAGTTGGCATAATAACTACATTTTTTTATAACAATTTAAAAATTATAAATACAGATATGGGTAGTAGTGCATACTATAATAAATTGAATTTATTTATGGCAAATGAAGCAAAAAAATCGGGAAATAAAATACTTAAATATGCACAAGCTTCTGATGGTAATAATTCATATATTACTTTCGAAGATAATTTGGAAAATAAAAATACATTTGTAAAATTAGGAGATATTATATATTATAATAAAATAGCTTTATGTAAAAATGTTTCAGATTTTAATGTAAAAGTGGATAATAGTGGTGTAAAAAAGAATATTACAGTATTTGTAACAATAGATGGAATTGCTTATAGTACAAAGTATGTTGTTGAGGAATAAGAGCAAAAACAACTAAAATATAAATATAAACAAAAGAATAATGGAAAACATAAGCAATATATCAAATAGAAGAATAGGAATGGGGAAAACATAAGATGAAAAAAATTTTTACAAGAATAAGTATATTTTTTGATGTCATAAAAGATTTTTTATTTGGACTAATTACTATAATTTTAATTTTAGCTTTTACTTTAGGAATAGCACATAATATATTAAAAATAAATGAAGTTTCAAGCAAATATAGTGGTGAGTATAAGAACTTAGTTACAGTTGGTGAAAGAGAAATGATGAATGTATATTCTATAGGAAGTGGAGAAGAAACAATTGTAATCTTAAGTGGTTTTGGTGTGCAATCACCTGTATTAGAATATAAAGCTTTAGCAACTAGACTAAGTGATGAGTACAGAGTTGTTATACTTGAATATTTAGGATATGGATATAGTTTACAAACAAAAACTGATAGAACTATTACAAACATTGCAAATGAGATAAATACAGCATTAAATGAATCAGAAATCACTGGACCTTATATATTAGTGCCACATTCAATTTCAAATATTTATGCAATGAAATATCAAGAACTTTATCCAATGAATGTAAGTAAGATTATATCAATAGATGGATTGATGCCTAATATGACAAAAGAGAATAAATTTTTAGCGGAATTAAATGAAACTAAAACAAATGCTAATATTTCTGCAGTCCTAGAATTTACTGGATTTACAAGAATGTTAAGTTATATAAAACCAGAAATGTTTTATATAGACAAAATGAAACAAGATTCATGCTATACAGCAAATGATATTACTGAATATAGAAAAAGAATAGGTAGTAGTTATTTGACCAAATCAATGATAAAAGAAATAAATAATATAGAAGCAAATGCTGTTGCAGAGAAAAATTATATTTATCCAGAAACTTTGCCTGTTTTAGAAATTTTGTCTTCTGAATCTGTAAATAAATATAAAGAACAAAAACAGAGTAGTAATTTTTCAAAAGATTATGAAGAATATGCGAATGAAATGCTTAGCAATACTCAAATACAAAAAGTAGAAATTATAGATGGAGATGAGATGCTTCCAATAACAAATCCAGATGAAATAGCAAGTGCTATTAAAAATTTTCTAATAAACCAATAAAGAGGAGCGATAATGGATAAAACTTTAAAAAAGTTTAAAATAGATAAAAAAGTATTTGAAAAATTTGATGATTTAATGTCTAAACATTTAGACACAGTTGAAGAATTAACTGTATCATGTATTGAGACTAATTCAAAATACTTAAATATAATAAGCCTATTTACTAATATAAAAACAATAATTATTGAAGGAAATTCAAAAACTAATGTAGATAGCATTATTTTAAATATTTGTAAACCTTATGAATTGAATAATATAATTTTAGATGGTACTAAATTGCCAACTAAAGTAGCAATGAAAAAATTGATAAATTTGAAAATGATATCATTAAACAATATTGGATATTGTGATTTAAAAAATTTTTTTGATGCAATAGAAAGACCAGATAAAATTAGAGCAATAACATTAGATAATGTATGTTTATCAAAAAATTCTATAAATATTTTAAATGCCTTTAAAAGTTTAGAAATCATAAATTTGATAAAAATAGAAAATAATTCATTAAGAGATTTAGAATTTTTATTAGAAGATAAAGAACTAAGAAAAATAAATATAGAAAATTCAGTTATAAATTTTAAAGATACTAATATTTTATTAAGTGGAAATTACAAAAAAGAAATATTATTAACTTTACCTAGTTCACAAAATGCAAATATAAGTAATAGTATTGAAATTGATAAGAATGGGGAAGTTAGCTTAACTATTGATATTGCTGATTTAGATGAATGTTTAAAATATATATCGCTTGACAAAATAGACAAGTTGCTATTGATGATAAACAATAGAGTACAAATTCAAAATTATATATCTGATTTAAAAAATGTTAAAAAAAGTATTAGTATTACAATAAAAGATGTTTCATATTTAGATATAGAACAAGCTGAAATTTTAAAAGAAAATTTAAAAATTAAGTTTGTAAATATATTAGATTTTGATGGTGTACTTCATTATAATGGTGAAAAAAATTGTTATTTAATTGACAGATATATAAAATTAAGAGAATGTATAAATAGTTATATTTCAATGGTTCCAGCACATTGTAAAGAAATTGAAAAATTTTTAGAAATGTATAAAATTTTAGCTGAAAATATAACTAATGATGAATTTTTTGAAGAAAATATAGATAATTATAATCAAGTTAATGCCATAAAAGCTACTAATTTAGAAAATGGGTTAATAGAGAAACACTGTAATAGTGCAGGACTTGCAGAGATATTAAAAAATTGTTTGGCTTGTTTAGATATTGAGGCCAATATTATAAGTGGTACTTATAATAATTCAGAAAAAGAGAATAGTTGGAATCAAGTTAAAATTGACAATATGTGGTATAATACTGATTTAGCTTTAGATTCAAAAGACTTAATCAATAAAAGTATTTTAAAGAAAAAAGCAATGTATTGTTTGCTAAATGATAAAGATTTTTATTCTACTCATAAAAGAAAATCAGGAAGAGTAAATTTTTGCAAATATACTGTTAATAGGAAAGCGATAAATAGTTTCTTTAGGACGGGGGTATTTTCTACTAAAGTTACAAAAGCATATTTATATTGTGCATTAAGTAGCCTTAAGAAAATGATATATGTAAATAAAACAAAGAAATTATCTGCTGCAAAAGATGAGAAAAAAGATTGAAGAGGTAGGTAAATGATTAGTAGTGGTTTAAAGAAATATTTATTATTGAAATTAAATAAAAATGATGAAGATGAAATATTACCAAGTGATTTTGACAAGATAGAAGAAATTTCTTTAAACAATTTAGATTGTGAAAAATATAATATTGAATATGATTTTAAAGATTTAATGTTATTTAAAAATTTAAAATTTTTGAGTGTACAGGATTTTAAAATCAGAAATTATGAAACAAATATAATAAATAGGATTTCAAGTTTATGTGCAGTACAAATGGTAAATTGTGAGATTCTTTCAAAGTCTACTTTACAGAATAATATTGAGTTAATATCATTTCAAAACTGTAAAAAATTTTCATTATATTATTTAAAAAATCTAAAAAAGATAAAAATTTTAAAGATAGAAAATTGCAGAAGTATTGATTTAAGAAAAATTTATGCATTTAGTTCTATTGAAAGAATATACTTAAAAAATGTAAAAATAAAAAACATATCTAAGATTTTACAATTACCAAATCTAAAATATATCAATTTAGCAGAGAGTAAATATAGTAGAAGATTTGAAGCCAAAATACCTAATAATATAGAATTAGATAAAAGTTTACTATAAAAATATTTATGGAAGGAATATAAAAATGAAAGAAGAATTTATAAATTTATTATTAAGTACAAAAAGAGAAGGAATAGAAGATGTTATCGCTTTTTTAGAAAGAACAGACTTTTTTACAGCACCAGCTAGTACAAAATTTCATGGTTCTTATGAAGGCGGACTATTAGAGCATAGTATGAAAGTATATGAAATTTTAAAAGAAAAAGTAAAACATTTACCAATTGAATTAGAAGTATCAGATGATACTGTAAAGATAATTGCATTATTGCATGATATTTGTAAGGTTAATTTCTATAAAGTAGATTTTAGAAATGCAAAAAATGCTTTAGGTGAATGGGAAAAAGTGCCATATTATACTGTTGATGATACAATTCCTTATGGTCATGGTGAAAAATCTGTTATGATGTTGACAGAATATATGAAACTAACTGGTGAAGAAAAATACTGTATTCGTTGGCACATGGGATTTACAGAACCAAAAGAACAATATGGTACATTAGGACAAGTATTTAAGAAATATCCGCTTGCATTAGTTCTACATGAAGCTGATTTGGAGGCTACATATTTTTTCAATATTTAATGAAATTTATACTAGACTTTTAAATAAATTACATATATAATAAAGTAAAATTGTGTCATAATATGGAGGAAACTGTTATTATGTATGAAAGAAATGCAATAGTATTAGATAGATATTTTAGTAAAAAGTTTGGATATCAAGATAGTGCGAATATACGTGACAACTTTTATAATTACTGTGAATTGCTTGAAAAAATTGAAGACTTTCAACATAAAGCTGAAATAGCAGAATTATCAGAAAAAGAGTTTGATGAAGTTCTAGCAAAATTAACATCTATTCAACAAAATCAAGAAAAATTATATAAAAGAAGTGCAAAGTTAGAATATAATCGTACTTTGATTTTTTCAAATATTGAAGAATTACCAGAAGAACTTGAAAAATGTTTAACTAAAATTGAATCTGATATTTCAAAGATGCAAACAGCTTTAAATGAAATAAGAATAGAATTTATAGATACAGTTACTTCATATCAAGAAAAAAAGAAAAAATTAGATTTAGCAATAAGTGATAAGCAAGAAGCTGAAGCTGAATATCAAAAATGTTTTGAATCTACAAAAGAAAATTTTGAGCAAATTGATATTGATGTATTAGATTATATTAGAAGTATTACAACAGAAGAAATCAGAAAAATTAAAAGAGAGTTAATCGAAGTTATTACAACAAATGGAGCAAAAGAAAAAATTCCTTTTGACACTGATGTTGTATCAAAAGCTTCTGAATTTGCTACAGATATTTCTAAAAAAGAAGCAGATTGTTATGTTGTTGTATATGATAAAACTAAAAAGTTAATTGATGAAATAGAAAGTAGTACTTTTAAAGCTGAAAGACATAAAAAATGGAAGAGAGATAATACTGCAAAATTAAAATTTTTCACAGCTGAAAGAGAATATTTAATTCAATTTTTAGACAATGAAAGATTACCTATTATGCATGGTAAGAAAGTTCATAGAAAATTGATGATAGAGGCTTGCAAAAATTTATTATTAGATGTTGCACAAATGAATAATTTATATGAGTTGATTTTAAGAGAAGAGGCAGCTAGGTCTGCTAAAAAAGCGTATAAAGAATTATATGATAGAGAATATTTAAAAAATATAGAGGAAAAAGAGCATCAAGTTGAAGAGGAAGCTGCAAAATTAAGTCTAAGCACTGCAACAGTAATCAATTCTAACTATTGGAGAGTAGAAGGCATTAGAGAAATATATACTGCTTTTTATGAAATAATTACAGAGATATATGGCAAAGAATTGGAAAGCTTTGAAGAATTTAACGAAGAAGAAATAAAGGAAACTGCTGTAGCTCCTGAAATTGAAAGTGTTGAGCTTGAATTACCACAAGCTAAAACAATAGAAAATATTGAAGCAGAAGAGGAAAAGATTTTTGAGGAAACTAGTGTTAAACAAGATTTTGTAGAAGAATTTAGTAATAAAAATAGTAATTATAGTTATGAAGATTCTTTTGAAGATGAGTTTGATGAAACAGATGAAGATGATGACGATGAATTATTTGATTTAGAAAGTCAAATTGATGAACTTGATGATACAGATGAAGATATGGCTTATGAAGAGGAAAGTGATGAACTAGATTTGAATGAATTAGATTTAGATGATTCTTTATTTGGAACTGTTTTAAAAGCAAAGGAAACAGGGAAAGATTTAAAAAACGCTTTAGATGCCGTAAAAGAAGTTCAAAATAAAAAGAAAAAAGTAGGAATTTTTAATAAGCTTATGAAAATGAATACTAAAAATAGAAAAGTAGAAGGGTAGATGAGTAATTTGGATTGTTTATTTTGTAAAATTATTGCTGGAGAAATTCCAAGTAATACAATATATGAGGATGAAACTGTGAAAGTATTTTTAGATATTAGTCCAGTTTCGACAGGACATTGCTTGATAGTACCTAAAAAACATTTTAAAGATTTAGAAGAAATTGATTTAGAAACATTAAAACATATAAATTTAGTTGCTAAAAAGATGTTAAATATATTAAAAGAAAAATTGAACTGTGAAGGTGTAACTTTAGTGCAAAACAATGGTCTAGGCCAAGAAGTTAAACATTATCATTTACATTTAATTCCAAGATATACAAATGATGAAATAAAATTAGTTTCAAATAAAAATTTAATACAAAATGTTGATGAGACATTTAAAAAGTTAAAATAAATATATTGAGGGATAGTAATTATACAAATTTACTATCTCTTTTATATTTATATCTAGATTAGCAGGTTATTGACTTTTACATGAATAGATGATATTTTATAGCTGATATAGGTTAGTAATGCTGTTTTTATAATTTGAAAGGAGCGAGTGAAATGACAGTATTTAATAGCCGTAATCGTTGGTTTAAAAGTTATACAGGACCTTTAAAATTAGAAGAAAAAGAAGATAACAGTTTATTTGCAAAACTACGATTTAGAATTTGTTTAGAAAATTATCGTGTAAAAAGTGCTTTTATTGTTATGGAGCAAATGATTGGTAGAGCAAGAAAAATAACTTCAATACCAATGAAAGAAGTTACAATAAGAAGTGCAGATAATGTTTATGAGGCTGATATGCTGTTTGTAGAACCAGCTACTTATGAATATTATTTCAAATTTACAGATGATAGAGGTACACATTTTATTAGAAAAAATGAAAATTCATTTGAAGGATTTGTTACCGATTGGTTAGAAAAGGAGCCATGGATTCTTACAGTATATAAAGAAATTCAAACGAATTTGAAAATGCAAAATGGAATCATGTATCAAATTTTTCCAGACAGATTCTATAAAGGTAAAACAGATGTAAAATTACCAGAAGACAGATGGTATCGTAATTGGGGAGAAATGCCTTGTTATACAAATGATTACACTAATAATAAAAGAGGTATTTCACGAGACTTTTTCGGTGGAAACTTTGCTGGAATGCAAGAAAAGATTGCGTATTTGAAAAAAATGCATATCAATGTAGTTTATTCAAATCCAATTTGCTTGTCATCAACAAATCATAGGTATGCAGCTATTGATTATAAGAAAGTCGATTCCGTGCTTGGCACAGAAGAAGAGTTTAAGAAATTGATTGAAGCATATCATGATGCTGGCATTATTTTTATACTTGATGTTGTGTTTAATCATACTGGATCAGATAGTGTGTATTTTGATAGGTATAATGAGCACAATTCTGATGGAGCATATCAATCAGAAAATAGCAAATATCGAGATTGGTATTATATCAGTAAAAATCATCAAGTAGGTTATGAATGTTGGTGGAATGACCCAAGTTTGCCAAAGTTAAATTATCAGTCTGAATCACTAAATGAGTATTTATTTGGTACAAATGGTGTGATGAGATATTGGTATGAAAACTGGGGCATAGATGGAATAAGAGAAGATGTTGCAGATGAACTTCCAAATCATATCAGAGAAGAAATGTTTAGAATTTCTGATGATGAAAAAGGAAGCGAAAAGGTTATAATTCCAGAAGTCTGGGAAGATGCTAGTAGAAAATGGGCATATGATGATTTTATGGAATATATGCAAGGAAAACAAGCAACATCTGTAATGAATTATCCGGTAAAAGAGATGCTACTTGCTTATGTAAGATATGGTGGTGATTATTGGTCAAGCAAATTTGAAAAAACTTGTTATGAAATTTTTAAGGAAAATTATCCAAAAGAAATTGCTTATTCTTTAATGAATTTTTTGTCAACTCATGATACAGTGAGAGCAATAACAAAACTTGCTGGACCGGAAGTTGATGATAAGCCAAGAGAATGGCAAGCTGAACATACTTTTTTAACTAAAGAAGAATATAAATTAGGCAGAAAAAGATTGATGCTTGCTTATTTAGTAATTTTCTTCTTGCCAGGTATACCATCAATTTACTATGGTGATGAAATTGGTATGCAAGGTATGAAAGACCCATTCTGTAGAATGTGCTTTACATGGAATCACATTGATAAAAAGATACTAAGATTTTTCAAAAGGCTTTGCGCAACAAGAACTGCAAACAGCGAATTTTTAGCAGTATCTGATTTTGAAATAGTTTGCTGTGAAAGTAGTTTTTTGGTTTTTGAAAGAATAAGCGAAAATAAGAAATTAAGAATCTTTTTAAACTTTTCAAATGAAGAGAAGGATATTACAGAATTCTTTACTAACTATTATAGCAAGGGAGAAGAGGTTTATAGGTGTATAGAAAAACCACGAATTATATTCCAAATAAAAAATAGTTTGAAAGATAAAGTTGTCAGAGAAAGTGATTCTGATACAAGAATTATCTTATCTGATTATAATGGAATCGTTGTTGAAGGTGATTAAATATTGAAATTCACACAGGGCTGGGCTACCAGCCTTGTGTGTTGTAGTAATTATTTAATAATCTTATTATAATAAAAGAAAAGGAATAAATATGAGTTTAATATATGAATTTGAAGTCCCAGGGAAGGTAACTGGAAAAGGGAGACCAAGAGTAAATACCAATACAGGAATTGCGTATACTCCTACCCAAACAAAAGATTATGAGGAATTAGTAAAACAATATTTTTGGATAAAGTATCCAAGAGTACAAAGGATAGAAGGAAGAACAGCTGTTAAAATCATTGCATATTTTTCTATTCCAAAAAATACTAATAAAAAAGATACAGAAGCAATGTTAAATAATATAATAAGCCCAACTAAAAAACCAGATATAGATAATATTACTAAAATTATATTAGATGCTTTAAATGGAGTTGCTTTTAAAGATGATAATCAAATCACAAAAATAGAAATTGAAAAAGTATATTCTGAAATTGAAAGAGTATATGTAAAAATTGAAGAATATTAAATTTTAGAAAAATTTAATCTGTTCTAATACAACTTATATGCGAATAGAATTTAACAAAAATATTCGTATGGAGGTTGACTTAGAAGTGAAAGAAATTTCTATTGAAGAACGTGCTATAAGTCTAGCACAATATATTATAGAGTCCAAAGATACAGTTCGTGGTGCTGCTAAAAAGTTTGGCATAAGTAAGAGTACAGTGCATAAAGATGTCACCAAGAGATTGGAAAACATCAACATGTCACTTGCTTTAGAAGTTAGAAAAATATTAGATGAAAACAAAGCGGAAAGACATATAAGAGGTGGTATGGCAACGAAATTAAAATATATTCATCAACATGAACAGGGAATATAATATTATTTGTTTTGTAAAAAATGATATGTAACAAATGTAATAAAAAAGAAAAAAAAATGAAACAAAGTCATAGATACTAGTAATACCAGTACTTCTAAAGGAAAAACATAATTTTACTTTTTGACATTTATATTTATCCGTGATATAAAATTGGCATATAAATACGATAGAAGTAGGTGGTAATATGGGAATTTACAGATCTGAAATAGCAGACTTAAGAAAAAATATTTGTGATAACATAGGACAAAAAATTATTGTAAAAGAATCTCCTGGAAAAAGAAGTAAACCACAGGAAAAAGTTGCAGTAATTGAAAATACATATAAAGATTATTTTAGAGTTAAATTTGAAGAAGTAGATAGATTTGGTTCTTATAATTATACAGATTTATTTACTAGAAATGTTGAGGTAAAATTATATAATGGTGAAGAATATGCACCAATTTTACCACCACAAGTAGAAACCAAAAAACATAGAGTAAATTCTGTAGTAGAAAATGCATAAAATATATAAAAATGAGTAATTTTTTTGAAAGACTTCCATATAAATGGTATTAACAAATAATAACATTTAAAGGAGGTCTTTTTTATGGCAATAAAGCAAATGATGCTTTCTCAAGAAGTTAGTAGTGGAAATAAAAATTTTGAGGTGAAAGGAGACATTATTGTTCCAGACATAAAACCAGATATTGTAACAATTGTTACAAGTAATGCAAATACTTATATTTATAAAGAGGAGATTTCATCTGGAAAAATTAGAGTTGATGGAAATATAGATGCATATATAATTTATATTTCAGATAAGGGAGAAACTAGAAGCATACAAACAACATTAGATTTTGTTGAAACTATAAATGATGAAAATGCTTTGGAAAATAGAAAACTTTCTACTAGTATTAGACTAGATATGTTGGAAGCCAAGATATTAAATGAAAGAAAAATAAGTATTGAAGCTAAACTATGTGTTGATTATCAAATAAAAGATAAATTTTCAGTTGATATAAATACAGATTTTGCAGAATTAACAAATGTTGAAAAGAAAACTGAAAAAATCATGTTAGATAGTTTAGTAGGAGAAAACCAAGTTAGAACTTCGGTTAAAAATGATTTTAAACTAGAAGATGATGAAGATGCTGGTGAAATTTTAAAAGTAGACATGGCAGTAGAGAATAGTGAAGTGAAAACGAGCTATAATAAAGTGTTAGCTAAAGCTGAATTAAATGTACAAATTTTATATGCAACGGAGAGTGGCAAAATAAAGAAATGTTCTTCAAATTTACCAATAATGAGTTTTATAGATATAGAAAATGTTTCAGAAACAAATAAATGTAGTGTAAATTATAATGTAAGAAATATGCTTGTAAAAGTTAATAGTAAAGAAACGCATAGTATTGGATTTCAAGCTGAATTTGAAGTTTGCTGTACTGCTTTACAGAGTGAAGAGGTTACAATTACTAATGATATGTATAGTTTAAATAGTAATTTAGAATTAGAAGAAAAAAACATGAAGGTATGTATGGAAAATTCTGTAAATGAAGAACCGATAAAGATAAACGAAAAAATAGCAATGGAAAATTTAGAAGATGTTTATACAATACAAGTAATACCAAAGATAACTAATAGTGTTGAGAGTGAGAATGTAATAAATTATGAAGGTGAGGCAAGTGTATTAGTATATTATATAAGTAGCGAAAGTAGAAATTTAGAAGTTAAGCAAGTAAATATTTCATTTATGAAAAAAAGCTCTAGTACTATAATGACAAGTAATTTGTATACTCAAAATATAAAATACAATGTTAACGGAGATGATATTTCTTTAGAACTAGAAATAGGAATAAAGAATAATACTTTAATAACAAAAGAAATTTCTTATATATCTAGTGCAGAAGAAAAAGAAGAAACTGAAAAGAGTGAATATAATATGTTTATGTATTTTGTAAAAAAAGGAGATACAATATGGAAAATTGCTAAAAATTTTAAAGTAAAAATGGAAGATATAATAAAGCTAAATAATTTAGAAAATCCAGATAGAATAAATATTGGTGATAGATTGTATATTATGAAATAGAAAGATGATGAAAGAAGAGGAAATAAAAATTATTGGGAGGCCAAATGGAAAACAAGTTATATAGAAGAAATCGTTTTACATTTAAAAGGCCAAAAAAAATAAAAATTGTTAAAGTGATAGTTTTAGTAATTCTAAGTATAATAATATTTGCAATATATAGTTTTTGTAGAGCTGCATATCCTATATTTAAAGCTAGTTGTGAAAGTTCAGCTAAATCTTTAACTGTTAGAACTATAAATACAGAAATAAATAATTTAATGAAAAATTATAGTTATGAAGATTTAGTTACTGTTGATAAAGATGTGAATGGAAAAGTAAATTTTATCCGTACAAATTCAAGAGTAGTAAATGAAATTATGACACAACTAGCTATAAATGTTCAAAAAGATATTGATTGTGCAGAAAGGACAAATGTATATATAAATTTAGGTAGTGTTTATGGAATAAGTGTATTAAAGTATATAGGACCAAAGTTTAAAATAGAGCTTGAAACTTCAGGAAATATTGAAACAAATTTGAAAAATGAATTTCAATCAGTTGGAATAAATCAAACTTTGCATAAACTAATATTGAATGTAACAACTAAAATAAGTGTTTTAACACCTTTTGGAAGTTTTGGAAATCCAATTGAATCAAATGTATTATTGGTAGAATCTGTAATAGTAGGCGAAATACCAGATACTTATTATGATTTTAATGGTGAAGCAGAGGAGGATAAGGCTTTTGAAGTAATGCAATAAAATAGATAACAAAAAAACGGAAGCTTAATACTTCCGTTTTTGTAATTTTTTGACTATCTCTTTGAGAATTGAGGAGCTTTACGAGCTTTTTTAAGTCCGTATTTCTTTCTTTCCTTCATTCTTGGATCTCTTGTTAAGAATCCGTTAGCTTTTAAAGCTGGTCTAAATTCTGAATTTGCTTCATTTAATGCTCTAGCAATACCATGACGAATTGCTCCAGCTTGACCTGTATATCCACCACCAACAACTTTAACAGTTACATCATATTTTCCAATTGTATTTGTAACAGCAAATGGTTGGTTAACAATAACTTTTAAAATTTCTGTTCCAAAATATTCATCTAAAGGTTTACCATTAACAACGATATTTCCTTTTCCAGCAGTTAATCTAACTCTAGCGATTGATTCTTTTCTTCTACCTGTTCCTTGGAATACAATATTTTCAGATTTTTTTGCCATCTTATTTTACCTCCCAAACTTCTGGTTTTTGAGCAGCGTTTTCATGTTCGCTACCTGCATATACTCTTAATTTCTTTATCATTTGTCTTCCTAATTTTGTGTGAGGAAGCATTCCTTGAACAGCTTTAAACATAGCTTTTTCTGGTGTTTTTTCCATCATAACTCTTGCAGATGTTTCTTTCATTCCACCAATATATCCTGAATGATGTCTGTAAACTTTTTGATCTAATTTTTTACCAGTTAAAACTGCATCTTTACAATTTAATATAATAACAAAATCTCCAGCATCCTCGTTTGGAGTAAATGTTGGTTTATGTTTTCCTCTTAATAATTTAGCTGCTTCACTAGCAACTCTACCTAATGACTTATCTGTTGCGTCTATTATATACCATTTTCTTTCGATTTCGCCTTTTTTAGGGCTATATGTAGTATTATTCATGGTACAAATACCCTCCATTTCAATTTCTAATTTTTATATTTTGATTTATATAAATATATGAAATTTATTTGCAACTACCGGGGAGAGGTTGAAAACAAATTCAACATACTTACATATAATGCTTAATTATTCTAATATAAATTGCCTAAAAAGTCAAGGGTTACAGGAAAAAAATCCTAAAAATATGAAATATATATAAGAAAGAAATAAAAAGTTTGTTAAAATATTGTCTAAAACTAGAAATATGAACATTTTTTTGAAAAAGTGTTGACTTTTGCTAATAGGTGTGCTAAAATTATCGTGTTTTAAGAAGAAGTATCCACTTCTCACCGTATCTTTAAGTAAGCATTCGGTTAGAAATATCATAAATAATACAACATATAGTGTTGTCTAGATATTGTGGATTTGGCTTTTTAAAATAAGTCAAATTTTTTTTTGGAGGTGTTTTACTATAAAACAAGAATTGCCTATAAATAGACAGATTAAAGAAAAAGAAGTTCAAGTTATTGGAGAAACAGGAGAAAAAATTGGAATTTTACCATTAGAACAAGCAGTTACTATGGCAGAAGAAAAGAATTTAGATTTAGTTTTAGTTGCTCCAAATGCTAAACCAGTAGTTTGTAAAATTATGAATTATGGAAAGTATAAATTTGAACAAGCAAAAAAAGAAAAAGAGTCTAGAAAAAATCAAAAAGCTGTTGAACTAAAAGAAATAAGAGTATCATCAAATATAGGTGAACATGATTTTAATTTCAAAAGTAAGAATGCAAGAAGCTTTTTAGAATCTGGAAACAAAGTAAAATTCACATTAAGATTTAGAGGAAGAGAGCTAAACAATGTAAAAGCAGGTGAAGAAATTTTAAATAAATTTGCTCAATCACTTGAAGATATTGCAACAGTTGAGAAAAAGCCATTCTTAGAGGGTAAAACAATGTTTATAATTTTAAATAAAAAAATCTAATATGCGAAGGGAGATAAAATTATGCCAAAATTAAAAACAAACAAAGCAGCAAAGAAAAGATATTCTTATACTGCAACAGGAAAAGTTAAAAGAACAAAAGCTAATAGAAGACATTTATTAGCTAACAAAACAAAAAGACAAAGAATGACTGCAAGAGTACAAAATGGTATTGCTGATAAAACAGTAGAAGCAGGAATTAAAAGATTATTACCTTATGGTAACTAGAATTTAGAGAGTAGAAAAGGAGTGAAAAATAAATGGCAAGAGTAAAAACAGCAAGAACAACAAGAGCAAGACATAAAAAAGTATTAAAACAAGCAAAAGGTTACTATGGAGCAAAACATTACAGATATAGAATGGCTAAACAAGCTGTTATGAAATCAGGAATG
Organism: uncultured Clostridia bacterium; assembly: GCA_934141445.1. Lineage (GTDB taxonomy): Bacteria > Bacillota > Clostridia > TANB77 > CAG-508 > Scatovivens. The sequence continues at coordinate 22,449 of CAKPCF010000012.1, read as the reverse complement.
TATGCTTATGTAGGAAGAAAAGATAAAAAGAGTGATTTCAGAAAATTATGGATAGTTAGAATCAATGCAGCAGCAAGAATGAATGGTTTAACATATAGCCAACTAATTTCTGGATTAAAGAGAGCTAATGTTTCAATAAACAGAAAAATGTTAGCTGAATTAGCTGTTTCAGATAGCAAAGCATTTGCTGAATTAGCTGAAGTTGCAAAAAAAGCTTAATTATACATTTTATAGTATAAAATATAAAAATCTTCAAGTAAATCTTGGAGATTTTTTTGTAAAATGTTGACAAACGCATGAAACTATGTTAAAATAGCTAACTGTAAACTGCTTAACTATGGTTCATAAAGACTAATTAAATTTAGTTACCAAAGTTGGAAGTTAGCGAGTATACGAAAAGGGAGGTGCATTTTAAATGTACGCAATTATTGAAGCTTGTGGAAGACAATACAAAGTTCAAGAAGGTGAAAATGTATATTTCGAAAAATTAGAAGTAGAAGAAGGAAAGAAAGTATCTTTCGATAAAGTTATTCTTGTTTCTGATGACGGAAAAGTACAAATAGGAAATCCTTATGTAACAGGTGTAAAAGTTGAAGGAAAAGTAGTTTCTCATGGTAGAGGAAAGAAAATTTTAGTTTTCAAATACAAAGCTAAAAAGAATGAAAGAAAAGCAAGAGGACACAGACAAGACTACACAAAAGTAGAAATTACTTCAATTAAAACAGCTGCTGAAAAGAAAACAACAGCTACAAAAGCTACAAAAACAGAATCTAAAGAAAAAGTAGCAAAATAATTTATATATGAAATATTAAATTTGAGAATATAAAATATATAAAGCGAAAGGAGTGAATCTTAAATGGCACACAAAAAAGGTCAAGGTAGTGTTAAGAACGGAAGAGATAGTGAGTCAAAAAGACTTGGTGTAAAAAAATCTGATGGACAAATCGTTAAAGCTGGAAACATATTGATTAGACAAAGAGGAACTAATGTACATCCAGGAACTAATGTTGGAATCGGAAGCGATGACACTTTATTTGCTTTAGTAGATGGAACAGTTAAGTTTGAAAGAAAAGGAAAAGATAAAAAACAAGTAAGTGTATATCCAGTTGCTGAATAAGAGTTAAAAGAGTGGCTTATGTCACTCTTTTTGCATAATAGAAAGTGCAAATCACTTTTCTATTATATAAAAGTTTAGCTAAACAATATTAAATATACAATATAAAATTGAAAGGCGATTCTAAGATGAATTGTCTTTTATTTTTATGCAATGGGAAAGAAAACAATAAATATTTTCTATACTTATATGATACCAAAATGCTTTTCGCTTTTTATTATATAAAAGCTTTGTTAAACAATGTGCAGAAATTCTTTGAAAAAATAAAAAAATATTTGAAATTTATATATATTATGTTTATAATAAAATATATATAAATTTACGAAAACAAAAGAATACAATGAAAGGAATGTTTGATATGGGAAATAAATTATCGCCAGTAATAATAATTGTTTTAATAGTAGTAATTATAGCTTTAGCTGGATTAGCTGTTAGTATGTTATCATCAAAAGATGGTGGTGGCATCATTGGTGGAAACAAAGCAAGTCAAGGAAGCAATATTATTCCAACAATAGAAGCAACTGTAAACACTACAGATGCGGACCAAGAAAAGGTAATAATTTCAGTTGTAGTTGCGACTGATGATGAGCTTGGTATTGATGCAATAATATTACCAGATGGAACTGAAGTTAATGGAGAAACTAAAGATTATACAGTTACTAAAAACGGTACTTATAATTTTACTGTAAGAGGAAAGAATGGAGAAGAAAATTCTACTAGTGTAGAAATAAATAATATTAGAGTTGTTTCAGCACAAAATCCATATATCCCAGAAGGATTTGAACATATAGGCGGAGATGTTGACAATGGCTTTGTAATTCAAGATACATATGGAAATCAGTTTGTTTGGGTACCAGTTCCAACAGGAATAATGACTCGTAATACAATGCTTAGCGCTGATTTTGAAGAATCAAATACAACATCTTCAGAATTAGTTAATAGTGTTGCAAAGAATTATGGATATTATATAGCAAGATTTGAAGCTTCAAGTTTTGATATAAATGGTGAAAAAGCTGCTGCAAGTATGGCTGGAAAAATACCATGGACTAATATCACATTTACAGATGCTTATCAAGCTTCTCTAAATATGTCAACTGCATTTAAGTATGCTGAAGGCATAAAAACAGCTATAGTAAACAGTTATGCTTGGGATACAGCACTAGAGTGGATTAACAAAAACACACCAAACTATTCTACAAATACAGGTTTTGGAAATTATTCTGGAACAATTTATCCAACTGGACAAACTGCTAGTGATGTTGTTAATAATATTTGTGACATGGCAGGAAATGTTAGAGAATGGACAACAGAAATAGATAAGTCTAAAACAGCAAGTAGTGGAAATACAAGCAGAAAAAATACTACTCAAGTAGAAAATACAGCATTAAAGAGAACCGTTCGTGGAGGAAGTGCAAATCTAAATAAAACAGCAAGTAGCCATATAGGATATTATGAAAATTTATCTGATGGATATTGGGGATTTAGAACAATTCTATATCAATAAAAATAATAGTAATAATTAAGCAAATACACAGAAGAATAATATGTGTATTTGCTTTTTTCTTTTGCTTGAAAAATAAAAAGAAATGTTATATAATACAATTCACTAATTATATAGAGAGGGAGAAAAGAGCTATGGCATATAATTTTAAGGAAATAGAAAAAAAATGGCAAGAAAAATGGTACAAAGAAGGTACATTTAATGCTAAAGATGATTATACAATGAAAAAGTGGTATGGACTAATTGAGTTTCCATATCCATCTGGTCAGGGCTTACATGTTGGACATCCAAGAAGCTATACAGCATTAGATATTATAGCAAGAAAGAAAAGAATGGAAGGATATAATGTTTTATATCCAATAGGTTTTGATGCTTTTGGACTCCCAGCTGAAAACTATGCAATAAAAAATCATGTTCATCCTAAAATAACAACTGAAAATAATATAAATCATTTTAGAGAACAATTAAAATCACTAGGATTTTCTTTTGATTGGTCAAGAGAAATAAACACAACAGACCCAGAGTACTATAAATGGACACAATGGATATTTATTCAATTATATAAAAAAGGTTTAGCTTATAAAACAACTATGCCAATTAACTTTTGTACAGGTTGTAAAGTTGGTCTAGCTAATGAAGAAGTTGTAAATGGTGTATGTGAAAGATGTGGTAGTCCTGTTGTACAAAAAGAGAAAAGTCAATGGATGCTTGGTATTACAAAATATGCTCAAAGATTGATTGATGATTTAGATGGATTAGACTATTTAGATAAAATAAAAATTCAACAGAAAAATTGGATTGGAAGAAGTGAAGGAGCAGAGGTTAATTTTAAAATTAAAGATACTGATGATACTTTACTTATTTATACAACAAGACCAGATACTATATATGGGGCAACATATATGGTTGTAGCACCAGAGCATGAAATTATTAAAAAATATGCTGACAGAATTACTAATTTAGATGAAGTAAATGCATATAAAGAGCAAGCTGCTTTGAAATCAGATTTTGAGCGTTCTGAATTAAACAAAGATAAAACTGGAGTTGAAATAAAAGGAATAAAAGCTATAAATCCATTTAATAATGAAGAAATTCCAATTTGGATTTCTGACTATGTTTTAATAACTTATGGAACAGGAGCAATTATGGCTGTTCCAGCTCATGATGAAAGAGATTTTGCTTTTGCTAAAAAGTTTAATTTACCAATTAAACAAGTTATAGTTCAAAAAGATGCTGATAAAAATTCAATTCCAGTAACTTTAGATGAACCAATTACAGATGTAAATAATGGAATTGCAATAAACTCAGGTATATTAGATGGATTAACAAGTAAAGAAGCTATTAAGAAAGCGATATCTTATATTGAAGAACATAAATTTGGTGAGAGAAAAGTAAACTATAAATTACGTGATTGGGTATTTTCAAGACAAAGATATTGGGGTGAACCAATACCAATGGTGTATTGTGAAGATTGCGGTTGGGTACCAATTCCAGAAGAGGAATTACCACTTAAATTACCAGATATAGAAGATTATGAACCAGGAGAAAATGGAGAATCACCTTTAGCAAAACAAACAGAATGGATAAAAACAAAATGTCCACATTGTGGAAAACCAGCTAGAAGAGAAACAGATACAATGCCACAATGGGCAGGTTCTTCTTGGTATTTCTTAAGATATATGGATCCACATAATACTAAAGCTTTAGCATCAAAAGAAGCAATTGAATATTGGAGTCCAGTTGATTGGTATAATGGTGGAATGGAGCATACAACACTTCACTTATTATATTCTAGATTTTGGCATAAATTCTTATATGATATTGGTGTTGTACCAACAAAAGAACCATATCAAAAGAGAACTTCACATGGCATGATTTTAGGTGGAAATGGTGAGAAAATGTCTAAATCAAAAGGAAATGTAATAAATCCTGATGATATAGTAAAAGAATTTGGTGCAGATACATTTAGAGTATATGAAATGTTTATGGGACCATTTGACCAAACTGCTCCTTGGTCAATGGAAAGTATTAGAGGATGTGGAAAATTCCTTGATAGAGTTTGGAATTTACAAAATATAATGACAGATGAGAATACATATTCAGAAAAACATGAAAAAATGATGCACAAAGCTATAAAGAAAGTTTCAGCAGACATAGAAGAAATGAAATTTAATACAGCTGTTGCTACATTCATGACAATGACAAATGAATTTGTAAAAGATAAATTTATTACAAAAGCTGAATATAAAACATTTTTACAACTTTTAAATCCTTTTGCACCACATCTTACAGAAGAATTGTTTAGCATTTTAGGAGAAACAAAAACTGTAAATGAAACACCATGGCCAACTTTTGATGAAGCAAAAACAATAGATGATGAAATTGAATTGCCAGTTCAATTTAATGGAAAAGTAAAAGCTGTTGTTAAAGTGGAAAAAGATGCAGAAGAAAGTACAGTAAAAGATATTGTAATGCAAGATGAAAATGTTAAAAAAGCATTAGAAGGAAAAAATATTGTAAAAGAAATATATGTAAAAGGAAGAGTATACAATATAGTAGTAAAATAATTTACATAAATGAGAACACAGAAAAAACACGAAAAAAACATATAAATTTGTTGTAAAGTACTGGAATTGGTGCTATAATTCAAATGTACGTAGTTACTTTGTAACATTAGCATGCTCTGCAAGACTGAAAGGAGTAAATGTATGAGTTGCAAACAGTGTTCGAGTTGTGGTAATTGTGGTAACCATTGCAATCATGGCAACGATCGTATCTATGATAAGGGTTTGGCCTTTGCTCAGTTGTATGCTTCTGAGGTTCAGAATGCAGAAAATGGGAAGGAAGCAATTCCTCCTGTTGAAAGCGAGAAGATCCGAATCTTTGGCTGGATTGTAGGTCAATTGCTTGACCAAATTGCTCGGCAAGCAAAAACAACGAACGTAAAGTTGGAGTTCTTTGTGCTGTCCCAAGGTGCTTCTTCGAAAGCACCTCCGTGTTTAGAACCGTGTCTGGAGACACGCTTTAGACAGTCCTATCAACCCCATTATGTGCTGACCGAAAAGCAGCTGCTGGAAGTGATGGACAATTTGTCCAAAGAGTCTAGCTTTAAGATGGAGCGAATCAATACGGACCGTAAGGTTGTTGCTTGTTATCGCGTAACTCTGGCGTAATCCTGTTGTAAGTGCAACGCATCCGGCTAGTTAGCTGGATATAGCCTCTGTGTGTAGAAATAAACCTCTGCACACAGGGGCTTTTTATATGCTTGGACTATAGAAAACTTATTATATAAGCTATCACGCACATCTAAAAAGTTGCAAAAAAATTCCAAAAATATAATTAAATCAATAGTATTGGAAAAAAATTTCCAATACTATTGATATTTTTAGGAAAAATAAATGTTATAAATTGGTTACTTGGAAAATAAAATGAGAATAAAATAATAAAACGGAATTGCATGAATGAATCAACAATTCCGTTTTTTCTATTGTTTTTTGATTTTAGGCTTAGAAATAAGAGAGGCAATGTATCCAAAAAATACTGCTGCTGATATGCCACCAGCGGCTGCTGTAACACCACCTGTGAAAACACCAAGGAATCCTTTTTCAGATATTGCATCAATAGTACCTTTGGCTAATAGATTTCCAAAACCAGTTAATGGAACTGTTGCACCACAACCGGCAAAATCAATTAGATATTTGTAAATACCAAGACCACCTAAAATAGCACCAGTTGTTACAAAAACAACTAATATTCTGGCTGATGTAAGTTTGGTTTTATCAATTAAAATTTGTCCAACTATACAGATTAAGCCACCTATTATAAAGGCCTTTAGAATCATAAACCAATCCATTTATTATATATCGCAAAGAATGCGAACTCCTTTCTATTGTAAATTTAAAAGTATAGGAAAAGCTACGATGTGCTATGCTTCAATACTAATAGCATGTGCAATTCCGGGGATAGACTCACCTTGTTGAGAACTTGTTGAATTCATTAAAGCACCAGTTGCCATAAGTAATACTTTTTTATATTTTTTTTCTTGAAACATTTGATAAATATAACCAGAAAATACTGTTGCAATACAACCGCAACCAGAGCCACCAGAGTGAGTATCTTGTTTTTCTTTATCAAAAATTAAAACACCGCAATCATTGTAATTTGCTCTAATGTTATATCCTTTAGAACTTGCTAAATCAATTAGTATATCTTTTCCAATATATCCTAAATCTCCAGAAAAGATAGCATCATAATCACTTGGTTTTCTACCAGTATCTTTAAAATGAGTTATAAGAGTATCAGCAGCTGCACCAGCCATTGCAGCACCCATGTTATTTGCATCTTTGATACCCATGTCTACAATTTTTCCGAGGAGTAAGCATTGTTATTTTAGGACCAGTACCATTTTTAGATAGAACAGCACAACCACTTCCTGTTACAGTCCATTGACTAGATGGTGGCCTTTGATTTCCAAGCTCCAAAGGAAATCTAAATTGCTTTTCAGCACTACAGAAATGACTAGAACTTGCACAAACTACATTTGTTGCAAAATCACCATCAATGGTCATTGAGCCTAGTGTAATAGATTCAACAAATGTTGAGCATGCTCCAAAGACACCGAAGAATGGGATATTGATTTCACGAAGTCCAAAAGAAGATGATATACATTGATTTAATAAATCACCTGCAAAGCAGAAATCAATATCTGTATGTGCAATTTTAGATTTTGCAATTGCCATATTAACAGTTTCTTTTATGAATTTACTTTCTGCTTTTTCCCAAGACTTTTCGCCCCAAAACTCATCTTCTAAGCATTGGTCAAAATATTTATTTAGAGGTCCATCTTTTTCTTTTGGACCAACAATACTGGCTGTACTTACAATATTTACTGGTGAATTTAAAACAAAACTTTGATTTCCAACTTTTTTCAATTTTAAAATCCTCATATATATGCTTAAGTTTTAGCATATTCTTTCTTTTATATTTTTAAATTAGAGTAATACTTTGTGTATTAAAAATTAAATAAATAATTCCAACAATCATAGCAGAAGAGATGCCATATACTAAAACTGGACCAGCGACTGTAAACATTTTAGCACCAACACCTAAAACATAACCTTCTGATTTATATTCCATAGCTGGTGAAACAATTGAGTTGGCAAATCCTGTTATAGGTACTAAAGAACCAGCACCAGCAAATTTTCCAATTCTATTAAATATATTTAATGCAGTTAAAAATGCACTTAAAAAGATTAGCAAAATTGAAACAACTGTATAACAGCTACTTTCTTCTAAACCACGCATTTTACAAAACTCAAATATAATTTGACCAATAGAACAAATTAAGCCACCAACCCAAAAAGCGTTGAAACAATTTTTTAAGATGGGAGAGTTTGGCGTTTTCTTATCAACATATTTTTGATAATCTTCTTTACTTTCGACTTTCATAAATAAATTTACTCCTTTCTTGTCTTTACTAATATTTAGTAAAAAACATAAATTGTATCATAGATTTTTTATTACATATTATCTTGGTCTTCTTGACTGTCTTTCTTTTCATTTTCTATAAAGAATGTAACGTCAAGGTCAACAAGGTATTCGGCTATCTTATTATTATTTACAGTTGCTCTTTGAGAAAGTACTGTAATTCCAGATAGATTATTTAAAGTGCAAGAAGCTTCAGCAATTGATTTAACAATAGCATCCTTCCAAGAAATATTTGAATATCCTGTTATTTTAATATGTTTTTCACAATTCATATAAAAACCTCCTAAATTTATTTGTTCATATATTTTCCATAAAAGACATAAATTATTCATAAAAAAATCATAATTCATAAATACAATAAGCTAAATTGAAAGAGAAAGGACATATTTTATGGAAAACGAGAAATATCTAGAATTATTAAGTAAATCTTATAGAAATATTCAAGAAGTTTCTGAGGAAATAATAAATTTGCAAGCTATATTAAATCTTCCTAAAGGAACAGAATTGTTTTTAAGTGATATACATGGAGAATATGAAGCTTTTATTCATATTTTAAATAATGGTTCAGGAATTATAAAAAGTAAGATAGAGGAATTGTATAAAAACTCAATTACTGAACATGATAGAAAAGAACTTGCAACCTTAATATATTATCCAGAAGAAAAAATGAACCTTGTGAAAAAATCTTTTGAAAAAGAAGAAAATTATGAAAATGTACTAAATGAGTGGTACCGAATAATGCTTTATAGATTGATAGAAGTAAGCAGAGCAGTAAGCTCAAAATATACTCGTTCAAAAGTTCGTAAAGCACTTCCAAAGGGGTTTGACTATATAATAGATGAATTATTACATTCACAAGGTGAAGATAGAAATAAAGAAAAATATTATAAACAAATTATAGAGAGTATAATTGATTTAAACAGAGCAGATGCTTTTATTATTGCTATTTCTGATTTGATAAAGAGAATGGCAATAGACCATTTACATATAATTGGCGATATTTATGATAGAGGTCCAGGTGCACCAATAATTATGGATAAATTGATGGAATTTCATAGCTTAGATATACAATGGGGAAACCATGATATTTTATGGATGGGAGCAGCTAGTGGAAACGAGGCTTGCATTGCGAATGTTATTAGAATTTGTAGTAGATATGATAATTTAGCAACATTAGAAGAGGGCTATGGAATAAATATCAGACCACTTTCAATGTTTGCGATAAATACTTATGCTGATGATGAATGTAAAAATTTCTTTCCAAAATCTAAAGAATTATCTAGATATAGCAATAGCGATAAAATAATAATTTCAAAAATTCATAAAGCAATTTCTGTAATACAGTTTAAGCTTGAAGGTCAGCTAATAAAGAAGCATCCTGAATATAAAATGAAAGATAGATTATTTTTAGATAAAATTGATTTTGAAAAAGGAACAGTTTTAGTAAATGAAAAAGAATATGAATTAAATGACAAGAATTTTCCTACAATAGATAAAAAGAATCCATATAAATTGAGTGAAGAAGAGGCTGAAATTGTTGAAAGATTAAAGAATTCTTTTATTCATAGTGAAAAATTGAATGCACATATAAACTTTCTATATTCAAAAGGTCATATTTATCAAAACTTTAATCAAAATGTACTATTTCATGGTTGTATTCCTATGCTTGAAAATGGAGAATTTGAACAAGTTGAGATATTAGGCAAAAAATGTAAAGGCAAAGAACTTATGGAACATATTGAAAATGTTGCACATAAGGCTTTCTTTGGAGATAGTAATGGAAAAAATCAAGAAGCAATTGATTATATGTGGTATTTTTGGTGTGGACCCAAATCACCACTTTTTGGAAAAGATAAAGCAGCTACTTTTGAAAGATATTTCTTAAATGAAAAAGAGCTACATAAGGAAAATAAGAATCCTTATTATGAAAAAGTAAACAAGGAAGAAATTTGTAATAAAATTTTAGAAAATTTTGGTGTTAGTGTAGAAGAGGGACATATAATAAATGGACATATCCCAGTAAAAGTAAAAGATGGAGAGAGTCCAATTAGAGCTAAAGGAAAACTTATTGTAATAGATGGAGGATTTTCAAAAGCTTATCAGTCTACTACAGGAATTGCAGGATATACTTTAACATATAATTCAAATGGATTAGTGCTTGCCGTAAATGAACCATTTGAATCAAAGCAAAAGGCAATTGAGTGTGGTAGTGATATAAAGAGTGAAATTATTTTGCAGGAAAATGTCGAAAAAAGGAAAAGTGTTAGAGATACAGATATTGGAGAAAAACTATCTAGGGAAATCTCTGATTTAAAGAATTTACTAATTGCATATAGAGAAGGAATATTAAAAGAAAAAATATAATATTACAGTTTGTTTACAATTGAATTACTATTCAGTAAAATCTATTGACTGAAAGGGAAAAAAAATATATAAATATACTATATTAAAAGTATTAAATTAGCGAATTTTGAAATAATAGTAATAGATAAAACAAAGGAGAAATAAGAATGGCAAGCAGTTTGGGTATTTATATTGAAGACACAATGATAAAATATGCAAAAGTTATAAAAGAAAAAGATACACTTAAAGTTGATAGCTTTAATGTAATTTTTTATGACGACTTAAATAAAGCCATTGAACAAATTATTAGCGAAACTAATAGTTATAAATTGCCAATATGTACAAATATCTCAAACGAAATTTATGGATATGTAGAAGTATTTGCTGGTCTTAGTAAAAACGATATAAAGAGTACAGTTGGAATTGAATTTGAAATGGACTGTAACGAAAAGAACTATAATAAAGATTCTTTAGAGATGCGTTATCTTGTAATGAATGATAAGGAAAATTCAGAAAAGCTAAAAGCTTTGTACATTGCAGATAATAAAGCAGATATTTCAAAAAAAGCTCAACATTTAAGTCAGTATAAATTAACTTCAATGGCACCAATTTCAGCAAGTATCACAAATATAGTAGAAGTTGGGGACAAAGATAATGTTGCAATTATAAATATTGAAGATACAACAAAAATTACTACTATTTTAAATGGACAGATATACAGAATAGATACAATTGATGTTGGAATGAAAAATATTCTTGAGGAAATAAACAAAACAGAAAATTCTATGGCAAAATCTTATGATATTTGCAAAAATATAACAATATATACTCAAGAATTACAAGCTATGCAGGCAGAAGGAAATGAACATCTTGAAGATATAATGCCTACATTATATAAAATAGTAACAGAAAGTAAAAAAATATTAGATAGTGCATTTGGAAATGTAACAAAAATATATATAACAGGTGCTGGAACAGCAATTAACAACTTAGATTTATATTTCCAAGAATATATGCTTAATGTAAAATGTGAAATTTTAAGACCATATTTCTTAGAAGGTGGAAATGTTAGAAATTCTATCAAAGATTATATAGAAGTTAATTCAGCTATTGCTCTTGCTATGGACGGCTTAGGTTATGGTATGAAAGAACTAAACTATGCTAATTCTGCTAGTGCAATGAATTCAGATGTATTTGCAAAATTAAAAAATATGTTGCCAATACATGGAAAACAAGGTAAGAAAGCGGATGGTACAGGTGGTAAATTGCCAAATGTACCAATAAATATGTCTTTTAAAGGTCCTTTAGTTCCTTATGAAAAACTTATGCTTAGAGGAACAGCAGTTGCTTTAATTGCAACAATTGGATTTATTGGATTTTCAAATTATGTTACAAAACAAATTGAGACAAAGTCAGAAGAAGTTGCAACAGCATTAAGTAAGACACAAAGTGAACTTTCTAAAATGGATACACAACTTTCTACAATAAATGCACAAGCAGCAAGTTATAGTACAATGATAGATGCAATAAATAAATTAAATAATCCAACATCTGATGATTCAGATAGTAGCACAACTACAGTTAAAGAAAGAATCATTGGAAAAGATGCAATACCAAATCTATTAACAAAGATTATGACTAAAATACCTCAAAAAGTTAAAATAACATCAATAGAAAATACAGAAGATACACATATTGTTATTCAAGCAGAAGCTTCACAATATGAGCAATTAGGTTTCTTTAAAGGATTACTAACAACAGAGAATATTTTAGCAGATGTAAAATCAACAAGTGGTACAAAAGAAGGAGAGGTAGTTAAAGTTACAATAGAAGGAGAATTACCATGAGAAAGATAGTATTTTCACTTGTACTAATATTGTCAATTTTCTGCTGTTATACAGTAGCTATAGATGGTATTGATACAAAATTGTTAAAGGTTGCAAATTATGAACAAGTAAATGCAGATAATAAGCAACTAGAAACAAAAATTAGTGATTTAAACAGAAAAAATACAACAGAATTTGAAAGTAAAAGAACTGCTTTAACAACAGCTGTAAAAAACTACAAAACAAAAAAAGAGCAATATGAAGCTTTAGCTCCAACAGTAAAAACAGAAGATGAAGAACCAGAAGAAAGCAATAGTTCAAATAGTCCAAAAGCTTATGATGTTGATTTCTTGTGGACAATAGTTGGTAATTATGCTACAACAGAAGGTGTTTCATTAAACTTTACTTTTGTTAAGAGTACAACAGCTACAACAAGTAATTCAGATTATTACACAATGGCAGATATAAATTTCACAGTATCAGGAACATATAATTCAGTTATAGAATTTGTTTATGATATTGAAGATGATGATAGATTAGGATTTGAAATTAAGAATTTCAAAATGGCAAAAGGTGGTTCAGGAGTACAAGCTACATTTAGTGCTTTAAATGTTCCAATCAATAATGAAACAATAACATCATTATCATCTGGCACGTCAAGTTCTGATACAACTAATACAAATACAGTATCTGGAAACACAGTAGACAATACAACAGTTGCAGGAAATACAACAGATACAAATGCAGTAGGAAATAATGTAGTAAATACAGCAACAGCTAATACAACAACTAATACTACAAACACAACTAATACAACTAATACAACTAATACAGCAAGATAGAAGGAGGAAGAAATGAAATCTTTAGTAAAAGAATTATTTATTGGTGTATTATTATTGATGATTGTTACTATTACACTAGGAATTGCTTTTTATGATAGTATGCCAAACAATAAATTAGCACCAACTTCTATAACATATACTGCTGATGCAACAGTAACTAGTACAATTCAACAAATTTCAGAAGAAAAGTCAAAAAATAATAATACAACATCTAGTTCAAATACATCTTCTGGATTAGACATTGGAAGTGTTATTGCATCATATAGTATAGGTTCAACAGATTTGAGCATATACGAAAGTAGAAAGAATTATGAAAGTGGTAAATCAGATCCATTTGAAGACTACAAAGAAGAAACAAGCGATGATGGTAATAATGGGGAGAACAACAATGGTGGAGACAATGGAAACAGTGGTAGTGGCAATAATGGAAATAATAATTCTTCAAATAATGGTGGTTCAAATGGTTCTTCATCTGGAAAACTATTTGAAAACAAAACAACTAAATAAATTTAGGTTTCAACATTTTAATATATAAGTGAAAAACTTATATATAGAAAATTTTATATATAAATAAACCAAGGAGGAACAAAAAATGAGAAATCAAAAAGGTATCACATTAGTAGCATTAGTAATCACAATTATCGTGCTATTGATTTTAGCTGGTGTATCAATTTCACTAGTAGTAGGACAAAATGGTGTTTTAGGACAAGCTTCTAACGCTGTTGTTACACAAAAGGCAGCAAGTGTAAAGGAAAAAGTTACTTCAGCTTTAGCAGCTGCTGAAATTGCATATCAAGCAGCATGGGCACAAAGTATTTCTTCAGGAAGCAATACAGATGCTTCAAGAGCAACAATATATGCTAATACAGTTCAAGCTGACTTAGAGAAAACTTACCCAGGAGATGTTTGGGTTGGAACTCTTGTTACAGAAGGTGGTTCAGGAAAAACTGATAATATTGTTATCAAAACAGGAACTGATGTATTTATTTTCACAGTAAATATTAAAGAATCTGATGGAACTACTGTTATTGCACCAGCAATTAGACATACAGAAAAAGCTTCTTCAATGGATAACACAAATGGAGCTGTTACAGGTGGTTCAGTTGTTGATAATGTAACTTTAAACTAGTTAATTATATAAAATATTCACAATATAGGCATATACGCAATGATGTATATGCCTATTGTTAAATAAGGGGAAAAAATTGGATATATTTACATATATAATGGTATTTATGATGGGAACTGTATTTGGAAGTTTTTTCACACTTGCTGTATATAGAATACCACTTCATAAAGATATCACACATGAAAGGTCATTTTGTCCAAACTGCAATCATAGATTAGAGTTCATAGATTTAATACCAATATTAAGCTATATATTTTTAAAAGGAAAGTGCAGATATTGTGGACAAAAAATTAGAATTAGATATTTAATATTAGAAATACTATCTGGTTTAGTATTTTTACTTGCATATATGAGTTTTGGAATACATTTTCCAAATTATGATATTGCTACTTTTGTAGCCTTCACAAGTTTTGTATGTATGTACATAACTGTTGTAATAGTTTCTGGAATTGATAAAGAATATAGAACTATAAATAAAGGTACAATATTGTTTGGAACTATTATGCAAGCTATTTATATATTATATCTATATATAGTGGAAAAGGCTAATGTATATAGATATAGCATATATTTAATCTTATTATTCATAATTGAGATTTTAAATATTGTTTATTTAAAAAAGAAAACAAAAGAAAATTATGTGTTAGAAGTATTACTTTTTGCAACTTACATAACTTTTGTAGTTGGTGGCGAATTATTTTTAGTTATTGCATTATTAACTGCAATAATTGTTATTTTCAGTAATTTAGTTCAAAAAGTAAAGTTCAATATGAAAGATAATGCAGATATTTTAAATAATGTTGAAAAAAAGAAAACTAGAGTTGGATTCCTAATGGGAGTATCAACTATTATAGTTTGTTTAATAGAAAATGTACTTGTATATTGTATAAAATAGAAAGGGTGTAAGATGGTAGCTAAAATACTTAAATTTTTACAGAAATTCAAAAGTCAAAAAGGTGCAACTGGTGCAGATATAGTTGTTGCTTTAAGTATTATTGTATTGACAGTTGGAACTGTTTCACTAATTTATGTGAATGTTACAAAAGGTAGTAGAAAAGTAAATCGTACAGCAGGTGCTACCAGAATTGCGACAAATATCTTAGAAAATATAGACGGTATGAGCTATGACCAATTCCTTAGAACAATTACAAATAGCAATGATGCTAATACAAATGGAGGAATTATTGGAATAAAAACAGATGATGCAAATGGAGTGTCAAATGGTGTTGTAAATGGTGCAGGTACAATAACAGTCAATGGTGCGAAAAATGGAACAATAAAAATATTTTCAACTAAAGTTCCAAAAGGGTATACTGTAGAATTAACAATTGCTAATAAATATTCAGATGATGATACATTACCAAAATTTGACTTAATGAAAGAAATTTCTGTAAATGTTAAGTTTAAAGTTTCAGATGAAGAAGAAGTTGTTTCTTTATCAACTTCAAAAACAAGAGAAGAAATTCAGGCTGTTAATAAGCCAGATATAAATACTTTAGAAATTGCTTCTGGAAAAGCTTATGTACCAATAAAATATTCTAAAGTACAAGCTTGCTATGTTGTTACAAGTGAGAATGATAGCGATTGGTATAATTATGAAAGCAAAATCTGGGCAATGGTATATGTAGATACAACTTCAGAAATTGCAAAAATAAAACAAAGTGGAAAAATAACAACTGTTAATAATTCTAAAATTTATTATTGGATACCAAGATTTTCAAATGATGGAAAAGCTTTATATAATGCATCTAATTATCCAATTGAATATACAGAAATTCAAGATGAATCAAATAATAAACTTACATTATTAACAGTAGGAACTAAAGCAGTTGAAAGCTCAAATATTGATGCAGGAACTTTTACGGATGGAACAACAGGTTTTTGGATAGCCAAAGATAGAATTGAATTTGTAAAGAGCAATGAATTAACAAATATATCAGTACAAAAAGAAAAAACAGCTAAAACTTTTTTATCAACAAAATTTGGTCCTGTTCAATATTAAACGACAAAATTTTACAATAAAAGAATTTTTTTGTAATTGATAAAAAACTATTTATTTTGAAAATTTTATAATGTATAATATATAAAGATTAGAGTTTGAACAAAAGAGAAAGGAGAAATTCTAAAGATGGCATTGAACGGAAAAGCACCTATAGGTGTTGAACTTGTAAAAAGAGGTGTAGTAACAGAAGCAGATATACAAGCAGCTATCGAGTATCAAAAAGAACATCCAGATAAAAAAATAGGAGATATTTTAAATATATTAAACCTTTGCCCACAAAGAGATTTGATTAGAGCAATGGGAGAAATTCTTGGTGAAAAGGTTATAGTTTTAAGACCAGATTCAATAAATGTTAATGTAACAGAATATATTTCATTAGATATATGTAAATCTTGTAAGGCTATGCTTTTTGATGTAATGGGAGGCAAAGCTAAAGTTTGTTTCGCAGATACAGCAAATAAAAGGGCAATTGAACAAGTTCGTTTAATATTATTAAACCGTGGACTTGTTATGGAAAAATATTTAACTTTTGAAACTAACATTGAAAATGTAATTGAAAGTTTGGAAGGAAAATCAGGAGACAATATTACATCAACAGGAGATGTTACAGGATTAGTTGATACTATTATCAAAACTGGTATGGATAAAAGAGCCAGTGATATTCACATTGAGCCAATGGAAACAACTATCAGAGTTCGTTACAGAATTGATGGTGACTTAGTTACAGTAGCAAGTATTGAAAAATCAAAACAATCTCAATTGATAGGTAGATTAAAAGCTATTTCTAATATGCATCAAGAAAAACAAGAGTCACAAGATGGTAGAATTTTACTTTATTCAGATTACAATATCCGTGTATCTTCACAAAAAACAATCTGTGGAGAAAAATTCTGTTTAAGATTATTAAAGAAAAATGCAGGTATTAGAAATATATTTGACCTAGGTTTCCCTCAAGATGAAGGAATTTTGAAAAAATGTTTTGATAAAAGAAACTCTATTACAGTTGTTGCAGCTCCTACTGGAGAAGGTAAAACAACAACTCTATATAGTATTTTAGATTATTTAAATAAACCAGAAATAAATATTACAACAGTTGAGGACCCAGTTGAAATTCGTGTACCAGGAATAAATCAAATTGAAGTTGATGCAAAAGCAACATTTGCTCAATCTTTAAGAACAATCTTGCGTCAAGACCCTGATATTATTCTTTTAGGAGAAATCCGTGATTTGGAAACAGCAGAAATCGCACTTCAAGCTGGTCAAACAGGTCACTATGTATTATCAACTATACATACAATAAATGCAGTTGAGGTTGTAACAAGACTTAGAAAAATGGGTATTTCAGATTATGATATTTCAAGTACACTTGCAACGTCAATTTCACAAAGATTAGTTAGAAGAGTTTGCCCACATTGTGCAATAAAAAGAGCTTTTGATGAAGATGAAAAGAAATTATTAAATAAATTGATTTCAAAATATGAGCCAGAAATCGATTTTTCAGATAAATTTACTTATGATGTAAAAGGCTGTAAAGAATGTAATTATACAGGATTCCAAGGAAGAATTGCTTGCTTTGAAATACTAGAAATTACAGAGCCAATTCGTGAACTAATTTCAAATGGACAATCTAGTTTGAAAATTAGAGATGAAGCATTAAAAGAAGGTTATAGACCACTATTTGTAGATGCAGTTAATAAAGTTGTAAATGGAGTAACTACAATAGAAGAAATAAATAAAAAATTAGCATTATTCTAAAATTCAGAAGATAAGAGAGGAATGTACAAATGTTATTGATTGAAAGTATTATTAAAGAGGCTATTGAAAGAGATGCATCAGATATACATTTAATTAAAGGATTAAAACCAATATTAAGAATTAGAAGAACTTTAACAGAAATACCAGATTTAGACCCACTTGATGAAGGAGACCTTTACGATATATATGATTATATTGTAAGAGGAAATGTAGATAAAGATACTATGTATAAATCGCAAAGAAAATTAGATACATCATTAGTTTTTAACAATATTCGTTTGAGGGTTAACTGTTCTTTTGCTGATGATGCACCTATTTATACAATGCGTATTATCAAAAATGAACTTCCAAAATATGATGATTTAGGTCTACCAGAAATAATTCGTACAATGACTTACCAACCTCAAGGTGTAATTCTAGTTACTGGTAAAACAAACTCTGGTAAATCAACAACTTTAAGTGCTTTAATTGATGAAATAAACAATAGGCAAAATAAAAAGATTCTTACACTAGAAAACCCTATCGAGTACAAGCATAAGAGTAAGAAATCAATAATTGTACAAAAAGAAATAGGTCCAGGAAAAGATGCTTTAACATTTAGTGATGGTGTTAAAAACTCTTTAAGAGAGGACTGCGATATTCTAGTAATCGGAGAGATTCGTGATAAGGAAACAATGGAAGCAGCTATTGATATGGCTGAATCTGGTCATTTAGTAATAGGAACATTACATACAAAATCTTGTGCAGAAACAATCGATAGAATGATTAACTTCTATGATGTAAGAGACCAAGCACAAATAAAGAACTTGATTTCATCATTATTAAAATTAGTTGTATCACAAAGACTTTTGAAAGAAGCTAATTCAGATAAACTAGTTTTAGTACCAGAAGTTATGGTTGTAGATAATACAATTGCTGCATGTATCAGAAAAGATAAATTTAGTACATCTGAAATTGAAGATGCTATACAAGGTAACCTTGAAAAAGGAAGTATAGGATTGATAAATTCACTAGCAAACTTATATGTACAAGGAAAATTGTCTTTAGACCAAGTTAAATCACAAGTAGAAGAAAAGAACTACGAAACTTTAAATAGAACAATTATGCAATTAAACTTGAGAAGAAATGCAGTACAACAAAATAGAATGCATAATGCTTAATTAGAATACAAAAGAAAATTATGAGTGCAAATGATTAAAATTTTAATATAAAAGTCAAAAAGAAAATGCAATAGAAAAACAGAATGGAGGAGAAGTAAATGCCAACTTTTATTTATAAGGCAATTACACCGCAAGGAAATGTTGTAAAAAGCAAAATGGATGATGCGAGTAAATTAAGCTGTATCAGAAAACTGAAAAGAAATGGACTAACTCCAATTAGCGTAACTCAAACTTTGACAATAACAAGAGGTGGAGGAAATGTTAAAAGGAAAAACATTAAATCAGCTAGCCAACTTCAAAGTGAAATGATAAATGCTAAAATTGCTCCAAAAAATAAATCGAAGCAACCACTTATAGAAAAAATAGATAGAGCTTTAATGTCTACTGAAAAGATAACTTCAAGGGATATAAGAGTTTTTACTCAGAACTTCTATCTATTAAAGAAAGCAAATTTTAATAATATCCATGCTTTATCAACAGTTATTGAAACAACAGAAAATCCAAAATTTAAATCAGTTTTGGAAGATATTTTATCTGGTGTTGAATCTGGAGAATTTATGTATACAACAATGGAATATTACTCAAATGTATTCCCATATATATACATAAATATGATAAAAGTTGGAGAGCTTTCAGGGTCACTTGAAACATCACTTCAACAAGCTGTTACATATCTAGATAGTAATGATGCTTTAACAAGAAAATTGAAAAAGATATTAGTACCTAATATAGCAATGTTTTTTGGTATTTTAATCCTATTATTTGCAGCTGTAATCATAGGTGTACCAATGTTACAAGGTATATTTGACCAAATGGGTGGTGGAAAGTTACCAAAACTTACATTACAATTTGCTAATTTTGTTAATTTGCTGATAAAGTATTGGTATATACCAGTTGGAGTTGTTGCAGCAGCAGTTGCATTGTTCTTTTTATGGATATCAACGCCAAAAGGAAGATATCAATTTGATTACTTTAAATATACAATGCCGATATTTGGAAAACTTATATACTCATTAGATTTTACAAGACTTATGAGAAGTGTATTATTAAACCTACAAAATGGTATGAGAATACAGGATTCTTTGGAAGTTAGTAAAAATGTTATTAAAAATAATGTAATGCTTTCTGTAATAGAAACATCTATTAACAATATATTTATAGGACAATCTTGGATTGACCCATTTGAAAAAACTAGATTATCTAGCCCAATGACAACAGAAATGTTGAAAATAGGTATGCAAACAGACTTAACAGAAATGATAGCAAAACTTTTGGAATATATGGAACAAGATATAGACAATACAATGGAAAAAGTAGTAAAAGTTCTACCAGAAGTATCTTATGCAATCGTTGGTGTTGTTTTAATCTTCTTCGTATTGGTAGTATTAGTACCATGTATCCAAATGTATATGGGTAACTTCTTATTCGAAGCTTATGGATTCTAAAACAAAGAAATGATAAATAATGCTACAATTAAGACACAACATTTAGTAATATTTTAAATTTATTGAATAATATTTTGATTGTAGAGTAAATATATTTGATTGAAAATACTAAACCCCAATATTAAGCTAATAGTTTAATATTGGGGTTTTTATTTTTATAAAAAATTTAATTAAATTGGAGCAAAAGCTAGATAAATTTCTGGCTGTTTACATTTTATTTTTAATAAAATATTTAATTAAAGTAAATATTTTAAAGTTTAAAGCAAATTGCAAATTTTTAGTAATTTTTCAATTTTAAATTCATTATTAAAATAGTAAGAATCCAGTAATTCTGACATATTACTATCACTATATTCAATTTCTTTAGAATACTGCTTTGCAATTATCATACACTCATCAAAAGAAATATTTTTATGAGTATACCAAATGTAAAAATATAGATATTCAATGACAGCAATACTAGAAATCATAAAAGAAACTTTGGAAAGTATTTCTTCATCAAAACAACCTTTTAGAAAGTATCTCCATATAAAATAAATTGCTAAATTATTTAAGTATTGCTCAATTTCCGAATGAGCTTGTTTAAATGTATTTATTTCTGCTGGATATTCATTATAAACTGTAATACTATCTTTTAAAAATTTTAACCATTTTTCATCTAATATTTCAAGATTTGTATAAAACTGTATAATTTCTTTTAAAATATTTGAGGAATGAGTTATATCTATGTTTGAACTAGAGTTATTTATACTATTGTGATTTGTAGATTGTAGCATAAAGTCGTTAATACTTAGCTTTTTTGCATCATCTAAAAGGTCGTCATTTATTAAATTTTGTAATTCTTGAGTATATTGTAAAATTGTTTTTAATTTAAAAGATAATTGGTAAGAACTATTATTAAGCAAGTTAATGATTTGCTTTCTTGCATAATGTAAAATATCATAAATTATAGAATCGTATTCATCTGATTTTTCAAAGTTGATTTCTTTTTCTTCTACAGAAAAAGGTTCAGTTTGAGATAAAATAATTCTACAAGCTTCTTCACAGCAGATACCAATTCCACCTTCTTTTTTATTATCAAACCATTCATAATATCTTGGGTGTTCTGCACAAATTTTACATAAATTTTCTTCTCCAATATTAAGAATAACATTACATAAATTTTTGTTGTTTAAAAAATGGCAACGATTTTTTGCGTTTAGAATAAAGTGATTTGTCTCACCAAAGGCAATATTATTACAAATTTCTTTGCCAAAACTAGTCTTTAAAGATTTATAATATTCGGCTGTTTTTTCATCAACATCAATTTCCCAACCAATGCAACAGCAATCTTTACATTTGTCTGCAATACATTTGAATTCTTTAAAATAATTTGGAACAACTAATTTCATATTTTTGTTTCCTTGTATAATGTATTTAGGTATTTAAAAGGATATACCCATAAACCTGTTATATTGAAATATTATAGCATAAAAATTGACATAAGAAAACTATGAAATACGAAGTTTGTCGAACGAATCTTTATATAAATTTATGTAAAATTATTGACTAATTAGAAAAAAGCTAGTAAAGTATAGACTATTCAAATAGAATTAGATTCAATTGAAATTTATAAATAATTATCAATATTTTCAAGAAGTTCTTTAGCAGTTCTGCTAAAAATATTTCAAATTTAAAAATTAAATAATATATTAAAAATAAAAAATTTTATCTTATGAAATTTATATTGTGTTAGTTGTGTAGATTATTTTAAATTTATAAAATCAAGTATATTGCAGTTACCTTATAACTTTCAATTGAATTTATCTAAAAAATAAAATAGAAGGAGGCAATTGCCAATGAAAT
>CAKPCF010000011.1 GCA_934141445.1 uncultured Clostridia bacterium | reverse complement strand
TCCTAACTAACAAGGGGTGACATTTCTAAAAGTTATTTTTATATCTTAAAGGTGACATTTCTAAAAACTATTGACAGCTTTTGCATTAGAAACATTATTAAATATTTATATAGAAATCATGATAAATAATAAGAGTTGCTATTATTTTAGCAACTCTTTATACTAATTATTCATTTCCTTTTAAACTTGATACCATATCTATTTTTTTAATCTTTTTTGATAACAATTTTGAAACTATATAAGACATTACAAAAGTTCCTATACCTGCAATAATATAAGCTTGAGGATTTATATGTGCACCAAAATCGTAGCTTTCTTCAATTGCTGTTTTAAATATCCAATCTGTTAAATAAAATCCTGCTGGCAATCCTAATATTATAGATATAATTGAGATAATATTGTTTTGCCTTATAAAGATTTTTTGAATTTTTTTATCTTTAAATCCTAAAACCTTTAATGTTGCAAATTGATATTGCTTTTCTGTATAAGATAATATTCCTAAATTGTAAATAATTACAGTTCCAAGAACTACTGCTATAACAATGATAAGTGTTATCATTGTTTTCATTGTTTCAAGCATACTAGACATACCTTCTTTTAAGCTATCTATATTTGCAATTACATCTACATTAGAAATTTCTTTTGTATTGCTCAAATCTGTATTTGTATACAATGAATCTGGTTTATATTCTATATTTAAGCTTTCTAGGTATTCTCTTGTCATAGTAACATTTTGATTTTGTGGATCTTTATTAAAACCAACTATTTTAGATGTATAATAATCATTTTTTCCAGAAATATGCCATGTTATTTCATCACCTATTTTATATCCATTTGTTTTAGCTAATTTATATGTAACGTATATACCTTCATTGCTATCTACTGTAGTAAAGTTATCTTTATCATCAACAAATCTTACATAATCATTGCAATCCGTTACAAAAATATTATTAGATTCCTTATTACCATCTTTATCTTGAATTTCTATATATAAACTTTCAGAGGTATTATCTCCATATTTATCTGTTAACTCTTTAAGAGCATCTTTACTTATATCAGATTTTAAACTTAGTTTATAATCAAAATTGAAGATTTTATTGAATTGTAAATCAATGAAATAATTCATACTATCAAGCATTCCTAAACTACAAACGATTAACATTGCACAAGCAGTAACACCAACTATTCCCATTATAGTTCTTGCTTTATTTCTGAACATATCTCTAATATTCCATTTTGTATTAAAGCTCATTTTCTTAAAAATGCCAACCGTTGTTATATTTAATGAATTATTTTTTACACTAGGAATCTCATTTCTTAAAGTATCTGCTGTTGTTTCTCGTAAAATTTTTCTAGTTGATAAATAAGTAATAAAAGAAACACATAAAACAACAAGAACAGCTACTATATATGAGTCATTTTTTATTATTGGCATTCCATTTGGAATTTGGAAAAAGCTCATTTCCATTCCAATAAATACATTTCCTATAAAATACCTACCAGCAATTAGTCCAAATATTGAAGCAATAACTGATATCCAAAAACTATAACTAATATAATGCATTATAATTTTAATTCTTTTAAATCCAAGAGCTTTTAAAGTACCAATTTGTAGTCTTTGCTTTTTTACAACTCTTGTCATTGTTGTAACAACTGATAACAAAGCAATAAATAAGAATAATCCAGAAAATACTCCGATATATGTTTCTCCTTCTTCTATCTCGCCTTGATATTGAGCATAAGAAGCAGTATCTTCAATATTTATCACAATTGCATCTTCGACTTTTTCTTCAATAGCATCTTTAACTTCATTTATGTTTGACTTATCATCTATATCTACCATTATGTAATTATATTTTAAATAATCTTTATAATTAAAATCTTTTACATATTTATCAAATGTTTCTTCATCAGTAATGTTCATTTCTTTCATTACTTGTTTTTTTATATATCCACTTAATTCACTAATTTGAGTATAAGCAAATCCAAATTTTTTATGGTCTGGATATAATTGTGATTCATCTTTTACATCATATACATGGTCTGGTACATTTATAAGTCCTATTATTTTTTCCTCAAAAACATAGCCATCATATTTTATTTTTAATGTATCCCCTACCTTTAGATTATTTTCTTCTGCAAAAAAATTATCTAGCCATATACCTTTATTTTCAAAATCAAATTTTTCACCATCTACAATATAAAATTTTGATATTTCATTTTTTGAAATAAAATTCATTGAAATTGTGATATCTGCATCACTTTCTAAAACAGCATTTATATTTAATTTTTCTTCAGCATTTTTAATATGTTCAATGTCTTTTATTTTGTCTAAATCATCTGCTGATAAAGCTCCCATTACATTTAAATCTTGTAAATTATAATCCTCATAAAAGTTATCAGCAGTTTGTTTCATGCCTTCCATATAACTTTCTATTCCGCTATAAGCCATAACTCCTATAAAAACCATTAAAAATATAGTAACAAATTGTGACATGTTTTTTCTTATGTCACGAATCATCTTTTTTCCTAACATTACCATTTCACCTCATCAATCTTTTTTGGTTTTTCATTTGAAGTTACACTTTCGATTTTACCATTCTTTACTCTTATTACTGTGTCAGCTATTTCTGCAAATAAACTATTATGTGTTACTATGATAACAGTATTTTTTCCATTATTCCCATCACATTGCTTTTTCAATAGTTTTAAAACTTCTACACCTGTTTTAGAATCTAATGCACCTGTTGGTTCATCACATAATAATAGCTTTGGATTTTTAGCTATAGCTCTTGCTATAGAAACTCTTTGTTGTTCACCACCAGATAATTGGTTAGGAAACTTATTTAAGTGTTCTTCTAATCCTACTGCTTTTATAGCTTCTTTGCTATCATTTCCATTTTTAACTACATCTTTGATTAGTTCTACATTTTCATATACTGTAAGAGTTGGCAATATATTATAGAATTGAAAAATAAATCCGATATTTTCAGCTCTATATTTGCTTAATTGATTTTCATTATATTTTGAAATTTCTTCTCCATCAATTTTTATACTTCCTTGTGTAGGAGTATCCATACCACCAATTAAATTTAAAAGTGTTGATTTACCAGCACCAGATGGACCAAGAATTACAACAAATTCTCCTTTATTTATTGATAAATCAATATTGTCTAAAGCCTTAAATTCTTTCTCTCCTGTGTTGTAGATTTTACTTACATTTTTAAGCTCTACTATCTTTTCCATTTTTCTCTCATCCTTTCTTTAGGTACATATAAAACTTCAATTTTATATGAAACTTTTTTCATATTCTGGCAAGATTATATATTTATATTATAGTAAAGTCAATAAAATATGAAGGTTTTTTCATATTCTTGACAATTATTTTTTACAACTGTATAATTGAAATAATATTTCTTCTAGGAGGATAACTAATGAGTGAATATGAAATAAGAAAACCTACGCAAAAGCGTTCGATTGAAAAAAAAGAAAGAATAATTGAAGCTGGTTTTGAACTAATTTGTGAAAAAGGATATTATAATACAAATACTGCTGAAATAGCCAAAAAAGCTGGTGTATCAACAGGAATTATATATCAATATTTTAAAGATAAACATGATATTTTTATAGAAGCATTAAAAAAGTTTGCTGATAATATTTTTTATCCAATGATTGATGCTCCTGTTAAAAATTTTGATAAAAATGAACTACCTACAGTAATTAGGAAAATGATTGATACATTTATTCAAAATCATAAATTGTCTCAATCTGCACATGAAGAAATAATGGCAATGGCTCATTCAGATAAAGATGTCGCTTTTTATTTTCATAAACGAGAAATGGAAATGACAGAAGTAATTTATAATTTACTAATAGATAATGGTTTTGATAGTAAAAATCTTATGGAAAAATCTCATATTTGTATTGGTTTAATTGATAATTTATGTCATGAAATTGTTTATCACAAACATGATAAACTTAACTATGAAGCTATGACTAATATTGTTATAGATGAAATAGTGTATATGCTAAAAAAATAATTGTAAATTTATATACAATTCATTTTATATATAATACAAAAGGCTAGTATTACAACTAGCCTTACTTTAATCTATATTTTTATTTTTCTTAATCTTAATGCATTTAAAATAACAGTTAAACTACTAAATACCATTGCTAAACTTGCAATCATTGGATTGATTAAAATTCCTATTGGTTTAAGTATGCCTATTGCTACCGGTATCATCAAACAATTATAGAAAAATGCCCAAAACAAATTTTGTTTTATATTCTTAACTGTTTTCTCACTAATGATAATCAATTTTAATACTGAGTTTAAATCATTTTTAGTTAAAATAACATCACTAGAATCCATTGCTATATCAGTTCCACTTTTTACACTTACACCAATATCTGCATTTGTTAATGCTGGACTATCATTTATACCATCTCCACACATCATAACTTTATTTTCTTTAGCTTTTAAATCTTTAATTGTTTCTGATTTTTGAACTGGTAAAACATTTGAAATAACTTTTGTAATTCCTAATTCTTTTCCTATTTTTTCGGCAGTTTCCTTGTTATCTCCTGTTAGCATTATTGTATCGATATTATGACTATTTAATTTGCTAATTACTTCCTTTGCATTTTCTCTTACAATATCATTTACTCCTATCAATGCAATAATTTCATCATTTCTAGTAACATAAACAATACTATTTCCATTTTTAGCTAATTCTTTTTCATCTTCCAAATGACTGTTAGGAATAGAAAATTTCTCCATCATTTTTCTGTTTCCAAGCATAAGTTTTTGATTATTAACTTCTCCAACTAGACCATATCCAGCTAAATTTTGCATATTACTTACTTCTATTTTGCTTATTTTATTTTCTTTCATATAATCAGTAAAAGCTTTGCCTATTGGATGTGTAGACTTCTCCTCTATGCTACCTGTAAGCTGAATTAGCTCTTTTTCTTCTAAATTACTATAATTATATATCTTGGAAATTTTTAATTTTCCATAAGTTAATGTACCAGTTTTATCAAACACTATTGTATTTGTTTTTGATGCATTTTCTAGAATTTCACTCTTTTTTACTAATATACCATTACTTGCACATAAGCCCTCACTAACAACTATAGCAAGAGGCGTTGCTAACCCTAAACTACAAGGGCAAGCAACAACAAGAACAGTGATAAAAGTACTTAAAGCAGTAGCAAAATTATACCCTAAAACAAGATAACAAATAAATGTTAATATAGCAATTACTATTACTGCAGGAACAAAATATCCAGAAATTTTATCAGCAATTTTTGCAATTGGAGCCTTAGTATTACTTGCTTCTACAACCAATCTTACAATTTCAGAAACAGTAGATTCTTTTCCAATTTTTTCTGCTTTATATTTTATAAAGCCATCATAATTTAAACTTCCTGCAATTACTTTTTCTCCAACGCTTTTATTAACAGGTTTACTTTCTCCAGTTATAAAAGATTCATCTAAATGTGTACTTCCCTCTATAATTTCACCATCAACTGCTATTTTATCTCCTGCTTTTGAAATTACAATATTACCTTTTTTTATTTCATCTAAAGTAACTTGTTTTTGTACACCATTAACTTCTATAGTTGCTTGATTTGGTGTGATTTCTACTAATTTTTGTATTGCACTTTTGGTTTTATCTTTACTTATACCATCAATATATCTTCCAAGCTTTACGAAATAAATTATTATTGCAGAAGATTCAAAGTATAAATTCATTGTGAAATGCTGGTCACCTTTTAAAACTCTATACATTCCATATACACTGTAAATAAAACTGCTTAATACACCAATTGTTACAAGAGTATCCATATTTGGTATCTTATGAATTAAATTTTTATATCCATTTTTTAAAATATCATATCCATATACTAAAAATGCAATTGTTAATATAAATAAGCATATAGTATAATTTATTGGATTATGATGTAAGTCTAAAAATTCTATAATTGGCAAATTAACCATGTGTCCCATTGCAATATACATAAAAATAATTGCTAAAATAGTAAAGATAATAAATTTATTTTTTTCTTTTTTGCTACTTTTTTCTACATTTATTTCTTTGAATAATCCTAAACTTTTAAAACCTGCCTGTTTAATATATTTTTCTATTTTTTCTTGGTCTAAGATTTTTTCATCATAGGTTATTGTTGCATTTGCCATAACAAGGTTTACACTAGCATTAAAAATGCCATTTTGTTTATTTAAATACTTTTCTAAACCATTTGAACAAGCACTGCATGTCATACCATCAATTGATAAAATTATATTTTGCATATCCTATTCCTTCACTTCAAAACCTATATCTTCGATTTTTTCTTTTATTTGATTTACATCTAAATCTTCTTTTGAAGTTACAGTTACTATTCCTGTATTATGATCTGCAATAACACTTTCAACTCCATCAATTGTTGATACTGCATTTTTTACTCTATTTTCGCAACCTCCACAAACCATTCCTTCTACTTTAATTGTACATTCTTTCATTTTAATACCCTCCATTTTTATTTATCAATTTTCAATATTATATACCCTATAGGGGTATTTGTAAATGTAAAATTTAATTTTATTATGTTAGGATTATCTCTTTATCTTTCATCATAATCATTTGCTTCTATTTCTTTGCGTTTTCCAAGTCTTTTTATAATTTCTTCAATGTCTTTTTGAAGTATACCTTCTCCCAAATTATGTCCATTTCCATTTGATATTTTTATCAATTTTGATAATAATTTATTATCATATGATTCAAAAATTTCATCATCCAATATTACAAAATCATCTACATCTCTATTTTGATTTAACCAAGCTTTTATTTCTTTTCCTCTTTCACTATTCATGTGAGGAGTCACATCTGTTGGTATTCCAAATTGAGATAGAATTGAAATCAAATATTTTCCTACCTTGCCATATCTTCCTGAAGCTGTTAAAACAACTTTTGAATTAGTTAATTTTACGGCTGAAATTAGCAGTTTTAATTTTTCTTTATCAATTTCATTTTCTGGTTTTAATTCTAAATGTTTTATAGAATCTATATACTCATCTGAATTTAGCACACCATCTATGTCTAAAAATATAACATTCATATTTAATCCATCTCACCCAATGTCATATATTGATATCCAGTTAGTGATGTATTATCAGCAAATTCATTTCTGTTTAAGTTTTCTAAAGTGATAGGCTCTTTATAATATGATAAACATGTAACTAATCTATAAAGTCTAGTATTTTCTGAAAAGCTAAATATAATGTCTTTATTATAATCTCCATCAAATTCAGACAAATCTTGATTATTATAATCAAAAATAATATAGTTTTCACCAGATAACATCATTTTCTTTATAGTTACTGGTGTAAAGCATCTTAAATTATAGTCATCTACTACAGAATAATGCATTCTATCCTTAACTACTTCTAGCAAATGTGCATAGTTTTCATCATCTTTTTCAAAAACATAAAAAGCACCAACTTTAGAAGATTTAAAATATATTCTATCAGGTTCTTTTCTATAAGCAGTATAAGAATATAGTTCAAATTCTTGGTAATTATTGCCATAGCCTTCTTCATCACTTTTTACTTTTTCTTTTAATTTAGTAATTTCACTTTCAGAAATATATTTTGCTAAACTAGTTTGCTTTTCTTTTTCCGCAATTGCCTTGTTTTCATCAATGCGAGTCTTTATATAAATTCCACTGCAAATTCCAATACTAAATACAATAATTCCTAAAATAACAAATATTAAAATTTTCTTTTTTGATATATTTTTCATAAAATTCAACCTCATTTTCATTGTAAAATTAGCTTTTTTCTGCTTTCTTTGTGTATTTATTATATAAGCATTTTATGCTTAATGTCAATATTTCTTGTAATTTATCAAGAATAAAAAAAGACGGTTGACCAGACCGTCTTTAACTAGAATTATATTTTATCTTTCTGAATGTGAATCTGTACTTTGTCCATCATTACTAGTATTTTCATCTTTCTTTTTGAAGATATTATTAGGGTCATATTTCTTTCTAGTTTCTTCATCAAATTTATTTAAAATTTTATCAAATAATACTTGTTCTTCTGGTGATGCTATATAACTTCTATAAATCATATATGTCATTACAAGTGATTCTTCACATATGTCTTGTTCATGAAGTTTTTTATTTTTGTCTAAATTTACTTTTAAATCTGGTAATTTATTTCTTTGCAATTCTTCTATAAGTTGTGCTGGTATTTTATCTCTTGTTGATTTTGGATATAAATCCACTATTGCTAAGACTTCTGTTGCCATTCTTCTAAAATTACTTTCTTTAATCATCTTTTTCCTCCAAACTGTTATTAGTATTTTGTGTTTCTTGTTGTACGCTTTGCATAGACATATATTTTGCTACCAAACCACGTATTTGTGAAAAACTAAATTTATTTCTTAAGTCACTTTTATTTTTTCCTGCTTCAGCAAAACCTTTCGCTGAAATACTTTGCATTAGTGGAGATTCTGGTTCAATACCATTTTCTCTTTCTGATTGTTTTTCGTTTTCTAAAGTCATAGTTTGTTGAAGAGTTGGAAAAATTTCTTTAACATAATTAAAACCTATTGGATACTGACTATCTACACCTAAAAAAGCACTAAATCGATCATGTCGAGTTTTCCCTTCTCTATGATTAAATCCAAAATCGAAAATAGGATATTTTCTTTTAAAATCATTGTAATCTACTGCTTGGTTAGCCGTATCCATAAAAGTATCTAGTGCTTGCTCAAAGGAACCACCATTTTGAAGTACCCAATTTTCAACACCAATTCCTCCAAATCCACCGTATTTTGTTGCTCCAGTACTACCTGCTTTTTTATAAACTCCTTCAGCCTTCAATATCTTTTTAGCCATAATTATATTAGCTTGTACATAATTATAATCCGCTGGGCTATGAGTTCTTATATTGTCTAATCTATCTCTTACACACATATCACTCGAATAACTTAAAGCTAAATCTTTTTTTGCTGCTGTTACATCTATATCTACAACTTCTCCATTTGGAAGCACAGCACCTTTAGAACGGAAACCATCACTTACAATTGCAAAATCTTCTTTTGGTGTTATTTCTCCAACTTTTTGTGTCAATTCTTCTAAAATATCATCTGGCAAATTATGTCTAAGCATAAAATCAAAATCACCATCTCCTGGTACATTAGTTCCTCTACCAGTTGATCCTGTATCTATTAGTTCTACTGAATTAGTAGATAAATTTTGGCTCAAATCATCTACTACTCTTATTCCTTTACTTTCAAAGTATCCTTTTATGAAATCTGTCGTTGCTTTTTTCTTTTTTGATGTTGTTTCATCTTCTTTGCCTTCAACCAATGCTTTTACAGCCTCAATTTCTTTTTCTGTTTCTTCAGCAGATTTTGTACTAACTTTTCTGTATGTTTCATAAAGTGCTTCCATATTTCTAGCCTTATCACTTACAATTATATCTTCAGCATGATAACGAGACAATCCTCTCATTTCTTCACGAATTTTCTTATAGTCTTCAGATGAAAATACTACTTCACCTTTTGAATCAATAACTGGTATATACATTCCAGCCATTGCCATTTCATATCCGTTTTTAGGATTCCAATCCACACTAACAATATAATCAACATCAGTAATTGGAATACCAGTTCTTATATAACGAGAAGCTCTATTATTTTCGCTCATTTCTTCATAAAAATCTGTTGTTCCATTAAAGGTTGCTTGATTTTCAAAATTTGTAGATTGTCTATCTGCTAATCTTTCTGCATATTGTTTTAAAACTACATAATTTGGACCATATCCAGCACTAATAGTTGTTTGAATAATATCGTAATCTGAAGCTTTTTGAATAGTTAGATTTCCGGATGATATATATCCAAAGTCTGCATCAAGTGGCGTTGCATCAGAATGAGAATATTCTTGATTAAATTCGCCACCTTTTATTCCATCCTGTAACATACTTGGTATATAATCATCAAAATTTAGAATTCCTTTTATAAAGTCTCCTTCTTGCAAATGCATTGTTCCAGCTCTTAGTTGCTCTTCTATTTTTAAATGTCTTGCATCTGCATTTTCTTTTACTCTATCCATATATTCAAGCATTGCTCTAGGTCTAATTGTAGTAGTAACAAAACCTTTGAATAATTCGTCCATTATTTTATTTGGGTTAAATACAATATTCTTTGAATCAACATTGTGATCTTTATTGTCTGAATAAACAGATATTAACGTTCTCAAATCACCAATTACATTATCAGTTTTCTCTATTTTTGGTTTTCCCGTATTTCTTGTTTCTCTAGTAATGTTATGTAAATCATATAATGTATCTCTATATTGCATTAGTAAAGCTCTTTCTTCAATAGACAAAGTTTCTATCTTTTCTTCAGGATTTGATTGAAGTAATGTAGTTAATCTTTTTCCTTCCATAATTATTTCTGCAAATTCTCGTAATGATGCACTGTTTGAATCTAAAGAAATTTTAAATAAATCTTCTAGAATTAAAATATCTCTTTCCTGCGTTGTTTTCTCTTGAAAAGATTGCAATTTATTATTACTTTTATTATGAAAGTTTCCAAGTTGAAAAATTCTAAAAGTCTTTAAAAACTCTGGAACATTATTATAAGTAAATAAATTATATACATCATTCAAAATAGTATTAAACTCTTTTTTGTCTTTTCCTGCATTTATATATAACTCTTGGACTACAGAATCAATATCAATTGCCTTATTATCCTGTAACTGACTATATGCTGCTAAGTCAGTTAACTTATCTCTATCGGTATCAGCATCAAACAATAGAGTTTTGACAGCAATTCCACTTTGCTGTTGCATCATTTTTTCTATTTTTTCTTGACTTAATGTAACTTTATTTTGAAAAATCTGATTTAATTCTTTTATCGAATGTTTTTGTAATACTGTAATTAAAAAATTTAAACTTTCTGGAGTATCTAAAGAACTATATGCCTCGAATACTTTTACTTTTCCTTCATCTGGTAACATGTCATATAATTTAATGGCAGTATCAGGTTTTTCTTTTACATATTCATAAAAACCTGAAAACATTTGTGTTCTTTCTTCTTGAGATAACCCTTCGAAAATCTTTATACTTCCATACTCTCTAATACTATCCATTTTTTCATCTTCAAATGCCACCGTTAATGTTGTGTCTAACAGCCTTTTCTTTTCTTCAATAGTAAGTGTTGAAAATAAATTTGCAATATTATCCATTTTTATTTTTTGACATTTATTGTTAGAAGCATCTATATCTGTATATAATCCTTTTATTGAATTCAATGTAGATATATATTTATTAGTACTTTTATTGTTTAAATATTCATTTATAAATCTATTACATTCTGTATCAGTTGCAATTAAAATAAAATCTTCAATAGGATATTCGTTTTCTTCAAGTTCTTGCATTCTTTCAGGTGAAACTATTTGTAAATTATTCTGTTTAATATAACTAATAAAATCTTTTTGTCGTTCTTCAGAAAAAAATGTCCCTAATACAAAATCAATAGTTGTATCATCAATATCCCCATTGATAATTTCTAAAAAAGCAGAACATCTTGCATCTCTTTCAAGAGAATCCACAATTTCATAATCATATGAATAAATCATTTGTTTTTTAGAAATAATATTTATTATATCCTTTGCTATATCAGCATGTGTACTTTTATCTAATGTTAGAAAATATTGATAATAGCCACCATTTATTAAATCCATTTCATGTAAAAAATCTTTACAATATTTCTTCTGCTCTTCTGGTTTTATACAATTCATAACAGATATTATGTTACCATTTTTGAATTTTCCCTTAGATTCTAATCTTAGTAAACTTATAGTTCTATCTAAAGTATTACTTCTATCTTTAGGATCTAAGGTTTGAAAGCAATTTACAAGATTCTTTATTATATCGTCAAATTTGTTATCATTCTTATTTTCATAATTTGCACAACTTTTCAAAATTTTATTATATTGTTCAAGTCTGTCTGGTTCATCAAATTGTTCTAACATATCTTTTAATCCTTTTTCATTACCTAAAGGTAAAGTTAAGAATTGTTCGCTAAAAGTACTAAAAAAATCTTTTTTTTGGCTTAAAGTTAATTGTGAAAACAAATTATAACTAATCTTTCTACTA
Source organism: uncultured Clostridia bacterium (assembly GCA_934141445.1). Lineage (GTDB taxonomy): Bacteria > Bacillota > Clostridia > TANB77 > CAG-508 > Scatovivens. The sequence continues at coordinate 33,527 of CAKPCF010000011.1, read as the reverse complement.
GGCTTTACACTTTCAATCATTTGGTCTATTTCTTCACTAGTTTTAGTTTGAAAATCTATGCCAGAAACAATCTTTTCACATATTTCATCCGTTACTTTACCGTAACTGAAAATAATATTGTCATCTTTTAACATTTCTTCACTTAAAGTTTGCCTTGTTTCTTGGTTTAGTGTATCTAGAATTCTATTTATTACCGCTTCAGTATTAAATTGACTGGATATACTAAAAAACTTTCTTGATATAGCATTATAATTTGCTTGAATAGTTTGTGAATTCATAGATGAAATTAGTTCCATTGTTTTATCTAAATTAGCATTATCACTTATTGAAACAAAATCAATCAAATTGCTCCCAAAAATATTTGGTGCAAAATTTGCTATAATATTTCTTGTAAAATTATTTGTAATTCCTGCATTTAATATGCTATTTCTTACTCTTGTGAATACACTTTGTTTTGCTGGTAACTCTGCCATTTTATTTTCCTCTTAAAATTTTTCTTATTATCCATTTTATTTAATTTTATAGCTAATTCAGTACATAATCAATTAACTTTGAATTAAATATATATTACAGAATTGTTACAAATCATTATTAAAAATCAAGTGCATCTTCAGCTTGTTTCTAAATATTAAAAGCACCTAACTTATATCAAAACAACATTTAACATAAGTGGTGCTTTATTTATATAAATAATCCCCTATTTATTTTTAATTATCCTTATTACTAAAACTAACATTAAAATAAATATTGCTAGTGAAATCGCAAATACTCCTATTGATATTTTAGTTACTGTATTTGATTCATTATAATCAGCTTTTTTAGCTTGACTATTTTCAACTACTTTTTCAGTTTTTACATCTATTTCTGGATGTTCTTTTTTATATTCTTCAAATTTTTCAACAAATTTATCATAATTTTCTGGTAATTCTGAAATTCTTTCTAGTTTATATTCACCATTTTCTACCAAAAATCTTATAAAACAGCTATTGCCAGCTTTTTGCCAAACTGTATTTTCTTCAGAATATGGAACTACATTAAAACTTATATTTGCAGTTAAAACTTCACTTTCTAAATCACTAGATATTCCAAAACCTGTCATTTGATAATCAACAATTCTTTTTTCTTCTGGTATGTCTTCACTTTTAAATTGTTCAATCCATTCTGTGAAAGCTTTTTCAAAAGCTTTTTCTCTTGCTTTATTGTCTGATTCAACACTTGCATAAACTTTCGTACAATTAAAAATTTCTGTAAGCATTGTTATTAGTAGCATTATTGATACAATCTTAATAATTAAATTATTACTTTTTAGCATATTTTTCATTTTAATCACCAACCTTCTCTAGTACGATTTCAGCTTTATTTCCATGATAATCTACATATAAAGTTATTCTATCAGTCATATCATATTGTGTTAAATCAAATGTACAAGTTGATTCATATATTCCATCATCATCTATATAACCACTACCGTTAAAGTTTGGACCTTCTGACATATCAAATCTATCGCCATTTTCATTAACAATATATTTATCAAAATTCCATATCTCTAATTCAGCATTTGAATATTCTATATATTCATCAGTATAGCATAGTTTCTTAAATAAATAATTATATATATCTATTGTTTTTAACTCATCATCTTTATCTAAAGTTTTCCAAAATTCTAGTTCAGGAGTTGTTGGTTTTTCTAAATGTTTTTGTGCTTTGAATTTTAATTTAATATTTGTTCCAGTTTCGTATGTAGAAGCTGTAAGCGCATTAAAATCACTATTAGTTGTACTAATTTGCTTGTAAGTTGTTTGTTTTCTATTATACATTTTTTCTGGAATATCGACTGTAAAACTCCAAGAACCATTTAATGTAATTTCTTCATCACCATATTTGGTTTCATCAGATTTTGAAATTTTAATTGTTTTAAATGAAAAGTTTAACTTTTGTGCTTTTGGAAATTTCCAGTTTTTATCTGTATAAATATTATAAGTAACTTTTAAAGGATTTTCTCCTCTATTTTGTATAAAACTATTTAAACCAGTAGTTTCGTTTATTACTGTATTATTTTCATCTGTAATTACTAAATCTGGAAAATTCATTTCCCATATATTCTCTGGAGATATTATTTCTTTTACTTTTTCTGACAATTCTACATTTATTGTTAAACTTAAATTATAGTCATCCATAATAAAATCATCTATTTTAATCTTAGTATCTACATTTTCAATTTGTTTGCCATCTTCTTCATTTTTCATAGTTGTTGATATTGCTGATTCTTTAGCTTGCATCTCCGTATTTTCAATATATCCATTGTTAATAGCAATTTCTGTTCCTTTTCCTGTTAAAAATACATTTTCATATATTTTGTTAGATATATCTTTTGCAAATACCATACTTGTGCAAGAACTTATCATTAAAACTGAAGCTGCAAAAGTTTTAAATATGTTTTTTCTCTTTTGCATATTATTTTCCTCCCCAATATAGTTGGATATAGAAATTTTTGTTCTTGTTTTTTCTAAAATTTTACTATTATCTATATTTTTCATCACTATATCCTCCTTTAAATAATTCTTTTTTTAGTTTTTTTCTAATTCTATGTAATCTTGACTTTACATTAAACTCTGTCAAATTAAGCATTTTAGATATTTCATTTATCTTTCTATTTTCATAGTAAAAAAAGTTAAATATATCAATATCCTCTTGTTTCATTTGCTCAATAGTTCGTTCAATTATATTGATTTTTTCTGTATTTTCATATTGTATCTCTGTAGTAATTACATTCGAAAATACATTTTCAAAATCTGAAATGTCGTAATTTATTTTTAATTTTCTACTTTTTTCTTTTATCAAATTCTTAGTAATTCCAGCTATATATGAACTCAGCTGTTTACTAAAATCAATTTTCTCTCTGTTTTTCCATAAAATGAAAAAAGTATCTGAAATGATTTCTTCAATATCTTCGTCTTGCATATTTCCAGCAGTTATATTTACTATTATTTTATAAACATATCCGCTATACTCATTAACTATATTCTCTAAATCAAGATTTTGTTTTGTTTCATTATCCATTATTTTCTTGCTCATTTAGATCTAAACTCCTAATATTTTTAAGATACCTTACAACTATATATTGACAATCAAATAAAAAAGGTTACAAATTATTTTATAATTTTTAGTAATTTTTTTGAATAATATTATACTAAAAATGAGATATGCAATTTTGAAATAAACATTTATATTTTACTTCATTTTTCACATATCTCATTTTAACATTTTATAATTATAATATTTCAATCACAATTAAATCATTTTACTTAAATCTTCTACAATTTGCTCTTTTGTAATTCTGTTTTCTTTTAAAAGTTCATTTACAACGTATTTATCATAAAAGGCTTTTTTTATTCCATAATTTTTTACTTTCATATTGCTATCACCATAATAGCTTGCTATTTTTTCTCCAAATCCACCTTCTAATATTCCATCTTCAAGAGTAATAGCAACTTTATGTTCTTTCTTCAATTCTTCTAATAATTTTTCGTCAACTCCTGTGATATATCTTGGATTTATTAAAGTTGCATCTATATTTAATGTATTTTTTACTTCCTTTGCTACTTCTTCGCCTAATTGATAAAAATCCCCTAAAGCTATTATAGCTATAGTGTTTCCTTCTTTTTCAACTTTATATTTATTCAAATCACTATAATCTGTATCAACTTTTCTTTCATCTTTTACAACTCCATTACAAGGTATACGAATTGCAACAGGATGTTCGTTTTGCTCAATAGACCAATCTAACATAGCAAAATATTCTTCTTTTGAAGTTGGTGCTAAATATACCATATTAGGAATATTAGAAATCATTGGAATATCATATAAACCTAAATGTGTTACATCATTCATTCCATAGACAGATGCTGTATTTACCAAAATTGTAGCTGCATTGTTGTTTATGCATAAATCTTGTGATAGTTGGTCAAAAGTTCTTTGCATAAAGCTTGAATGAGTTGCAAATATTGGCTTTCCACCATTTTTAGCAATTCCAGATGCTAATGCAATAGCATGTTCTTCTGCAATTCCTACATCTATAAATTGTTCTCCAGCTTCAATTCTTCTAGCTTTATTGAATCCTATATTTTTAGGTACGCCTGCAACTATCGTTGTTACTTTTTTATCAGCTTTCATTTTCTTTAGCAAGTATTCAGCTGTTAAATCTGCATAATTCTCGCCAGAAGTAACTTTGCTTTTTCCAGTTTCAATATCAAATGGTACAGTCCAATGCCAATCTTCTTTATTTTCTTCTGCAAATTTATAGCCTTTACCTTTTTCTGTATTGATATGAACTACTATTGGCCTATCGATATCTTTTATATTTTCAAATAATAAAATTAACTTTTCTAAATCATTTCCCTCATCAAGATATACATAATCTAATCCCATTGCTTTAAATAGATTACATTCACTAGTACCTTTTGTATCTCTTAGTAATTTTAAATTTTTATACAAACCACCATGATTTTCTGCTATTGACATATCATTATCATTTACAATAATAATAAAATTAGTATTTTGCTCACCAGCAAAATCTAGTCCTTCTAGAGCTTCGCCACCACTTAATGAACCATCTCCAATTACAGCAACAACATTATAGTCTTCACCCTTTAAATCTCTTGCCTTTGCAAGTCCTGCAGCAAGACTTATTGAAGTTGAGGTATGTCCAACATTAAACATATCATGTTCACTTTCATTTGGATTTGTATATCCTGTTACATCATCATAGTTTTCTTCGTTTATGAAAGCATTTTTTCTTCCAGTAAGAATCTTATGTGTATAACTTTGGTGTGAAACATCAAAAACAAATTTATCTACTGGAGAATTAAACACATAATGCATTGCAATTATTGCTTCTACCATTCCAAAGTTTGGTCCACAGTGTCCACCATGAATACTTAATTTTTTTATTAAAAGTTCTCTTATTTCCTCTGATAATTTCTCTAATTCACTATATGTTAGTTTTTTTAAATCTTCTGGATTGTTGATTTTATTTAAAATTTCTATCATTTTATAAATTCCTTTCTGAAAATACCAGCTTTATGAACTGGTATTTTAATGTTTAAAATTAACTGGAATAACTTTATCACAATTATGCAGAAAATTCAATTCTTTTGTTTTAACATCTCTTTTTGTTCTTCATTTTTACAGCCTCATATTTTATCAATTCTTTAACCAATTTTGAATAATTGCTAAATACTCGTTTGAATTTGGATTTCTTCCTTGAGAAAACATATATATTGTATTCGTATTTTCTCCATCACTTCTATTTATTTTTTCTAATTTTTTATATGTAGAATGATATGTTCTTATTAAGTTTTCATCTTGAAACTCAATTGTATCTATATAATAAATTCCATTTTCAAAATTTATATCTGTTATTTGGATTTCATTGTTGCATTTATTATATACCCTTATAAAAGCTTTTTCTCCATTTTCAGTACTTGTTATGAATTTATCAATTGCATCTTTATCTTCAGATATAATCTTATTTTCTTCTACAACAATACATCCATCACTTATTGCTTCATTTGTAGTATAATTTTCAGATATTCCTGATAATTCTTTGATATTTTGATGATAAAACTTTTTATGTTCTACTTCAATCTTAACATTATCATTCAATTCTGATTTATCTGCAATAGCATACCAAACATTAGAATTGTCTTCCATATTTGGATTTTCTTTTTGTTTCATTACAATTTTAGTAGTTCCATCTTCGGAATAAATATTCACAATTTCCATGTCAATTTCATCAAAGTCTCTATAATTCTCATTTGCTACAACTACTATAAAATTATTGGTAAAATCAATTTCCTCAGTTTCTGGAAATTCCGATATTCTATCTTTATACTTTTTATAGTCTTCTGCATTTGTTAAAACTCTATAATACAATCTTACATCATCTTGCCAAGTCATATCATTTGCCATTAAATCTATTTCGTAATAAGAAATACCTCTTCCGTCATCAAATAAACCTCTTGTTTCCAATTTTTCTTCTTTTTTAATTGAATTATTATAAGCTATATATCCAAAAGTTATTCCTGTGAACAAAACACTTATACTAATCAATAAGACAATTATTTTTGAAACTTTTTTCATCTCATATAATCCTTTCTTTAGCAGGATTTTTTTCAATTCTTTCTTTCCTCGATGAACCATAACTTTTGCATTTGAAACTGATATACCAAGTAACGAAGATATTTCTATATAAGATAATTCCTCAATACTTGATAAATACACTACATTTTTATATTTATCTTCTAACTCGTTTATACATGCTAAAACATTTTCTTTAAATTCTACACTCTCTATTATTTCAGATACATCTTTTTCTATATTTTCTTTACATTCAGATGTATAAATTTGATTTATTTCCTCTCGTCTTTTAGATTTGTTAAAATAATCTAAAGCTTTACTCTTAGCAATTAAATATATATGATACTTAAAACTATATTTATTATCCATTGGCTTTTTTAAAAGATAAATAAATACTTCTTGCGTTATATCTTCAGCCTTCTGATAATCTTTTACGATATTGTAAACAAAAAACTGAATTTTTTCTTTATATTTAATATATAAAGTTTCAAACGCTTGGTTATTTCCTTTTAAATAATCATTGTACAATTTTTTATCTAAATCTTTTTCCATTTTATACCTGCTTTCAGATATATAAACTAACCAGAAAGAAAAAGGTTACAAAATTTTTACTACATCAAAGGTGCTACAATTCTTAATAAAGCTTGAATCATTCCTTTAACTATATTTGGATGTATATCTTTTTTTAATATCAATTCACTTTTGCCAATTGTATCAACAACATCAGATTTTACTTTTTCAATTATTGTTCCATTTTCAAAATAGCAACCACATTCAAAATGTAAGTACAAACTTCTATAATCTAAATTTATTGTTCCTACTGTTGCCATCTTATCATCTGCAACAAATACTTTTGAATGAACAAATCCAGGTTTATATTTATAAATCTTCACACCTGCTCTTGCTAAAATGCCTATATATGATTCAGACAAAGTATATACAATTTTTTTATCTGGTATTCCTGGAATTACAATTCTAACATCTACACCTCTTTTAGCTGCTAAACACAATGTGTTAATAACATCTGTATCTATAATTAAGTATGGAGTCATAATATAAACATATTCATTAGATTGATTTATAATATTTAAGTAAATATCTTCTCCAGTTAGTTCATTATCTAGTGGAGTTTCGCCATAAGGCACTACATATTCTTTATTACTGTTTTTCTTTTCAAAGTTATATTTATATTTTTCATAATTTTCATCTTCATTTTTAAAAGAATTCCACATCGATAAAAACATTACAGTATAATTCCAAACAGCTTCTCCTTTAATTTTTATTGCATTGTCTTTCCAATGTCCATATTTACTTCCGATATTTATATATTCATCCGAAATATTTATTCCTCCGGAAAAAGCAACTTTTCCATCTATTATCAATATTTTTCTATGATCTCTATTATTCATAATAACACCAGCAAGAGGGTTTAAATGATTAAATACAACGCATTTAATTCCAAGTCCTTCAAGTTTTTTAGGATATGAACTCTTTAATGTTCCAATACAGCCCATATCATCATACATAACTCTAACTTCTACACCATCTTTAACTTTTTGAGTTAATATTTCTAATATCGTATCCCACATTTTTCCAGGTTTAACAATAAAATATTCAAAGAATATAAAATTTTCAGCTTTTTTTAGTTCTTTAACCATTGCTTCAAATCCAGATTCTCCAATTGGATAATATTCTGTTTCATTATTGCAAGTAACAGGATATTTAGCATAATTACATATATATTTTAATCTAGTATTATTATTTATCTCGTTTACGATTTCATTGTTTGGGATATAGTATTTTTTACTTTCTTTATCATTTTTTAATATATTTTTTAAAGTTTTACTTTTTAATTTGTTTTTTCCTAAAACAATATATAATACTGCACCAGATATAGGAAACAATATTAAAATAATTATCCAAGGTAAAGTAAATGCATAATTTTTACTATCTTTTATTAAAAGTAAAGTTAAAATAAGTGCAATAAAAGTATAGAATATCTTTACCCAATATATATTATTTATAAGAAACTTATAACCTAAGTATGATACTGCAATTTGTAGTAAAACTCCTAAAGCAATTACTAAACCTCTTTTTATAGCAAAACGCATATTTCTACCTCCTAAATACATTATATCTATATCATAAAATAATATAAATATCAACAAATTTTATACTTCCTATATTTAAAAGTTTTTAAATTTTAGTTCTATTTTAGTGAACAAATTTTCCTATTTTCATTGACTTTTTTCTTTTATTATCTATATAATTTAATTATATTATTAGTATATTTTTATATTGAAAGGAACTTTTATGATTACTAGTGAACAAAATCCAGAATTTTTAAATGATTTTTTAGCTTATATATCAACTATTTTAAATAAATCTAATAGTACAGTAAAAGAATATAATTATGATATAGCTCATTTTTTAAAATTTATTAAGTATAAATATGGTTTAACTACTATAAAATCCGAAGAAAAAATAAAGCAAATAAATATTAGCGATTTTCCTATTGAAACAGTAAAACAAATTTCATTAGAAGATATTCATGCTTTTTTAGCTTATTTAAAAGAAACTTATAATAGTAAGCCAGCAACATTAGCAAGAAAAGCTGCTAGTATTAGAACTTTCTTTACATATTTGTGTAATAAAACCAAACGTATTCCAAATAACCCTGCACAAGATTTGGAAAGTCCAAAGTTGGATAAACGTCTTCCAAAATATTTAACACTAGATGAAAGTAAAAAACTATTAGAAACCGCCTCTACTGCAAAAACTGGTTCTAATGGAAACCATGATAATCGAACAAGAGATTATGCAATGATAACATTATTTTTAAATTGTGGTATGCGTTTGTCTGAACTAATTGGAATTAACATTAGTGATATAGATTTTGAAAATAGGAAACTTAATGTTATTGGTAAAGGTAATAAAGAAAGAACTATATATTTAAATGATGCTTGTATATCTGCAATAAAAGATTATTTAGCAATTCGTCCACATGATGCTGTTAAATTTGATTCGAGAGATGCTTTATTTTTAAGTGAACAAAAAAAACGAATTAGTAAACGAACAGTTCAATATATTGTAAAACAAGAAATTAAATTAGCAGGAATTGAAAAAGCTAATAAATATTCTGTTCATAAATTGAGACATACAGCTGCTACTCTTATGTATAAATATGGTGAAGTTGATATTCGTGCTCTACAAGAGTTACTTGGGCATGAAAGCATTTCTACAACTGAGATTTATACTCATGTTGATAATGAACAAATTAGAAGTGCTGTTGAGCGCAATCCTCTTGCAGAAGAAAAATTTTAAAGTTTATAGAAAAAAAGCTTTTATAAATAGAAGGTACTAAATAGAAATAGTATCTTCTATTTTTGAATTTGAATTATAATTTTTTGGAACTTTAATATCTCCATAATAAAAAATATTTACAAAAATACAAACAACCATTAAAAAAGATATATTCCTGATAGTTTTTTCGATACTTAATTTAAATTTCATAATATTATTCCTTTCTTATATGTATTTAATATTTATATAAACCTTTGTTCGCCTGTTCGAGTATATTATAAGCAAACATAAGTTCTTTGTCAAGTGATTTTCGAAAAAATGTTTGCTTTTATTTTTTATATTTCTTTTCTTGATACTTTACCTCATTAACATCAAGCTTTCCAGCTCTTGTAATCTTAGTAAAGCCATATTTTTGTTTTAATTCATCTATTGTTTTATCTAAGTTTGATTGCTTTTCATCAGGTTTGAAAAATGACAATTGCAAATCTTCTTTTCCTTCTAAATTATCAACTCGTAAACCAATTAGTCTAATTGGTTCTGTTACATTCATTTGTTCAAGTATTTCATTTGCAATTTCTATAATATCCTTTGTATTTGAACTTGGATAATTCAACTTTTTCTGATGTGAATAATCATGAAATTGATTTGTTCTTAATTGTATATTTACAACATTCGCTAATAAATTATATTTTCTAAGTCTATATGTTACTTGTTCTGCAAGTGCAACAATTATTTTATGAATTTCTTCTTTATTTTGAGCATCTTTTGGCAAAGTTACTGAATTACCAACACTTTTGGGCAATTCTACTTTATTATTAACTTCAGAATCATCTATGCCATTAGCATACTCCCACATAAGTATACCATGCTTTCCAAATTTTTTAATTAACAAATTTTTATCTGTTTTTGCTAGATCTCCAATATTCTTTATTTGCATATTTAAAAGCTTTGGAACTGTCTTCTTTCCAATCATAAATAGTTCAGAAACTGGTAAGCGCCACATCTTTTCTGATATTTCATTTGGATATAGTGTATGTACCTTATTTGGTTTTTCAAAATCTGAAGCCATTTTTGCTAGCAATTTGTTGGTAGATACTCCAACATTTACTGTAAATCCATAAAGTTTTTGTACTCTATCTTTTATTTCATAAGCAATATCTAATGGATTTTTCCCTATTAAAAATCCAGTTAAATCCATAAAACATTCATCTATACTAAATCTTTCTATTTTATCTGTATATTCTAATAAAAGTTTATATAGCTTATCTGAAAAATCTCTGTATATATCAAAATTTCCTTTAAACACTTGAAGACTATTACATTTTTGTTTTGCAAAATATATTGGTTCGCCAGTAACTACTCCAAATTTTTTAGCAATAGGACTCTTGGCTAAAACTATACCAGAACGTTTTTCCTCATCTCCACCAATAATAGATGGTATAGTTCTAATATCTACATTATATCCATTAGCTAGCATATATACAGCTGTCCATGATAAAAAGGCATTATTAACATCTACGTGCAATATTGTTCTTTCCATATATTATCCTTTCAAACTTATGTTCGTATACATATTAACATGAGAATATATGTTTGTCAATATAAAAATTAAGATGGTATATCTTTCAATACCATCTTCTTTTAATTCCATTTTTAACTGGAATGGTAAAACCACTTAATACAATTTTATTATTGAATGTAGCACACTTCCATCTTCACTTTTTATTGAAATTACATTTTTATCTTCTACTTTTGAATAATTGCATTGAACTGTTTCACCAAGTTTAATTTCTTTTTTATACATAATTTCAACATTATTAAACTCTCTATCAGCCATTTCTTCTGGCAAAGCAATTTCGGCTAAATCATAATAACAAATATTGTGAACATGTTTATTTATATCTATCATTTGTCTATTTATAGTATATGATGTTGATAAAAATATTTTTTCTGGTTCTTCTAATTTTGGAAATTCATACTCAGGAAAAACTTTTTTATTTTCAGTTTTATAAGGTTTTACAATCTCATCTGTTAGTTTAGTTATTCTGCCATTTCTTATATCTACTATAAGCCATTTAGTTGTTGCTATTGCAATTATCTCCCCTGCTTCATTTAAAACCTCAAAATCACGATATGCAAATAGTTTGTCTGTACTAGATGACCATGTTCTAACAGTAATTGTATCTGCATATTCAGCTCTTTTCAACACTTGCAATTTCCAATTTAAAATTATCCAGCTTAAATTAGTTCTTTTTATATCTTTTAAACCATATCCTGCAATGTTCGAATGAATTCCACCAGCATCTTCTAAAAAGCTTAAAATTGCTTTATTTGTTATTTTATTTGAAATATCTATATCTTGTAAGCCTACAAAAAATTTTTGCTCTACATACATTTATTTAATCTCCTTTTTGATTTATTCATCCTAAATTCTTATAAATTATATCATATTTTTTCTTAATTTCAAGCTCGCCATCTTGAAAAAACGTATTCATAATGCTAAACTATTATTGTAAATTTTACGATAGATAATAGAAAGGATATACTATAAAAAAACAAAAATGTTAAGTTTTGAAGATAGAAAATATTTTTTAAATAAAATTCAAGAAATTGAAAAGGTTGATAAAGTTTTTGATATGAAAAAGTACATTCAGCACGGAACAACTACAACCTTTGAGCATTGCTACAATGTATCTTATATTTGCTATAAAATAGCTAAAGAAAAAAATTATAAAGTTCATATAGATTCACTAATACGAGGTGCTTTTCTACATGATTTTTATTTATATGACTGGCATGAAAAATCAATGACACATAGACTTCATGGATTTTTCCACCCTATAGTTTCTTTAAAAAATGCTAAATTATATTTTAATGATATAAACCTAATTGAAGAAAATATGATTTCCTCTCACATGTGGCCTCTTACATTTAGAAAAATACCAAAATGCAGAGAAGCTTTTTTACTATGTATGGTTGATAAATATTGTAGCTTACTTGAAACATTTAAGCTAAACAGAAACAAGATTCCTCAAATGGTTGATTTAAATAATGAAAGCGAGAATAAATAATTTAAGTAGTAATATTTATACCAAATCTAGCCCAAATTATCAAATTTATATAATTTGGGCTTTTCTTTCTAAATTATCCCATTATATTGTATCCACTATCAGCATAAATAACTTGACCTGTTACTGCCTCTGACATATTACTCAATAAAAAAGTTGCTACATTTCCAACTTGTTCTATTGTAACATTTCTATGAAGTGGTGCTTTCTCTTCTACAATAGTTAATACTGATGAAAAATCTTTTATTCCTTTTGCTGACAAAGTTTTAATTGGTCCAGCTGAAATAGCATTTACCCTAATAGTGTCTTTTCCTAAATTATTTGCTAAATATCTAACACTTGTTTCTAGAGCAGCTTTTGCAACTCCCATTACATTATATCCTTCGATAACTTTAGTTGAGCCATAATATGTTAAAGTAATCAAGCTTGCATTCTCGTTTAGCATTTCTAAATCTTTTGCCATTCTTGAAATCAAAACAAACGAATACGCGCTAACATCATTTGCATGGCTAAAACCTTCTTTGCTAGTACATATAAAATCATTGTGTAAATCCTCTGTATTTGCATGTGCTATTGCATGAACTATCCCGTCTATTTTTCCATTTTCTTCTTTTATTTGAGTAAAAGCATTTTTTACATCTTCATCTACTGAAGCATCTGCTACTAAATAATATTTACTATCTTTAAATTGTTCTGTTAAAGATTCTAATTTTGATTTTTCTGTTTCATCTCTATATGTAAAAATTAGTTTTGCACCATTTTCATAAGCAGATTTTGCTATTCCATAAGCAATACTCCATTTATTTCTAACTCCCATTATCAAGATTTTTTTATTCTCCAATAACATATTTAACTTCTCCCATCTTTCTAAATTTTTGATATCTTTGTTCTGCAATTTCCTCTTCTGACATCTTATTAAATTCTACTAAACTATTGCATATTTCTTCTTTTAAATTTTGTGAAATAGTTTCAAAATTGCTTTCCTCTTCTGATATATTTGAATTATTATTCTCTGTATAATTTTCTTTAATAATTTTATCTATAACTTTTAATTCTAATAAATTTTCTGCTGTTAGTTTCATTTTTTCTGCTGCTTCTTTATATCTTGATGCATCTTTCCATAAAATGCTGCTATATCCTTCTGGTGATAAAATAGAATATATAGCATTTTCTAGCATGATTACTTTGTTTCCAACACCTAAAGCTAAAGCTCCACCACTTGAACCTTCACCTATTACTATAGCAATTACTGGTACTTTTAATTTTGCCATTTCAAACATTGATTTTGCTATAGCTTCGCCTTGTCCTCTTTCTTCAGCTCCTATTCCAGGATAAGCTCCTTTTGTGTCTATAAATGTAATTATAGGTCTTTTGAATTTTTCAGCCTGTTTCATAAACCTGATGCCTTTACGATAGCTTTCTGGATTAGGCATACCAAAATTTCTTTCAATATTCTCTTTTGTATTTCTTCCTTTTTGTTCTGCAATAATTGTAAAATTTTGATTTCCTATCTTTCCTAGTCCACATACAATTGCTTTATCATCCTTAAAATTTCTGTCTCCATGTAATTCAACAAACTCATCAAATATTCTATCTATATAATCTAATGCTGTTTTTCTTTTTGGATTTCTTGCTATTTCTACTTTTTCCCATGCAGTTAATTTTGATTTGCTTAATACTAATTGGTTATCATTTTTTGAAGTAGTTTGCTTTTCTATATGTAGTTTATTTGCCTCTTCTTTACTATTCTTATTAAGCTTAATTAACTTACAAATAGTTTCTTTTAAGTCTTTTCTTTCAACTATTTTGTCTATAAAACCATGTTCAAGTAAAAATTCTGCTGTTTGAAATCCTTCTGGTAGACTTTGACCTATTGTTTGTTCAATTACTCTTTGACCTGCAAATCCAATCATTGCTTTTGGCTCTGCTAAAATAATATCTCCAAGACTTGCAAAAGATGCTGTTACACCACCATAAGTTGGGTCTGTAAGAACTGTTATATATAATAAACCAGCTTTGTCTAATTTGGTTAATGCTGAAGTTACTTTTGCCATTTGCATTAAAGAAATTATTCCTTCTTGCATTCTTGCCCCACCTGATACAGTAAATATTACTAATGGTAGTTTCTGTTCTATAGCCTGTTCTATGGCATAGGTAATTTTTTCTCCAACAACTACTCCCATGCTTCCCATTAAAAAGCCACTATCCATTATACATAATACTACTTTTTCTCCATTTATTTCTGCTGTTCCACATGCTACTGCTTCATTTAGTCCTGTTTTTTCTCTAAGTGTTTTTAATTTTTTAGGATAGTCTTCTAATTCGAGTGGATTAGTTGTATCTATATTTAGTTCAAATCTCTTATATGAATCTTTATCTGTAATTAACTCAATTCTTCTATTTATATGCATTCTGAAGTAATGACCACAGTTAGGACATATATTCAAGTTTTCTTTAAGTGTGTCTTTATATATGATTTCTTTGCACTCATCACATTTTACCCATTTTCCTACTGGAATATCAATATTTGATTTTTTATTTTTAGCTGAATTTTCCCTCTTCTTAATTTTATCTACAATCATTCAAATTACCTCTATCTATTTTTATTTGATTTAGACTATTATCGTTTAAAAATTTCTTTTTCTATAAATGAAGTATCAAAATTTCCTCTTATAAAGTTTGGATTTCTAATTATTTCAAATAGAAAATCTCTGTTTGTTTCTACTCCATCTATTACTAATTCCTCTAATGCTCTTTTCATTTTACTAATAGCTTCATTTCTATTTGTTCCATAAGCTATTATTTTAGCTATCATTGAATCATAATATGGTGGTATTGTATATCCTTCATAAATAGCTGTATCTATTCTTATACCATTTCCACCTGGTAAATTTATTCCTGTTATTTTTCCAGGACATGGCATAAAGTTTTTATTAGGATTTTCTGCATTTATTCTACATTCTATTGAATGGCCTTTGAACTCAATTTCCTTTTGTTTGAACTTTAATTTTTCGCCACCTGCTATTTTTATTTGTTCTTTTACGATATCTATACCAGTCCTCATTTCTGTAATAGGATGTTCTACTTGTATTCTTGTATTCATTTCCATAAAATAAAAGTTTTTATCTTTGTCTAGTAAAAATTCTACTGTTCCACAACTTGTATACCCAGCTATCTTTGCTGCTTTTATTGCTGCTTCACCCATTTTATTTCTAAGCTTTTCATCTACTGCTGTTGAAGGTGTTTCTTCTAATACTTTTTGATGTCTTCTTTGTATAGAGCAGTCTCTTTCTCCTAAATGAACTATATTTCCGAATTCATCTGCTAATATTTGTATTTCAACATGTCTTGGGTTTTGCACAAATTTTTCTACATATATTTCATCATCATTAAAAGAAAGTTTTGCTTCTTGTTTTACTATATTGTAAGCCTCTTCTAGTTCTTCTTTTTTATTAACAATTCTAATGCCTTTTCCGCCTCCACCAGCTGCAGCTTTAAGCATTACTGGATATCCTATTTTTTCACATATCGAAATTAGTTCTTTTATTCCAGTTACACTACCATCTGAACCAGGTATAACAGGAACTCCTGCTTTTTTCATCATTTCTTTTGCATTAGATTTATTTCCTAATAAATCTATTACTTCTGATTTAGGTCCTATGAACTTTATGTGTGACTCTTCACATATTTTAGCAAAATTTGCATTTTCTGATAAAAAACCAAATCCAGGATGAATACTATCTGCTCCTGTAATGTTTGCTGCTTCTATAATGTTTTTTATATTTAAATAGCTTTTATTTGATTGTGCTGGTCCAATGCAAATTGCTTCATCAGCTAATCTTGTATGTAATGCATCTTTGTCTGCTTCTGAATATACTGCTACAGTTTTTATATTCATTTCTTTACAAGCTCTTATAATTCTTACAGCAATTTCGCCTCTATTAGCAATCAATATTTTGTTCATTTTATTTATTCCTTTCTATGGTTCTAATATCCAAGCTCATATAAGATAGGAGTTAATTATATAGCTTAATCTACCAAAGCGAATGTAAGTTCTCCTTTAGCAGCTATTTTTCCATCTACAGTTGCTACTGCTTCTCCAATACCAATTGGACCCTTTCTTTTTATTATTTTTACTTCTAGCTTTAATTTGTCTCCTGGAACTACCATCTTTTTAAATCTCAATTTGTCTATTCCGCCAAAAAGTGCGTTTTTTCCTCTATTTTCTGCCATTGACAATATAGCAACAGCACCTGTTTGTGCTAATGCTTCAGTAATTAGTACACCTGGCATAATAGGATTTCCTGGAAAATGACCTTTAAAATACCATTCGTTTTCATTTACATATTTATAAGCTATAGCACTTTCTCCTGGTATATATTCTTCTACTTCATCTATCATTAGAAACGGATCTCTTTGAGGTATTATTTCTTCAATTTCTTTTCTATTTAACATATAAAACTCCTTCATAACTAGATTATTAACATATTTTAAAAAGCGGAGTACCATATTCTACTGGACTACCATCTTTTACAAAAATCTCAACTACTTTTCCAGTATATTCTGATTCTATTTCATTCATTAACTTCATTGCTTCAATTATACAAAGTGTATCTCCTTTTTTTACATTCTTATCAATTTCTACATAAGGCTCTGCATTTGGTGCTGGCTTTATATAAAAAGTTCCAACCATTGGAGATTTTACAATATTTCCATCTTCTTTATTTAATTCTACACTTTCATTTGTTTGCAAATTTGATATATTGTTATCTTGTTTATGTGATTCATTTATATTATGAACACTTGAATCATCTTTAACTAGGACTTGTTCTTTCTCTTTTTTCATGCTAATCTTAGTACCATCTGGAAAATCAATATCAATTGAAGTTAATTTTGAATTTCCCATATCTTCCATCAATTGTTTAATTTTGTCATATTCCATTTTTATTTTTCCTTTCTAATATGCTTAATCTTCTAATCATTTGAATATTTTTTCAAAATTATGCTTGCATTATGACCACCGAAACCTAAAGAATTTGACATTACTATATTTAACTCTTTTTTTCTTCCTTCATTAGGAACAATATCTAAATCACATTCTTCATCTTTTTCTTTATAATTTATAGTAGGTGGAACAAATGATTGCTCTATTGCTTTTATACTTATAATTGCTTCTACAGCACCAGCTGCACCTAATAAATGCCCGATATTTCCTTTACTTGAACTTATCATTACATTCTTGCTATTTTCTTTAAATACTTGTTTTATAGCTAAAGTTTCTGTTAAATCATTTAAATGTGTAGATGTACCATGTGCATTTATATAATCTATGTCTTTAGATTCAATATTTGCATCTATAATAGCTCTTTCAATTGCTCTTGCTCCGCCTTCTCCATCTGGGCAAGGTGATGTAATATGATATGCATCTGAACTTGCTCCATAGCCTATAACTTCTGCATAAATTTTAGCATTTCTCTTTTTAGCATGTTCTAATTCTTCAAGAACAATTACACCAGCACCTTCTCCCATTACAAAGCCATTTCTTTCTTTATCAAAAGGAATGCTAGCTCTATTTTTGTCTTCGGAATTAGATAATGCTTTCATATTTTCAAAGCCTGCAATTCCAACTTCACAAATTGAAGCTTCAGTTCCACCTGCTAAAATGCAATCTTCATATCCATGTTTAATTGTTCTATATGCTTCTCCTATTGCATGTGTTGAAGAAGCACATGCAGTTACTATTGATATTGATTCACCCTTTAAACCTAATTCTATAGATATATTACCAGCTGGCATATTAGCAATTGACATTGGAATAAACATAGGTGATACTCTTGAATGACTTTTTAAGCAATTTGTTTCACATTGCTCTTGAATTGTTCTAAGTCCTCCAATTCCTGAACTTACAAAAATTCCAACTCTTTCTAAATTAGTATTTTCTTTTGATATATTACTATCTTTAAAAGCCTCTCTTGCAGCAATAATTGCAAATTGAGATGATCTATCTAATCTTCTTGACTGCTTTACATCAAAATATTTTAGTGCATCATAGTCTTTTACTTCAGCATCTAATTTTGTTTTAAAAGTTGATGCATCAAACAAAGTAATATTATCTATTCCACACTTTTTTTCTTCAATTCCTTTCCAAGTTTCTTCTACATTATTTCCAATAGGAGTAATTGCTCCAATACCTGTTACTACAACTCTTCTTTCCATTTCAAAATCCTTTCTTACATTAACATTCCACCATCAACATTTATTACTTGACCAGTTATATAATTACTATTTTCTGATACTAAAAAACTAACAAGATTTGCAACATCTCTTGCAGTTCCCATTCTTTTTAAAGGAATATTTTTAGAAATTTCTTCTTTTATTTCATCTTTTAAAACATTTGTCATATCTGTTTGAATAAAACCTGGAGCTACTGCATTTACATTTATATTTCTAGAAGCCACTTCTTTTGCTAAACTCTTTGTAAATCCAATTATTCCAGCTTTTGAAGCAGAATAATTAGTTTGACCAGCATTTCCAGAAATTCCAACAACTGATGAAATATTTACTATTTTTCCATTTCTTGCTTTCATCATATATGGAATTACATTTTTAGTAACATTAAAAGTTCCAACTAAATTAACATCTATAACACTTTCAAAATCTTCTTTTTTCATTCTCATAAGTAACATATCTTTTGTTATTCCAGCATTATTTACAAGCACATCAATTCTTCCAAACTCAGAAATTATTTCTTTTACAAAATTCTCAACTTGCTCATAATTCGAAACATCACCACAAACTGCAAGACATTTAACATTTTTACTTTCTATTTCTTTTTTTAAACTTTCTAATTCTTCACTTTCTTTTCTATAATTTAAAGCTACATTAAATCCGTTTTCAGCAAGTGTTAATGCTATTTCTTTTCCAATTCCTCTGGTAGCACCAGTTACAAGTGCTACTTTTATATTTTC
This sequence comes from uncultured Clostridia bacterium, assembly GCA_934141445.1. Classification (GTDB taxonomy): domain Bacteria; phylum Bacillota; class Clostridia; order TANB77; family CAG-508; genus Scatovivens. The sequence goes on along the minus strand of CAKPCF010000011.1, from coordinate 14,050 downwards.
TTCCATTTTTATCTTTCCTTCCATTATATATGTGATTAAAATAATTTATTAGCTATTTAGCAATTCTATTGCGCTTTCTAAAGATGCGACATCTGAAATATTTATACAATTTACGTTTCTGTCAATTTTTCTTACTAAAGATGTTAGCGTTTTCCCTGGACCGACTTCAATAAAAGTATCTACACCATTTTCTAGCATATATTTTATCGAATCTGAAAATTTTACAGGACTTATTATGTGCTTTTCTAAAATTTCTTTTATATTTTCATTTGCATTATAAGGCTTTCCATCTAAATTTTTTATAACTACACAATCAGGTACTTTTATTTCGATTTTTTCTAACTCAGCTTTTAATTTTTTTGAAGCCTCTTCTAGTTTTTTTGTATGAAATGGTCCACTAGTTTTAAGCTCAACTACTCTTTTAGCTCCTTTTTCTTTTGCAATTTGAGTCAATTCTGTTATTCCTATTTTATCCCCACTTACTACAACTTGCCCTGGACAATTATAATTTGCAGGTACTGCAAAACCATTTTTCACTTCACTACAAGCCTCTTCTACAAGATTATCTGGCAATCCCAAAACAGCTACCATTGACCATTCACCTTTTGGTGCTAAATCTTGCATATATTCTCCACGTTTTTGAATTATTTTCAATGTATTTTCTGTATCTATTGAATTTGCATAATTTAATGAAACATATTCTCCTAAGCTCAAACCAGCTGTCATGTCAGCTTGAATATTATTCTTCTTTAAAACCTCTAATATTCCTAAACTCATTGTTACAATACATAACTGTGTATATTTAGTTTGGTTTAGTTTTTCTTCTTTGTCTTCAAAGCTTACTTCTTTTACATCTATTCCTGTAATTTTTTTAGCTTTTTCATATATTTCATTTACTTCATCATATTTTTCACATAAATCTCTTCCCATTCCAACATATTGAGAACCTTGGCCTGGAAATAAAAATGCTATCTTCATATTAGTTCCTCTCTTTATATAATATTTCATTATCCACTAGATATTTTTCAAATCGATTACAAAATTCTGCTATAAACTTAAGCCTATCAATTGAAGTATTAAATTCTTTTTTTATTGATGTTGCTATATCTTGTATTTCATTTGGAAATGATATCTGATTATTATTTATTCCAATTCCAATATTTAAATACTTAACTTTATTTTCAAACACTTTTGTTTCTGTTAAAATTCCACCTAGTTTTTTATGTTTTGTCATTAAATCATTTGGTGCTTTAATTTCAATTTTAATATTAAATGTTTCTTCAAATATTTGAACTATTATCTTAGCAATATCTATAGTTATTCCATCTAATTTATCAACTGTACAATTTGGCACAATCAAAAATGAAAATGCTATATTATTGTTTGAAGTATACCAAATTCTACCATGTGTTCCTTTACCATTTGTCTGCATATCAGCCATTACTAAAAGTCCATTTTGGCTTTCATTTGCAAGCCTCCAGACTTCAAGCTGAGTAGAATCTATCTCTTGATAATACTTAAATTTTCTTCCTAAAATCTTTGTATCTAATTTTTTATCAAATTCTTCTAATCTTTCTATCATATAATTCCTATCTATTTATCAAATCTAAATTTGCCTGTCTTTTTATTTTGTTAGTTGTAGTTTTTATTAGTGGTTCTTCAGTAATTGTAAATCCTCTTATTGCTTTATATTTAGGCATAATCTGATTTATTTCTTTTATCTTACTCGAAATCATATTGTATATATCTGTATCACTTTCAATTTTGTATGTTTCTTTTATCACTTCTTTATCAATAACAATTTTTGCATTTATCTTAATGTTTTCTTTATCATCTGAAAGCTGTTTTCCATATATAAAACTTTCTTGTACACCCTCTATTTTATTTATTAAAGCTTCCATTTCTTCTGGAAAAATATTCTTTCCATTCTTTAATACAATGACATTCTTTTTTCTACCACAAATAAATATATAACCTTCTTCATCAATCTTAGCTAAATCGCCTGTTAAGAACCAACCATCTTGCATTACTTCTTTTGTAGCTTCTTCATTTTCAAAATATCCAAGCATGATACTATTACCTTTTACTGCAAGTTCACCCATACCATCTTTATTAGGATTTACTATTTTTACCGATACACTTGGTACTGCTTTTCCAATAGAACCTACTTTATGATATTTTTTTGTTCCAACTCCTACTACTGGTGAAGTTTCTGTTAGTCCATAACCTTGTACAAGATTTAAGCCAAGCATTCTATATTTTTCTTCAATGCTTTTATCAAGTGATGCGGCACCACTTATAAATAATTTTATATTACCTCCAAGCATATCATGTATATCTTTAAATACTTCTTTCTTCTTTTCCATTGTTGCATTTTTGTATTTTTCTTCATTTTCTAAAATTTGTTGAAGCTTTCCTTGCTTTTCTAAGCTTTTACTAATCATTTTGAAAATTCTTTCATATATTCCTGGAACGCAAGCCATAACAGATACTTTATATTCGTTTAAATTTTCTACAATATGTCTAATTCCATCGCAAAATACTGTTTCAGCTCCATTATAAAGTGCAAATAAAAATCCTACTGTACACTCAAAGACATGATGTACTGGTAATATTGATAATAATACATCTTCTGAATTCACATCTAAAACACTTCCTAAATCCATTAAATTTGTACAAATATTTTTATGTGATAAAGCTACAACTTTTGATGCAGAAGTAGTTCCAGATGTAAATAGCATTATACTCATTTTTTCATTATCAATTTTAGAATTTATAAAACTTGTATCTCCATTTTGTAAAAGCTTTCTTCCTTCTTCTATTAGTTCACTTTCTGAATATATACCATCTTCATTTGAAATATTATTCATAGAAATTAAATGCTTAAGTTTATTTTTGTTTGATAGTTTTAACTTTTTTACAATTTCTGAATATTTTTCTTGATAAAAAATTGCTTCTATTTCTGACCTTTCTATTAAAGATTTTAGTTCGTTTTCTGGTAATGACTTATCAAGAGGAACAACTGTACCAGTACCGCAAACTATTGATAAATATGCTATTTCCCATTGATAACAATTCTCACCAATGATAGCTATTCTTTTTCCTTTAAGTCCTATATTTATTAAAGCTGTTCCTAAAGCATCTATCATTTCTCTAACTTCTTTATGTGTAAATATTTTATATTTATTTTCTTTATCTCTTATTTTATATGCTGGTCTATTACCATATAAGTCCTTTGTTTTATTTAGCATATCTTTTAAATCCGATATTTCTAAATATTCATATAATCTTTCACTCATTTATTTTCTCCTGTATTATTCTTTTTTTACAATAATAATTTACAACAAAATAATAATTTTTTCTTTAGTATGGGTGGTCAGTATAAAAGTTTGATTAGAATTTCTATTCAATAAATTTTTGCATAAAAAAAGCTGGCTTGCTTTTTTACGGCAAGCCAGCAACTCAACAATTGCACTTGTTAAGATTTTCAATTTTAGATTTTCTCTATTTCTCCATCCTCATTTAAGATATACAAAATTTCTTCGCCTTTTGTATCAATTATCCTAGCGAAACCTTGTGAACCATCATCTTCAGAGTAAATGGCTCCCACTGCAACAAATTCCTTTGCATCTTCGATTGTCCATGTTTCAGTCAGCTTAAAATATTGCCATTTCTCAACTGTGTTTCCGTTTACGACAAGAGTATATTGTCTGCCTGCATCATTTTCCAAATCGCCAATATAGTCTATATTGACACTCTTTACTGATGTGCCTGAAACAGTATACAGTCTTAATGGAATATATATTGACCGCTCAACATTATCAGTTGTCCTTTTTTCGCCATTCCATTTTCCTTCTGCAAAGTCATTTAGATCCTCTTGGATGGTTTGTTCATCAATGATTCCAGCAAGTTCAGTATAAATCGGTGAAAAGTCAATCTTATCAGAAATCGAATTTTCATCATCAGAGATTGTTACCTCAGATGTTAACTCTTCTGTTTTTTCATTTTGCTCAGTATTTTCTTCTGTTTCATTTGACTTTAAACTTTCATCTAATAAAGTATCTGCCATCTGTTCTGTAGATTTTAGATTCTCTTTATTCGCTTCTAGTTCAGTATCACTCGGTTTTTCAGAAAGTGGTTTTATTTCAATGTATGCATACGCAGGGTGTTCTGAAGATCTTTTATATACAAAATATTTTCCATAACCTCTGCATTTTTCATCTTTATAAAATCCTTCCTTCGTAACTATTTCCATCTTTATATACCGATAATAATTGTAATCAGCTTTAGACTCAAAATAATCAGTATATATAGTTATTGTATTTTCTTCTGCTTCTTTTTGAGTTTCATATGCTGAATAAACCGTATCAAATTCTCTCAGCCCATTTTCATCCATTCTAGTTTGGATTCTAATAAAAGGCTCTCTAAAATCTTTCGTTTCTGACGAACAAGCCGTAAACGAAGTTACACATAGAATCATACAGAAAATAGTAGCGAACATTCTAAACTTTTTCATTTGTAAAACCTCCAAATAATTATTGTTATATAAAAAACCAAATGTGCAACTTTAGTTTCTTACTTTAAAACGCGAGGGGCTTCCAAAAATTACATTCTTATTATAACAGAATTATGTAAATTTAGCAATATTTATACTAATTTTTCTATTTGAAAGCTAGTATACCAGATTCTTGCATACTTTTTTCAATTCTTGTTTTCCAGTATCATTTATTTCTGTATTAGTTATATTTAATGTCTGTACACCAGCTTTGCATAAATTCTTTAATATTTCAATATTATTGTGTCCACTTACTGTCATATTAGGAATTAAATTATTTGAAATATTTAATGCTTCAATTCCTATTTTTCCATTAACAATCATACTTTCTAACGGCTTTAAATCTGTTATATTATTTGAAGCAAGTTCGAGTTCTGTGATTTTTGTTAAATTTGCTAAACTAGATATATCTGCAATATTGTTACTTCCTAAATACAATTTTTGTAATAAATTCAATTGACCTATTTCACTTATGTCTCCAACTTTAGTATTATTGATATGTATTTCAGTAAGTTTAGTACAAGAACTTAATCCTGTTATATTTGATAGATTTTTACAATTATATATTTCCAAATATTCTAAATTTAAAAAATCTTCTATTCCCTCTAAAGTTAGTAGATTAGCTGAATGTTGAATAGTAAATTTTTTAACATAGTTTGCATTTGCAAAATCTTTTAGACTTGCTATTTTTGCTTGCTGGTTGCCTGAATTTCCAGTAATTGTTATCTTACTTGCTTTAATATTTCCTAAAGTGCTTAGGTTTACCATACCATATTGACTTATTTGTAATTCATCAGTAGTTAAATTGCCCATTTTATTCACAAAATTTAAGATTACATTTTCACTATAACTATTTACATTTAAATATAAATAATTTAACTCTTTTATCAAAGAAAAATCTGAATCGCTATTTACTCTCGTATATATTGTTTTAGTAGATGATGGATATTTAACACTCAAATATCCATTATGTATTACAGTTGTATCTACTAAGCCTGATAAATCCAGCATTCCATAACTTTTGTCCCATGTATCTATTCTAAAATTTGTAATTCCAGAGCAACCTATAAATGAATATTTTTCTAACTCACCATCTACTTGAAATCCATAAGCTCTCCAAGTAGAATCACTACCAAATAGTGAATTTGAAGATAATCCACATGTAGCATTAGACAATACTTTTATAGTTGGAACTATTTTGCTCATTTCAATTGATGGATTATCTACTAATAGTAGATTCAAATTTTTAGCATAAGTATTTAAATTACTTAAATCCGTTAATTCTGTTGAAGTTCCTCTTAAATCCAATTCAACGATTTTTTCAGCTTTTCCTTTACTTATAAAATCTATACTTTTCAAATTTGAACAGCCATATAATGATAATGATTTTAAACCTGTCATAGTACTTAAAATTTCTTGTAACTTTGTATCACTTAATTGATTGTTTCCAGATAAAACTAATTTAGTTACTGATGTTTTAAATTTTAATGCATTTATTTCTTCTGAATCATCTGTTAATCCATAGTCTTTGAAATTAAATACCTCTGAATCATCCATAAAATATATCAAATACTTTTGAGGTATCGCAAAATTTCCACCACAATTTTTAGCTATATGAGTTTCTGGATCTGCTAAAGCATCTCTCAATTTTATTGCATCCATATTAATATTTGAAGCAAGTGATAATTCTTTCAAACCTATTAAAGTTCCTAAAGGAGATACATCAACAAGGTTAGTATTTTCTCCTATGTATAATGAACCTAATTTAGTTTTTTCAGTTAATGCTGATAAATCAACTAAATCACAAGCAGGCATATAAATATATTTAATATTACTAGCATCTTCCAAGCCATTTAAACTCTGTAATATCGAACAACTATGTCCAAAGATATAAGATATGCCAGTACAACCACTTAATCCATCTAAACTATTTAGCATTCTACAATGTTGAAAATTCAAAGAGGTAATACTTGAATGATTTTCCAATCCATTTAGTGATGTTAAAAGAATATTTGCTTCTATATCAATTCTATTTATCGAATTGAAACCACTTAAAGCATTTATATTTTGTATATTAGTATGATTCAAATATAGTCTAGTAACACTATTTTTTATTGTGCTAGATATATTATCAAGACCAGATATATCTGATAGTTTACTTATCGAATTAAAATTAGCAAAAGCATTTATATCTAAATTACTTCTTTCAAAATAATCTGTTACACCACTTATTCCCAAAGTAGTTAATTTACTTAAATTATTAGCATTTTTCAAACCATTTCCAAGATTAGTTATTTGATTATTTGCAATTTCTTGACTCATTGTTGGTGGTAAGTATATGTATAAAGTTTTTAAATTAGTTGCTGAACATAATTTTGAATAATCTGATATTTGACAGTTTTTAAAGTATATATAATTTAACTTTACTAGTCCTTCTATACCATCTAAATTATTTAAGTTTACATCTTTCAAAGTTATTTTCTTTAAATTAGGTAATTCATTAAAAGCACTAATTGAACTTACATTATATTTACTACCATCAACTTCTATATTTTGTATTCCAGTTACATTTCCAATAGTGATTCCATCTTCAGAACTCGTAATTCCCATATCTGTTAAAGTATCATTTATCAATTTTTTTATTTCTGTATCTTGATTGGTTTTTACTAACAAAGTATTTGGATTAACTTCTAAAGTTGTTGCTGTTCCCATTAAACTATCTCTTCCGTTAGAACAATAATACACTTTCAAATCTGGAGTAACACCATATACATCTTCTAGTCTCATACATTTTTCATATTCTGTTGTATTTCCACCATTTAGTTGGCTTTTAATTTCTTCTGGTAAAGCTTGCTTGTTTATCAAATAATGATTTATTAACTTATCATTTTCTGCTATTGTAAAATATTTTTTTGTTCCATCTTTTAAGCATAAATCATTTATCTTATTAGTTAGTAATTCTACTTTATTTGTATATTCTTCTGCATCTTCATAATATTTAACATACTCTGCTTGTAAATATTCTTCTAATACAGCTATACTCTGCATATATGTTGTATTTTTTGCTTGAGTTATTATTCCATTTTCTCCAATTGTTGCATTCAAACTTACACCTGCAAGTATTAGCATTACAATTATTGAAATTACTAATGCAATTAAAGTAATGCCATTTTGTTTTTTGTACATTTTCTTATTTCTTTGTAATTTATTATGACATAAATGTACAACTTTTTTTGTTTTTTCTCTCATATCGTATTCCTCCTATGTATTTTAGTAGAAAAGAGTTTTATTTAACAATTTATTATTTGAAAGATAAAACTCTTTTCATCAATCCATAAAACAAAATACAACGAGTGCTACTTTGTTTTCTTAAAAGAAAACCATTTTAAGATTTAATATTTGCAACAAATAATTATAAACAACACAAATAGCACTAATATATAATACTAGTGCTACAAATTTTTATTTGTTTATTTTTATTACAAATTCTATCATTAGACTTCCTCTTTTATGTTTTTATGGATTAATTCTTTAAGTTTTGTACTTAAAGATATATAAAAAAGACACCAAATAGCATATTCACTATATATTGGTGTCTTTCTAATTTTTATAGTTTTAAAATTATTTCAAAAAAAATATTTTGCAATGGTTGACTAAATTTATTAGTAATGATAAAATTTTTATAGTTATTAAGAATCTTTAAGTACAAAACTTAAAGATTTTTTTCAATTATTTTTAAATTACCTAGTGTTTTTAATATCTTTTTTATTGTTAAACATCATTTTAGGTATTTCTCTTACAATGTATCCCCTGACTTCTAGTCATCAATTTCTGATAAGTCTTTGTTTTGGTCTTCAATTGTTGGATCTTTTCTTCTTTCAATTGCCCTATTTATTTCAGAAATTCCATCTGTAATTCCTCTTAAATCTGTTTTTTCACTTACTAATGTAGTTCTGGCTTTAGCCTCATGTCTACTATTAGCTGGGCATACTACAAAACCTGCTTTTAATTTTTTCATATAGTCCATAGCTTCTAAATCATTTCTACCATTTCCACAGTATATAGCCATTATAAGTTCACTTCTGGGATCTTCATTAGCGTAATGTTCACACCAATATCTTACATAATTTGCTTTTCCATATCTGGCAGTATCAAAATCTTGTGAATTTACAGGTTTTCTTAAAGGTGTTATTCTGTCTCCTGTAAATTCAGTTGCAAACATATCTTCTGGATATGCTGCACCACCCTCTATTGATGATAATGGACATTCCCATTTATGTAATCTGTTATATTGTCCTATTTCCTTATCAATTTTATTCATAACTTCTTGCATTTGCTTTTGAAATACTGGTGATACTAAATGCATATGTACATCAGCACCAGTTAATTGTTGAAGCTTATGTAATTGTGAAAGAAATCCATACATCGTTTCAGGATCAAAATTTCCATCACTTTCTTTTAAAATAGTACCTTCCAAATCAGAAAATAATAATATAACTTTTCTCTTTTTCATATATTAAATATCTCTCCTTTAATATTTATAAAATAAATCATTATTTATATTTTACCACATTATGTTAATTAACGCAAGTGTTTTACTTTTCAAAAGTTATTACATTAAACTTCCATGCAAAATTACATTTTATGTAATTTCATTATAATATATTATAGACTATTATATTCTTTGCACTTTTCTTCTAATAGTTTAAAATTGCAACACCTTAATTTTATATTTTGTGGTAAGTTGCCATTATTATATAACTGATATAATTTAAAAGATTTATTTTTCACTTGATAGTAGTTGGCATTAAGCCAATTTAATTGTTCAATCAATAATTTTTGATACTTAAATTCCTCAATAGTTAAAGTTTCTTTATGTAAGTCTATAATAGAATAATTTCTTGAGCTTACTGGTATCATATTGTTAAAATTAACAGCACCAAGTTCTCCTCCATCTATTTTAAAGAAATCTAAAGTATTTTTCATACTTTTATGTTTTTCTTTTGGACTTGATAGAGGTGCAAAATATTCAAAATTATCAATCTCAAATAAAATTCCTATAAATGGTCGTAGTTCTTTTTCATTTTTATTATAAGCTACTTTATTATCGAATTTTCTTAAATAATCACAGTAATCAGAATCAACTCTGACAATTCTTAAATTTATAATCATTACATTACTCACCTCCTAAAATTATACATACCTCAAATCATCCAATATATTATAAAAGGATTAGAATATAAATTCTAATCCCCGCTTTTTTAAGTTCCAATTTAATGGCTGGAAACACCGCTTTTTTAAGTTCCAATTTAATGGCTGGAAACACCGCTTTTTTTAGTTCCAATTTAATGGCTGGAAACACCAACTTTTTTATTGCCAGTAATAATATTGTATGCAATTTATACAAATATATTACTTTCTTTAAATACTATACCATTTTTTTGTCTAATAATCAATACCTTAAATTTTACTTTTCTGAAAATTTTTCTAGTTCCTTAATTTTATCTCTAAGTTCAGCTGCCTTCTCAAACTCCATAGAAGTTGCATATTTTAGCATTTCGTCTGTTAGCTTACGAATAATATCTTCAACACTTTCTTCTTTTCCGATATCATACTTGCTTTGTATATCTTCAACAATTGTAGCCTTTATTGTATCTCTTACAGATTTTCTTATTGTTTGTGGAGTAATTCCATGGTCTTTATTATATTTTTCTTGAATTTGTCTTCTTCTATTTGTTTCAGAAATAGCTTTATCCATTGAATCTGTAAGCTCATCAGCATACATTATAACACGTCCATCTGTATTTCTAGCAGCACGGCCAATTGTTTGAATAAGTGAACGTTCTGAACGTAAAAATCCTTCTTTGTCTGCATCTAATATAGCTACCAATGAAACTTCTGGAATATCAAGACCTTCTCTTAAAAGGTTGATACCAACAAGAACATCAAATTCTCCTATACGTAAATCTCTTATTATTTCCATTCTTTCCAAAGCTTTTATGTCAGAGTGCATATATCTAACTCTAATACCAGCTTCTCTTAAATAAGCTGTTAAATCTTCTGCCATCTTTTTAGTTAGTGTAGTGACTAATACTCTATCACCTTTTTCAACTTGAATATTTATTTGTTCCATCAAATCATCTATTTGATTTTCTGTAGGTTTAACTTCTATTTTTGGATCTAATAAACCTGTTGGCCTAATAATTTGTTCTACCACTCTATCTTGAGAATGTTCTTTTTCATAATCTGCTGGAGTAGCACTAACAAATACTACTTGGTTTATTCTTTGTTCAAATTCCTCAAATTTAAGTGGTCTATTATCATAAGCTGATGGTAAACGGAAGCCATAATTAACAAGTGAATCCTTTCTTGCTCTATCTCCATTATACATTGCTCTAACTTGTGGAATTGTAGCATGAGACTCATCTATCAATAACAAAAAGTCTTTTGGAAAATAGTCAAATAATGTGTATGGTGCACTTCCAGCTAGTCTACCACTTATATGTCTTGAATAGTTTTCTATTCCTTGGCAAAATCCAGTTTCTTTAAGCATTTCAATATCAAAATTTGTTCTTTCTTCGATTCTTTGTGCTTCAATAAGCTTATTATTTTCTTTAAAATACTTGATTCTTTCTTCTAGTTCCTGTTCGATAGTAATAATAGCATTTTCTCTTTTATCCTGTGTTGTAACATAATGAGAATTTGGATATATCATTACATGATTTCTAACGCCAATTACTTTTCCTGTTAGAGGGTTAATTTCTGAAATTTTTTCAATTTCATCTCCCCAAAATTCAACTCTTATCGCACTTTCTTCTTTATTTGATGGATATATCTCTAAAATATCACCTTTTGCTCTAAAAGTACCTCTTTTAAAATCCATCTCATTTCTTGTATATTGCATTGTAATAAGCTTTTTCATTATTTCGTTTCTATCTTTTTCCATGCCAGGTCTTAAAGATACAATCATATGCTCATAATCAATTGGATCACCCAAACCATATATGCATGAAACAGAAGCAACAACAATAGTATCTCTTGTTTCAAATAATGATGCTGTTGCAGAATGACGCAATTTATCAATCTCATCATTTATTGATGCATCTTTTTCAATATAAGTGTCAGAGGAAGCTATATAAGCTTCTGGTTGATAATAATCATAATATGAAACAAAATACTCAACATTATTCTCTGGAAAAAATTCTTTAAATTCTGAATACAGTTGTCCTGCTAAAGTTTTATTGTGTGCCAAAACAAGAGTTGGTCTCTGTGTTCTTTCTATAATATTTGCCATAGTAAAAGTTTTTCCGTGAACCTGTAACACCTAATAAAGTTTGGTATTTTTCTCCGTTTTCAATTCCCTTTACTAAATAATCTATTGCCTGTGGCTGATCACCAGTTGGTTTATATGCTGAATGTAATTTAAACATTTCTCCTCCCTTTACGACCTAAATTTCAGTTAAATATATCATAATTTTGGTCTAATTTCAATATTTTTAGACTTTCTCACGAAGGAATTTCATGAAATTTCCTTGTCAAACTATTAACTAACCCTATATAAATTTTTTCATAGTTAATTCTCCTTATATTATAAAAAACAAGTCCTTTATTTCAATATAGAAACAAAGGACTGAATTTATTTACAAAATGGTATAATTTGTTACTCGCGCCAACCATAGGCGAGAACATTTAACGAAATGATATGATTTATTACTCGCACCAACCACAAGCGAGATACATTTACTTTCTATAAATTAGTATGCTCTAATTCATTTACTCTTGTCAACGAACTTTACAGCTTTTGATATAACAATATTATCAAATAAAGCAAAGGGCGAGCCTTCAGCCATAATAATGGCCAAAAGCTCGCCTTTTCCAAAACTACGATTTTAGTTGAACTTATTATTCTTCATGAATAAGCTTTCCATCTATATACTGTTTATGGACTATGGTTTCATAACATTTAAGTCCTATAAAACCATATACAAATCCGACCGTGCTAAAGTTTTTTACTGCAACACTTCCTTTAGATACGATTTTTCCAACCGTATTGTGTTCTCCAATAACGACATTAACACTGTCCTCAATTGCTTGAACTTGAGTAAAAGCTTTTGTTTCAATGTTTCCATTATAAGAAGCACATTTTTCAACAAGGCATTTTTCACCAACCTTGATGTCTTCAAGAGAGTAGATCACGGGAAGAACATTATCATCTTTGCACAGCACACTTTCGTTTGCAAAAATATGATGCAAAACACCGTTTTTATAGCCAATTTCCACCATTCCACTAGCTTCAATAAACTCGAAAGCGTTATACGCATCAACTTTAACATCACCTTGATAAGACTTCACCATGCTAGTCCGATTAGAAACACCAATAAAAATGTCGCCAGACGCTTCAAGGGCTGTAATTCTGTTTGAAACACCAACTTGAATGTTTCCACCTTCAACATTGTCACCAGATTTTTGGCCCCATGCCGTAACTGTCCAGCCATTATTAGCATTGCCCAAGTGAACATTCCTGGCAGCAATATATGCAAAAGATACATCATCTTCTACCCATACGTCGCAAGAAGTATGAATATTGCCAACCGTAGAGCCACTCGTAACATATACATCAGCATTAGGTGCTATGATATCCTGAGCCTTTGAGCCAGGGAAAATCACAATAATGCAAGGCGTATTGTTAACTTCAACTTTTTTAGATGCTTTTTTCATTTTTCTGTCTCCTAATCCTTATGTTTTAGCATACTAACTTTCAGTTTGAATATCTGATTATTTGGAAATCGTGCGAATTTTGTCATCACTCAATTGTGGCAAAGCTTCAATTGGAATAATCACATTCTTGCCAAGACAAACTTTGTCAAGTGATGCAATTTTTGTCCTTACTTCAGTAAAGTCGCCCAATTTAATGGAACCAGTGGTATTGATTTCATTAATTTGGCAATGCCTACCTGCAATCATGTCATGCCCTGCAGTAATATCTTCACAGGTAACATGATTTCCGAGTCTTGTAAGTCCTCCGGCATCAATAGATAACAGACGTGTTCCATCTCCTGCACTAATGTTTTCCCCAGCTATTGCTTGCATTACATAGCATCTTTCGCCGAGAACAACATTCCCTTTAACCAAAATATCGCCAATAATAGCAACATTGTTTCCGGTAATTACATTATTTGCATCAATGTCGCCGGTTACTTTACATCCCTCCTCGATGTATACATCCAGTTCTTTACCTTCACAAACAATATCTCCATAGAAAATTGTTCGCTCAGGTAACCAAAGAATAATCCGTTTTGCTTGTTCCACAGTTTTGATGTTTTTCATATTGAAAAACCTTCCTTTCTATATCATTTAAATTGCGGACTTGTTTATTATATAACACTTTTTAGCTTTAGTCAAATTGATATAAATAAAGGATAGTGTCAATTTTTTTCGGGAAAAATTTTATAAAAAATTCTTCCATCAATATTCGTGTTTAATAAACTCATTAAA
>CAKPCF010000010.1 GCA_934141445.1 uncultured Clostridia bacterium | reverse complement strand
ACAATACCTTATTATATAACAGAAATAAAGAAAAATGCATTTTATGGATGTACAGGCATAGATGCATTAACTTTTGATGAAGGGGAAACAGGAAGTCAACTAGTGACAATAGGAGATAGTGCTTTTCAAGAATGCACAGGAATTGAAAATAAATTAGTAATACCAAGTAAAGTGAAGAATATAGGTGATTATAGTTTTTATGGAACTGCAATTAGTGGATTAGAATTAAATGATACTGTGGAAAGTATGGGCGATAGTTCTTTTAGATTTTGTAGTAAATTGACTGGAAAAATTATTATACCCAAAAGTATAAGTGAAATAAAAAATAATACTTTTAGACAGAGTACAAACATAGAAGAAGTTTTTTTTGAATCAGATGGCAATTTGGGATGTAAAACACTAGGTGTTTTATCTTTCTATAATTGCGTAAACTTAACAAAAATTACATTGCCTGCAACTTTAGAAGAGATAAAAGAAAGAGCTTTTGATGGAGCAAAAATCAGTAATGAAGTTTATTTACCAAATTCGTTAAAAAAAATTCAAAATCAAGCATTTATACAACAAGAGAAAATGGAGGTAATTAACTGGCCACAGAATCTAGAAGAAGTTGGAGTACAGGCATTTTTTTACTGTAAGTCAATACGAATATTACCTTCTACTGCAAAATTAAATAAATTAGGCAAAGAAGCTTTTAAGGGTTGCACTAATTTAGGTAAAACAGATAATAATGAAAAAACAGATGTGATTAAGTGGCTAAGTAATTCAAAGATAACTACAATAGGAGAAAACTGTTTTGAAAATGATACTTACCTAATGGGAGAATTTTCAGGAACAATAAATAATTCGAATAATCAAAAAATAGCAATAAATGGTTCGATATTTACAAATACAGGAATAACAAGAGTAAGTGATATTACTAGCATAGGAAATGTAATAGCGGATAATCAGTATAGTGGAAGTACAAAATTTTTACATAACGGAAAAGAAATAAAGGAAATAACAATACCAAATGGAGTAACAAGTATAGGAAAAAATGCATTTGCAGGATGTACCTCAATAACAAAAGTAACAATACCGAATACAGTAACAAGTATAGATCAGGGATCGTTTATGAATTGCACAAATTTAATAGCAATAGAATTTGAAACAGGTATAAATGTAAAAGTGATACCAGATTTCTTTTGTTACAATAATGTAAAATTTGTTAGTATAGTATTACCAAATACGATAACCGAAATAGGAACATATGCTTTTTATGGAGCAGGAGTGGAAAATATAGAAATACCAAGTAGTGTAGTCAAAATAGGAAACTCTGCTTTTCAAAATTCATCTCTTCAATATGTAAAACTAAATGAGGGATTAGTAAGTATAGGAAGTGCAGCTTTTTATAATTCCAAAATAGAGAATATTATTATACCAGATTCTGTTGTAGATACATTAAATTCTTATGTTGCATGTTGCAATAATTTAACAAGTATAACATTAGGAAAAGGAATAAAAGTTATGAAAGGATATTTTATTTGGGGCTGTCCAAAACTGAAAGAAGTAATTGTAAAAGGTAAAATAACAAGAATTGAAGAAAAAGCTTTTTCAGGAGATTCCGAATTGACTTTAAATGGAATAAAGGGATTAAACTGGGAGAATATATTGTATATAGGTAATTATGCATTTGAATATTGTACATCTTTAAAAGGAAAGATTATTGTAAATAAAGCTTGTGAAATTAATGACAATGCAATACTTAATTGTCCTCTAGTAATCACAAAATAAAATAAAAAGAACTTTAAGTCATTAAGTATCTGACTTAAAGTTCTTTTACAATTTATAAAAATTCTATCATTAGTAAGTTTTGAAGTCAACTATTCCAAAACAAATTTTATGAATAATTTGAAATAAATAAAAACAGAAAAGACACAAAAGTATAAAGAAATATACTATTCTGTGTCTTTTTTTCTTTACTTTAAGTCAGATACTTAAAGAAGTCCATAAAAATAAAATAGAGAAGTTTTGAAATGGTTTTCTTTCAAAGAAAAGCAAAAGTCATTAGACTAATGTTTTTTATGGATTGAAAGAGAAAGAGCTTTTGCTATTGCTAATCATACAATTGAATTAGCAATGAAACAACAGAAAGCTTTTTCTCTATTTATAAAATCTAAGGAGGAAAATCATAAATGAACAAAAGAAAATTGCAAAATAAAGAGTGTAAAAAATATTTTTTGAAAAATCAAAAAGCAATCACTCTAATAGCACTTGTAATTTCAATAATTGTAATGCTAATTTTAGCAGGAGTAAGTTTAAATGCAACAATTGGAGAAAATGGAATAATAACGCAGGCCAAGAATGCTACTTATATTCAAAGCATAGCAGTATTAGAAGAATTTTTAAATAATTACTATATAGAACATTATGATGAATTTTCAGATGCTGATAATAAAGCAGAAGCTATGCAAAAAAATCATGAAAGTGAAAATTGGATATATAATCCTAGTAAAAATGGCTTTGGTTCTGTTGGTTATGTTGTAAATGAAAATGGGCAAGCTTGTTATTTAATAGAGAAAAAGAGTTTACCAAAAGAGATAAGAGAACAATTACAAGGTGGGGATGCTAAGGATGGAAGTTATGCTAGTTATAGTGGAATGATTGATGTATATGGTGTAACTAGTAATTTAAAAGTATATTATTCAAATAATGGCATTGAAAATCTTAAAGGAATTTCAGAAAGTGAATTAGATTTAGATAATCCGGCGAGGTTAGTATTTTCTGCTGGAAGTAATTATGCAAAATTGATAACAGGTGATAATACATCAAGTCTAAATGCAAATGATTGCAAATCTATAAAAGCTTTAACAATAAATTCAGATGATGGAATAAATAATTTAAAGGATTTATACAATTTTCCATCATTAGAAGAAATTACATTAACTAATATAAATTTTGAGAATCTTATAGGGATTCAAAACGCAGTTAATTTGAAGAAGATAACTATTCAAAATTGTACAATTACTAGTTTAGACGGATTAAGCAGTTCAAAGGGAGTTTTAGATTTTGTGGTATTAGATAATAGTGAAATTTTGAACTATAAGGCTCTATGCAATCTGAATAATTTGAAATATTTATATTTGCTACGTACAAGTGATAATGAGATAGAGAAATTATGTAGTAATGATTTAGGAATAGGAAATTACGATTTTAATCAATTGACGAAATTTGGTATAATGGGTTCGGAAAGTGTTTTACAAACTGATTCGAATATTAATGCTAGTACAAGAAATTCTAAAGTTACTAATATTTCTGCTTTGAAAAATTTATCATCAACAACAAAAGAAACTATTAAATATTTGTTTTTGAATAACAATAATATATCAACTATACAAGAATTAACTGATTTTAAAAATGTATTGACTTTACATTGTGAAACTAATATGCTTGAAAACTTAAAAGGAATTGAGAGCATGCAAAACTTAACACAATTATATGCTTGCAATAATATGTTGGGAAATTTAGAAATAGATAGTGAAAAACAAGAAAACGATGGAATAAAATCATTGGAAAATATAACAACTTTGGAAAAAATTGATTTGAGATCAAATCAAATAATATGGATAGATTATATAAAAAATTGTGAAAATATACAGCTTTTATATCTTAGTGGAAATACAAGATTAAATAATGTTAGTTTATTAGATATAAAGACACTATGTATAAAATGTGGTGGAAATTTTAATATATCCAATAATTACTCATTGTTGTTATTAGATGAAAACACAAATTTGTTAGATTTATCTTGGCAAAATGTAGCCAAAAGTAATTTTGAACTGATTACAGGTGCTACAAACTTAGAATTATTAAATTTAGAAGGTATGAAGCTTAGTGATGATGCTGGAAATATAATATCTGGCGAAGATGCAAATGAAATATATAATAATGTATTGAAAAGTTTTAAAAAATTAAAAAGAGTAAATTTATCTAGTTTGGGTGATAATTTAACAACTATTGAATTTATAAGAAATGGAGATATAACTGGAATTATTGAACTTGAGTTGTTTAATACTAATGTAACGACTGGTACAAAAAATGAGGCTGGTGAATTTAGTGGACTCGAGATTTTAAATAATTATTCAGAAAGTTTAGGAAATTTGGAACTAACAACTAAAACAATAGATTTATCACAAATTCAAGGCGTTATATGTAAGTTATATGCAAATAACAAATTAGGTTATTGGAAAAATAGAGCATTTTCTGGTTTGTGTTGTTATGACTCGGACATTATAAAAACATTAGAAAAATGCTATGATATAACAGAATTAGCCTTATATTCAAATTTAAATAATATAGGAAATATTGATCTTACACAGTGTGAAAATTTGAAAAATATTTTATTAAATTCTGTAACAGGAAAAATAAAATTACCAAGTAATGATTTTGAAAATATTATGTGCTGGAATGTAAATGATATTTTTGATTTCTCTAATATATCTAGTATAGATTTTTTTAGAATAAATGCTAGAAATGCTGAAAATTTTAAAAATATAATAGATTCATTAAATGAAAATGCTGTTATTAAAGAAATGAAATTATACCAAAATTGTTCCGGTGTAAATTTTAGTTGTTTTGAAGATTGTAAAACTATTAACATATTAAAAATAAATGCTTTTTGTGATCCAAACTGTGGCACAAATCCACAAACAACTAGTGTAAAAGGTTTGAGCAAAATTAGAAATTTAGAAGAATTGACTATAAATGGTACAGCATATATGAATTTAAAAGATATTGATGATTTAGATAATTTGAGAAATTTAAAATCTTTTATAAGTACAAACACATGTATAAATAGTTTATATGGCTTAAGAAATCTAATTAAATTGGAATATTTAGATTTATCTAATAATTGTATTTATGAGAGAACCAATAATAGTGATGGAGAGATTATCAATAATTTGCAAATTTTAGCTAATTTAAATCCAAATTCTAAAGTAGAGCCTAAGGGAAGCCTTCAAGCTTTGTTTATGGCAGGAAATACTGGAATAATAAATTGGAATTTATTAAAAAATTTGAAATGGCAAAATGGAAAAAGTGGATTTTAATAACCTAAATTAAAATACGAAGTATGAGTAAACTAAATATAAAAAGTGGGTACCAAGTGTACTGAACCCAAAAAGTTAGACAAAAATCTAACTTTTTGAAGTGTACTTCATAGTATCTACTTTTGTTTTATTTTAATTCTATAATTTTATGTGTGTAGTCCAAATTTGCAAGAGGACTAGAACCATAAGCTAGAGTATATACATTTGTTGCAAAAATATCTTTTGAAATCATAGTATGCAAATGCTTGTCAGTATTATTTTCCATGAATTTCTTAAGAGATACGATTATTTGCAATTTAGGATTTTTAGTAGCAATAGAGGAAATCATTTTCTTTCCATTACTATTAAAACCTAAAACTCTTATATAAGGCATTTGTTTTTTTGACATATCCATATCTTTTTTTGAAATATTAAGAAGTGCATATAGTAAAATTCTTTGAATTCGACTTTGAGTATAACGTTTTGACTTTATTTTTAACACTAATTCTTCAAGTGTATTAGAGGTATTTGCAGCTATTTTTATTTTATTTTCTAAACCTTCAGAGACATCAGGTAAAGTTGCTATTTCTGATAAAGTCATTTTACGAAGATTGTATATTATTTCCTTTTCGAATATAGATAAATCTGGAACAATTTGTCCTAATTTTTGTTTTTCTTCAATAATTTCATAAGTTTCATAAGGTACAACATAGTGTATATTTTTATTTTTTTGAAGCATAGTTCTAATGGCTGTTGCACTTGCTATACCGCTCTTTATATCTGTACTATTATAATCACTATATTTTCTTTTTAATGTGATAGGCTGAATAGAACTTTTATGTCTTTTTAGAGCTTTTAAATATTCAACCCCAAGTATATTATTAGGATTTTCTAATATTTCTGTATATTTTTGTGAACCACCGAAATATATTTGTATAGCAAGTTCTCTTGCTTTAGGATAAGAAAGTCCGGAACGAATTTGTTTGTTGATTAAATTAGAAAATTCTTTAGGTTCTTTGTATAAAACTTCTGCTATATCGTTTAATGGAGAAAGTTCACCGATTTCGCTTCCAAATGAAACATAGTTGACAATTCCAAGGCTATTTAATATTTTTATTGCACCATCTGCAAAATTTTCAGCACTTGAAATTGCATAAAGAGTTGGAAGTTCGATAACTAAATCAATTCCTGATTTTAAAGCCATTTCAGCACGAGCCCATTTGTCAACTAAAGCTGTATTTCCTCTTTGTACAAAATTTCCGCTCATAATAGCTATTGTGAAATTAGTATGAGTTAATTTTTTTGACTGCTGTAAATGTAATATATGTCCATTATGAAAAGGATTATATTCTGAAATTATTCCTAAAACGTCGTTCAAATATATCACCACCATATTGTAAGATTTTAAATTTATTGCTATAATATCATATATTGTTTAAAAAAACAAATATTATTTTATAAGAAGAGGAAAAATGAAAGAGATAACAATTTATACAGATGGTGCTTGCTCTGGAAACCCAGGACCAGGTGGTTGGGGAGCAGTACTGATTTTCGGAAATAATCAAAAAGAAATTTCAGGTGGAGCAAAAGATACAACTAATAATATTATGGAGATGACAGCTGTTATTGAGGCTCTGAAACTTTTGAAGGAGCCTTGCGTTGTTAATTTATATAGTGATAGTGCTTATGTAGTAAATGCCTTTAAGGAACATTGGATAGAAGGCTGGATTGCAAAAGGTTGGGTTAATTCAAAAAAAGAACCAGTAAAAAATAAGGAACTTTGGCTTGAAATGATTGATTTGACTAATAAACACAAAGTTACTTTTATAAAAGTAAAAGGACATAGTACAAATGAATTAAATAATAGATGTGATTTTTTGGCAACGACAGCAGCTAAAAAAATTGCAAATACATAGTTAAGATTTATAGAAATTCAATTATTAAAAAGTAAATAATAATTTAATTTGGTCAAAAAATTGAATTTTGCTATAAAGTGTGGTAGAATTGAAAAGTATCTAGTATTCGAAAACCTATTAGATGCAAGGATGTTTCATCAAGATAAAAACTTTTATTATGGGAGGCTTACTTATGAGAAAAGCAACTATGAAAATCCGGATTAGTGATGGTAAGGCAATTAGCGCCAAGGTTTTACCAGATGGAAGTTGTGAGGTAGCTATTGAGCTTGATATGCTCAAGGTTTCTGGCAATAATATCGAGGTAAGTATCGAATCAGAGGAAGGAAAAGGAATTTGTATTTCTCCAACATCCCGAAAGCCTGATTTACAGGTAGTAGAGAGTGGTGAAAAAATTATCAAGTTTGATGAAATAAGAAGAAGTCAAACAATTGGAGATGAAGCAAAGTTTGTTCTGATCGAAGCTTCTAAGCTTTCTGTAAACGACCCTGTTTTTGATTATGAGCCGACTACACAACATGAACAATTTGTTAAAGAGCAGATGATGAGTGCCATTCAAAATGGCATTGAAGATTTTTATCGACCAAATTGTGATCCAACTATAAACAAAAATGGAGGGATTATGTATGCTTTTGGTGAAGAACCGGCTGTTGGTCTTTCGTATCGTTGGTGGGTAGAAGCTGCCCAAAACTTTATGCCAGAAAGAGGTAGTCGACTTGGAACAGTGTACGAGTATGGTGCATTTCTTATTGTGCTAATGAAACGCATGTTGGAAGACGGTTGGAGCATTGAGAATATCTGGAAAAAGGTTTGTAGGGACTCTGGTACAATCGGAAATTTCAGAAATTCGCCTGATACAAGATATCGACTTGAAGGTACAGGTTCGAGAGCCTTCTGTGGATTTTGTGACTTGGGTAATACAAGTAAGATGGTTGGCGAGACTAAAGCTGATGTTTTAAATTCAAATGCAGGGCATATCCTCTGTGGTGGTAGCTACAGAATGGATGGAGCTAGGTCCGATTTGGCAAGAGCATATGCCAAAACAAGCAACTACAGCAATTTTACAGGAGATTTTTCTATCGGATGGGTTATCCTTGAGAAATAACTGATTTTCCATTCTAATCTAGTGTGGTGTTCTCTGTTAGGGAACACCACGCTATAATAAATAAAAAAATTTTACCTTGAGAAAGGAATTATATAAAATGAAAATAATAGGAATTACTGGTAATTCAGGTTCTGGAAAAACAACTTTAAGTGAAATTTTCAGAAATAACAGTATTAAAGTAATAGATTGTGATAAAGTATCAAGAGAATTAAATTCTCCAAATACTGAGTATATGAAAAAAATAGTATTAACTTTTGGAAAAGAAATATTAAAAGAAAATGGCAATTTAGACAGAAAAAAGTTAAGTGATATAATTTATAATGATGAAGAAGCTCTTAATAAGTTAAATCAGTTGACTTTTAAGTATGTTGTAGATGAAATTTTAGCAAGAATTAAAATATTTGAAACAATTGGAGAAAGATTAGTAGGAATAGATGCTCCATTGTTATATGAAGCTGGTTTAGATGAATATTGTGATTATATAATTGGTGTTGTAGCTGATGAAAATGTTAAAATCAGACGAATATGCAAAAGAGATGGAATATCAGCTGAAGTAGCAAAACAGAGATTAAAAATACAAAAGGAAGATAGTTTTTTTAGAGAACGAGCTGACTTGATTCTAGAAAATAATTCGGATAATACAATTGTTTTAAGAAATGCAGTAAAGAAAATAATTAAAGAATATTGTTAAAAATATATTAGAATAAATTAAGGAAGGGATAAAATGAAAGTTACAGATTTTGATTATGATTTACCAGAAGAACTAATTGCTCAACATCCATATGATAAGCGAGATGAAGCAAGACTTATGGTACTTCATAGAGATACAAAAACAATTGAACACAAAGTATTTAAAGATATAATAGATTATTTAGAACCTGGAGACTGTCTTGTAATAAATGATACAAAAGTTATACCAGCAAGATTATATGGAAAAAAAGATACTGGAGCAAATGTAGAATTTTTACTATTGAAAAGAATTGAAAATGATGACTGGGAAGCAATGGTAAGACCAGGAAATAAATTAAAAGCAGGTGCTAAAGTTACTTTTGGAGATGGATTATTAAATGCAGAAGTTTTAGAAACATTACCAGGTGGAAATAGAAGAGTAAGATTTACTTACGAAGGAATTTTCAATGAAATTTTAGACCAGATAGGTTTAATGCCATTACCACCATATATTAAAGAAAATATCAAAGAAGAAAATGAAAAATATCAAACTGTTTATGCTAAATATGAAGGTTCAGCAGCTGCACCAACAGCAGGTTTACATTTTACAGAAGAATTACTAGAAAAGATAAAAGAAAAAGGTGTTGAAATTGCTAAAGTAACACTTCATGTTGGAATTGGAACATTTAGACCTGTTAAAGTTGAAAATGTCGAAGAACATCAAATGCATTCAGAACATTTTATAGTAAAACAAGAAGAAGCAGATAAGATAAATAGAGCAAGAGAAAACGGACATAGAATAATTGCAGTTGGAACTACATCTTGTAGAGTTTTAGAGTCAGTTTCTGATGAAAATGGAAAAATGAAAGCTATTGAAACAGATACAAGTATATTTATTTATCCAGGATACAAATTCAAATGTGTAGATTGTTTAGTTACAAATTTTCACTTACCACAATCAACTTTAATAATGTTAGTATCAACACTAGCAGGAAAAGATTTTATAATGGAAGCTTATAATGAAGCAGTAAAAGATAAATATAAGTTCTTTAGTTTTGGAGATGCAATGTTTATTTGTTAGAATTACAGCATTAGAAATAGAAAGAAAGGAGATAATGATATAACTATATATCATTTAAAGAAAAATGGAACAAAAACAAGCAATAACTTATGAGCTATTACATGTTGATAAAAATTCAGGAGCTAGAAGAGGTGTAATACATACTCCTCATGGAGATATCCAAACACCAATTTTTATGCCTGTTGGAACACAAGCTACAGTAAAAGCTATGACACCAGATGAGTTAAAAGAAATGGTACATGCACAAATAATTTTAAGTAACACATATCATTTATTTTTAAGACCAGGCCATGAACTTGTAAAAGAGGCTGGTGGACTTCACAAATTTATGAATTGGGATAGACCTATTTTAACAGATAGTGGTGGATTTCAAGTATTTAGTTTAGGTCCACTTCGTAAAATAACAGAAGAGGGAGTTGAATTTAGGTCTCACTTAGATGGAAGTAAAAAATATATTAGTCCAGAAATTTCAATGGAAATTCAAGAAGCTTTAGGTTCTGATATAATGATGGCTTTTGATGAATGTTGTCCATATCCTTCAACTTATGAATATACTAAAAATTCAATGGAAAGAACAACAAGATGGGCTAAAAGATGTAAAGAATATCATACA
This sequence comes from uncultured Clostridia bacterium, assembly GCA_934141445.1. Lineage (GTDB taxonomy): Bacteria > Bacillota > Clostridia > TANB77 > CAG-508 > Scatovivens. The sequence goes on along the minus strand of CAKPCF010000010.1, from coordinate 40,603 downwards.
ACAACTGATAAACAAGGTCTATTTGGAATAATTCAAGGAGGATTTTTCAAAGATTTAAGAGAAAAATCAGCAAAAGATTTAATTGAATTAGACTTTCCTGGATATGCAATCGGTGGAATTAGTGTTGGTGAACCAAAACCAGAATTTTTAGATATTTTAAGATATACAACTCCTTTAATGCCAGAAAATAAACCACGTTATTTGATGGGGGTAGGTACACCAGACTATTTAATAGAAGCAGCTTTAGCTGGTATAGATATGTGTGATTGTGTACTTCCTACAAGAATAGCTAGACATGGTACAGCAATGACGTCAAACGGTAAGGTGGTTGTAAGAAATGCAACTTATGAAAGAGATTTCACACCACTAGATCCAGAATGTGATTGCTATACTTGTAAAAATTATACTAGAGCATATATTAGACATTTATTGAATACAAAGGAAATTTTAGGTATTAGATTACTTTCAATACACAATTTAAGATTCTTGACTAAATTGATGGATAGAGTTAGAATAGAAATAGAAAATGATAATTTATTAAATTTTAGAGATGAATTTTACAAAAAATACGGCTACACAAAAGAGTAATTTGGGGAAGGATTGGTGCAGAGATGAATTTAGAAGATAGTGATAAATTCATAAAAGAAAATGAAAGCAGAAATAAAAAGAAAAGATTAGTATTGATATTGATTATACTATGTGCTGTATTGATTGCTTTTTTATTTATTTTGATTGTGTTTATGAAATATAAAGATGCTCAAACATTAAAATTATATGTAGATGGAACACAAAAAACGATAAGTTCTACATTATTAACAAGTGTTGGAGATGAAACTTATATAAATGCAAAAGAAATAGCTAAAATGTTAGATTGTACTTATACTAAAGGGGAGTATGGAAAATATACTGAAGATGATGACAGCTGTTATATTTCAAGTTTACATGAAGCTGTTTCTATAAAAGTTGATTCAGAGACAATTACAAAATATATATTGAATTCGAAAGATGGTTTATCAGAAGAAAGAGTTACTTTAGAAGAGAAAAACTTTGGTTCAAGACTTACAGTTAAATCTTCAGACGAGACTAAAGAAGTTTATTCTTTGAATAGTCCAGCAAAATTGATTAACGGAAATATATATTTACCATTTGAAATTTTGCCAGAAGTATTTAATGTTCAAATAAATGTAAGTGAAAAAAATAGAATTAGGATATATTCTTTAGCAAATTTATATGCAAAGGCTAAAAGAATTGCTACAAATCTAGGATATACAACTATTACTGGTGAATATGAAAATGTAAGAGCACTAGTTTATGGTTTAGTAGTTGTAGGAAAAGACCAAAAGTATGGAGTAATAAATTCAAAAGGTGAAGAAGTAATTAGTGTTAAATATGATGAAGTTGAATTTATTCAAAATGTAAAAGAATTTTTTGTATATGCAAATAATAATATTGGTTTATTATCAAGTGATGGTAAAACAATTATAAAACCAACAGAATATGATTCTATTTCTGTATACAATGCAGAAAAGCAATTATATCTTGTAGAAAAAAATGGAAAATATGGTGTATTAAATAGAAAAGGTGAAGTTGTAATTCATGCTGAATATAGTCAAATTGGCTTAGCTGATACAAATGGAAAAATAGAAAACAATGAATTTGAAGATCAAGTAAAAGATCCAAGAGTGTTATTTGAAACTTGTATACCTGTAAAACAAGGTACAAAATATGGCTTATTTGATGTAGATGGAACTGAACTTGCAAAAACTGTATATGATGGACTAGGATATTCAGTAGAAAAAGAAAAAAAATCAACTACTTCAAGTAATTCACAAACAACTACAACAAATGGTGAAGAAGGATTACTAATTTTGCCAGAAAGTACAGGAGTTCAAGGAATTATTATAAATCAAAATGGTGGCTATGGAGTTTATGATGTAGCAACTAAAAGAATAATTATACCAACCGTTTGTAGTAGATTTTATTCAATTACAAAAGCTGGAATCACGAATTATTATATGGATGTAAATGATGTTCAAATGGATCTTGTACAATATATTAAAGATAATAATTTGATATCTGTAACTGAAAAAAATACAGAGAATGTTGAAAATGATTTGACAAATGAAAATAATAGTAGTACAATAAGTAACGAAATAGAAAATACTACAGAAAATATCGTTGTTGAGTAGTATTTGATGTTTCAACATAAATATAGCGTATGGGTAAAAATTTAATGGTATATGTAGTTTTCCTATGCTTATATAGATGTGGAGTATAAGATTTTCTTATACTCTTTTTTTATATAGGTATAAAAATTGATTTCAAGCATAAAATCTATAAAAAGATATTGGTTATTAAATAACAGAAACTATTTGTAAATTGTTTCTGGATAGAGAAAGGAATTTTGTTTATGAAAAGTTTTATGTTTGATTTTGGAAAATCACTTGTTTTATCTATTGGTTTAACGATTGTAGCTTTAATGTTACTTTCAGCAATATTAAATTTTACAGATACTTCAGAGGAAATTATTAGTCCATCTATTATAGTAATTTCTAGTGTTTGTATTATGATAGGAAGTTTTGTTGTATCTAAGAAATTGAAAGAAAGAGGTATTATAAATGGAATTATTTTAGGTATATTATATATGTTTATTCTTTATATAATTTCAAGTTTTGCTAATGGAAATTTTTCACTTAATATGTCATCTTGTATAATGATTTGTGTGGGAATTATTTCAGGAATTATTGGTGGAATATTAGGGGTTAATTTAAAAACTAAATAAAAATTTGATTTTTAACAGCAAGTGAGCTATAAAATGCAAAAAATGCTAAAAAGTAGTTGATATTTTTTGTCTTTTAATATAAAATTAACAAAGATTTACATAGGAGGATAGTATGGTTACTTTTGATGATGTTGTTAATAATGTAGAAGTTAAAGAGCTTATAAAAAATGCACAAAAGCAATTAGATGTATTAGGATACACAGAACACTCTTCAAGACATGTTGGTTTAGTTGCAGAAAGAGCAGCTTATGTTTTAAAAACTTTGGGATATGATGAGCATAGAATTGAGCTGGCTAAAATTGCTGGATACATGCATGATATAGGAAATTCTATAAATCGTGTAGATCACGCACATACAGGAGCAATTCTAGCTTATGAAATATTAAAAGACATGAATATGGATGTATCCGATAGAACAGAAATTATGATGGCTATAGGAAATCATGATGAAGTTACTGGAACAGCTGTAAGTGATATATCAGCAGCTATTATTTTAGCAGATAAATCAGATGCACATAGAAGCAGGGTATCAAAAAAAGATAGAAGTTTGTTTGATAAACATGATGAAGTAAATTATGCTGTTACAAATTCAGATTTAATAATTGATAAAGAGCAAAGAAAAGCAATTTTAAATTTAACTATAGATACAAAAATTTGCCCAGTAATAGATTATTTTGAAATATTTATGGATAGAACAAAGATGAGTAAAAGAGCAGCAAAATATTTAGGATTATGGTTTGAATTGATTATCAATAATACAAACTTATTATAGGAGGAAAATACGGTGGAAAAAAACTTAAAAAAAATCAGAACAATAGCATTGATATTGATGATTATTTTAATAGCATTGATAGCATTTGCAGGTGTTTTTGGAAAATCTTTAAACCAATTTAAAAATATAATTCCAGATTATACTTATGGAATGGAATTAAATGGTACTAGAGAGTTGAAATTTGTAGTAGATACAAGTGAAGAAGAAAAAGAAGTATATGTTGATGATGATGGAAATATACTTGGAGAAGTAAAGGAAAAAAGTAGCAATAATGGAGTTTCTTTATCAACAGATGATAATTCAGAAACAACAGAAAATACAGAAAGCACAGAGCTTAGCTATGCTAAAGAAACAAGAAAAATAAAGAAAAATGAAGATAGTGTTTTAACAAAAGATAACTATGAAAAAACAAAAAAAGTTATTCAAAATAGATTTAACAAACAAGGTATATCAGAATATGATATTAGATTAGATAGTGTTACAGGAAATTTAGTTATAGATGTTCCAGACTCTTCAGATGTTAATTCTATTTATGAATTAGTTCAAACTAAAGGTAATCTTCAAATTATAGATAGTCAAACAGGTATTATTTTAATAGATGGTAAAGATGTAAAAAAAGTTGAGGCTGTTTATTCTTCAAATTCTTCAGAAGGATATAGAACAATGTTACAAATTACATTTGATGAAGCTGGAACTGAAAAATTAAAAGAAATGAGTAAACAATATGTAGAAGTAAAAGATGAAGAAGGAAATTCAACAAAAACTTATGTTGAAATTACTTTAGATGGACAAACTTTATTAACTACATATTTTGGTGAAGAATTAACTGATGGAATAATTCAAATTCCTTTAGGAGATACAACAACAGATGTATCAGAATTTAAAAATTTATATACAACAGCACAATTTATGGCAACAATCATGAATGATGGACAAACTTCAGTTGTTTATACATTAAATTCAGATAACTTTATAAAATCTGAATTTACAGAACAAGATATTATAATTGCAAAAGTTGCTTTAGTAGTAATATTAGCACTAGTAACTGTAGCTTTTGGAATTAAATTTAAATTAAATGGTGTACTTGCAGGAATTGCAAATATTGGTTTTGTTGCATTAACAAGTTTGATTTTTAGATATACAAAGGTAACTATTACTATAAATGCGGTTTTAGCATTTATATCAATGATAATTTTAAACATAGTATTTTTAAAAATGTTATTAAAAGCATTAAAACAAAAGACTTCATCAGAAGCATTAAATAAAACAATGATTAAATATTATTTATCTATTATTCCAGTAGGAGTTGTAGCAGTTATTTTTACATTCATGTCTAACATAACTGTTGGTAGTGTAGGTATGATTATATTCTGGTGTCTATTTATACAAGTAATTTATAATTTTACTGCAGTGAAAGCTTTATATTTAGGCAGAGGAACTAAAAACTAGACTGTAGAAAGGAAAGAGATATATAATGAATAAAGAAATGAATAAAAAGATTTTATATTTAGGTTTAGCTTTATTGATAATTGCTGGTATAGTAGTTGTTTTATTAAAGGGATTTAATGTAGATCTTATGTTAGAACAACATAAAGAAATAACTTATAATCTAGAAAAAAATTATGAGATGAGTGATATAAAAAATATTTGCAAGGATGTATTTGGAAATGAAAGATTTATTGTAAAAGAAGTAGAATTTTTTAATGAAGCTTTTGCAATAAATGTTTCTTCAATTACAGATGAACAAAAAACAAATTTAGTTAACAAATTAAATGAAAAATACGAACAAGAAAAAACAGTTGATGATTTAAAAATTTCTAATATTCCAAATGTTAGAATTAGAGATTGGGTTACACCTTATATAAAACCAATATGTATATCAATTTTTATAATAATGGCATATATAGCTATTAGATTTAGAAAATTAAATACTTTAAAATTATTAGGAAATTTAATTTTAAAAATAGTGCTTACTGTTTTAGCAATACTAAGTATTATAGCAATATGCAGAATTCCAGTAGTACCTTCTTATATAACTTTATTAACAATAATTGTAGTTGCAGAATGTTGTGTTTATTTAGGAAAATATGAATTGAAGTTATCTGAAGAGAAAAGTAAAAGTCAAAAAAAGAAAAAAAGCAAATAATTTGTATTTAAATGTTTCTTTTTTGAAAATTATATGATAAAATGTCTTATATAAAAAATTTGTACTTCAAGAAAGGAAATGTAATATGGGAGTTATTAAAAAATGTGCTCGTTGTGGTTGTTTATATACAACAGATACAGAAGTATGCCAAGAATGTAAAAGAAAAGATGTTGCAGATTTAAGTAAATTAAAAGGATTTATGGAAGAAAACTTTGTTGCTGGAACAACAAAGCAAGACATTTTAAACAATACAGGAATTAGTGCTAAAAATCTAAATCGATATTTAAGCTATGAAGAATTTGCAGGAATTTATTTACAAGAAAATAACATTTTAAAAGATGCTGATTTAGGTGCAAAAGGAAGTATAAATGTATAATGTGTATTTTTGTATAAAGATACATAAACATAATGATTTTTGAATTAAGTAAAAATTTAGAAAATAAATCTAGCATTGTATATGCTAGATTTTTGTTATATGGAGGAAGATTGATGACAGATATTATTGAAGAACTTGAAAAAAGAGGTTATATTGAACAATTTACACATGAAAAAGAGATGAAAGAAGCTTTTAATAAGGAAAGTATAAGATTTTATCTTGGTATAGATCCAACTGCAGATAGTTTACATATTGGACATTTTATTGCTTTAATGGTAGCATCTCATTTACAAAAAGCAGGACATAAACCAATTATTTTAGTTGGTGGAGGAACAGCTACAATAGGAGATCCATCAGGAAAAACTGATATGAGAAAAATGATGACAAGAGAAACTATAAATTCTAATGTAGCAGCTATTAAAAAACAAATTGAAAGATTTATCACTTTTGAAGGTGAAAATGCAGCAATAATTGTTGATAATGCAGATTGGTTACTAAAATTGAACTATATTGATTTTATGAGAGATATAGGAACTTTATTTTCAGTAAATAGAATGCTTGCGGCAGACTGCTATAAAAATAGAATGGAAACAGGTTTAACATTTTTCGAAATGGGTTATATGCTTTTACAATCTTATGACTTTTTATATTTACATGATAAATACAATTGTAAGTTACAAATTGGTGGAAATGATCAATGGTCTAATATAATAGGTGGTGTTGAGTTAATAAGAAAAGTTGGAGCAGATGATTCTTATGGAATGACATTTAAATTATTGACTAATAAATATGGCAAAAAAATGGGAAAGACAGAAAAAGGAGCCTTATGGTTAAATCCAGAAAAAACATCTCCTTATGAATTTTATCAATATTGGAGAAATATTGATGACTGTGATGTAAAAAAAGTATTAAGTTTACTAACATTTTTACCAATGGAAAAAATAGAAGAACTATGTGCTTATGAAGATGAAAGAATCAATGAAGCAAAGAGAGTTGCTGCTTATGAAATAACAAAATTGATTCATGGAGAAGAAGAAGCTAAAAAAGCAGAAGAAGCAGCAAATGCATTATTTGGAAATGGTGGAAATATAGAAAATATGCCAAAATTACAAGTAGAAGAAAATATGTCTATATTAGATGCTATTGTTGGAGCTCAAATGGCAACTTCTAAAGGTCAAGCAAAAACTTTAATAGCACAAGGTGGAATATCATTAAATGATGAAAAAATTTCAGATGTTTCATATAAATTGTCTGATAGAGATTTTGAACAAGGATATGCTATATTAAAAAAAGGTAAAAAAGTGTTTTATAAATTATATAAATAATTATAAATGATATAAGTAATCAATAAGATAATAAAGCAGTTGATTCACAATGAAGCGAATACTAGATGTTAAATAAAATTTTAACATTTAGGGTTCGCTTCAAAAATTTTTATTGACTTTTTATTTATTTATTAAAAACTTTATAGTAATAAGGTTTAACATCATTTATAAATAATCTCATACTTAAATATTCACCAGAAATAGTTGGAATAAGAATATTAGGATATGTTTTAATCATTTTTTCATTGTTGAAATTGGAATCAATAAATTCTTTTATATTAGTGTTTTCGTAAAGTTGAGAAAAATTTTCTAAATAACTTAATTCAATAGGAGTGCCTATATTATAATTCTTGATTGATTTATTATAAAAATTATTCAAAGCAAGAGATGATATAAAGGCATCTGCTAAGAATAATACAAAAACAGAATATATAATTGGTGTAAAATAATTTATTTTTTGAGTAAGGTATTCATATAAGAAATTTATTTTGGGATGTATAAATCGTATTAGAAAAATACTTATAAGTCCCCAGCAAATTGAGTAAAATAAACTTGTTCTGCCATTTATATTTAAAAACATATTTGAATAATCCCACCAAATAAATCCTAATATTTTTTCACCAATTAGACTTCCAAAATATTCAATACTAGAACCAAGAATCATACCAAATAAAAAAAGTTTAATGGAACTATTGCTATATTTAGATAAAAAATAAATAAGTATAATAGCACCAATTCCGTAAATAACACAAAAAGGACCATAAACAAAACTTTGCCTACTCTCAATTACTCCCATAGTCACAATTGCAACAATACTTTCTAAACAATATCCAAAAAAACTATATATAATTAAATAAAAAAACAGTTTCGTAATTTTTTTATACATGAATAAACCTCTGAATGTTTAATTTTATATATAGTATTTATATTTTTCTTATATTTATACAATGAGGATATTGAAGAAATAAAAAATATCGCATATTATAACTTAAATTTTATCGACACCAATTTCCATAAGATTGAATATTATAAATTAACAGGGGAGGGATAAAATGTTTTTTTGTAAGTTTAGAAAAATTATATCGGGCTGTTTAATTGGATTTGGTGTTGGTACATTGCTAATCTTATTCCTTCCAATAGAGGCTTGGCTTGTTATTATGGGAATAGCCTTTATAATTTGTGGTATTAAATTTTTATTTGGAGACTAGGAGGAATTGATATGCAGATTGTTGTAAAAAAAGTTCCTAAAGCATTTAGAGGAATTGTAAAGTTGATTTTTGGAATTAAATCTACATAAAAATGTAGAAAATAAAAAGAAGATACTGTTAAGTACCTTCTTTTTATTTATTAATAAAAAAACGATCGTTTTGAGTTTACTATTACATAGCTCTTTTAACTTTTCCTGAACGAAGACATTTAGCACAAACTGTTATTCTTTTTGGCTCGCCATCAACGATAGCTTTAACACTTCTTAAGTTAGGGCTAACAGTTCTTGTAGATCTTTTGCTAATATGTGAACGTGTAATACTTAATTGATTACCAAAACTTGTTTTCTTATCACAAATTGCACATTTTGCCATAGTTTTTTGCACCTCCATTGAATTTGTAATTTGACTAGTAATTAGTCTAACACAAAAGAAATGAAAAAACAAGTAAAAAAGCAAAAAAAGTTAAAAATGTTTGAAAAAAATGCAATGTATTAACAATATTTAAGCGAAAAACTTTGACAATTGTGAAGAAGGAGCGTATAATATATTTATTTTCTAATCAAATAATTCCAAATATCACTAATTAGTGAGAGGACAACCTCTTTCTTTTTAGTTTTACATAAATGTCAACTCACATCAAAAAAAGAAAGGAAAGAATTTTTATGATTAAGAAATTATCTCAAAAAAGTACGATTGCTTACTTAAGCATCATCTTGATGCTGTGTATTTTTCTGTCACCATTAGTTTATGCGGCTATTCCTGATGCAACTAATGAATTTTATGTGAATGATTTTGCTGGTGTATTTACAAATGAACAGAAAAATGATCTTGTGAATAAAGCAGATGATTTTGCACAAAAGTATGATGGTGTTCAGGTTGTTATCACAACAGTTGAAACTTTGGATGGTATGAGTGCTGAGGAGTATGCCAATAAAATGTACAATACCTATGGTATTGGAAAAAATAATATGGGTGTACTTATTTTGCTATCTACTGGTGAACGGAAAATCCGAGTAGAAATAGGTAGAGAAATGGAGGCATATCTTACTGACTCCAAAGCTGGAAATCTGATTGATAATTATGCAATTCAATATTTGAAAGACAACAAGTTTGCAGAAGGCTTGATTTCGTTGCAAGATAAGATTTTTGAAGAGCTAGCAAATAAGTTTGAGGAGGAAAGTAAAAATTCCAATATTGCAAGTTCTACTGTAGAGGTTGTATCAGGCTATAAGGACTCTCCTGTTAATACTAGTTCAACTAAAAACAAAGAGAAAAGCAAAGTTAGTATTTTTGTTAGTGTTGTTATCATATTTGCAGGATGCTTGGGAATTATAGTTGCTATTTTTATTTTAGTAAAATATTCTACTTTTGATAAAGAGCTTCAAGCAAAATGTTCTGAACTTGAAGCAACAAACAAGAGTCTAAAAAAGGATGTGAGCAATAGTCAAGCTCATAATTTTGATTAAGTTAATCAGCATACCAAAGAAAAGAATAGAATGTTGGCTGAAATACAGCTTCTGAAAAAGATGAATGAAGGTGAAACTGCAAGAGCTTCAAAGTTAGACGAACAGCGGGCTTATTTTGAAAAATCTTGTGATGAGCTTTTTAAGGAAAATTGCAATTTTAGGACTTTCTTTGATCTTGCAAGAGAATTGTATCCTAATTTGGAACAAGAGGTGAGAGCTCTTGCTGCCAAGAAACAGGAAGAAAAAGCCAAGTCTGATGCAAAGGAATTTGACAGCTTTGTGCAAGAACATGTTGTTAATGTTCCGGTTGAGGCATATAATGTTGACATTTTTGAAAATGCAATGGGAAGGTTCGACAGATTAACAGATCAGGCTAAAAGCTTTGTTACAGTTGATGTTTCTCAAATTCAATCTAAGTTAGCGGCTTCTCAGCAAGCTAGAATTGAGTATGAAGAGGCTCAAAAAAGAAAACGCAATGAAAAAGCTGCTATCGCAATGATTACAACAATAACAGCTTTTACCGGTGCTTTAGCATTAGGAAAAGCAAGAGATTTGCAAACCTTGAAAAATCTTCAAAATCAATACAACAGATTGAATCCAGATGTTAAGAAATTTTGTGATGCAAGAGAGATTGACAAACTGAATCGTTTGATTGATGATGCAGAACGAGACAAGGCAGAGGAAGATAGGAAACGCAGAGAGGCTGAAGCAAGAGCAAGAAGAGAAAGAGAGGAAAGAGAGCGCAGAGAAAGAGAAGAACGCGAAGAGGAAGAACGAAGAGAAAGACAAAGACGGCGTGAAAGAGAGGAAGAAGAAAGAAGACGTAGAAGTAGTAGCAGTAGTTTTGGGTCGTCGAGTCATCATGGAGGCTTTGGTGGTAGCTCAAGAGGCGGTGGAGCTTCTAGAGGCTTCTAAAGTCAAAAGTTCAAAGGATGGTATCTTATGAAAACAAGAAATACGGTATCTACACCGCTAGTTGTTTTATTTAGTGTTCTTATAGCAATTTTGATTATAATGACCATCTTTTTTAAAACTCAAACGAGCTTGGTAAAAATGCAGGAAGAGGTATTTTTAAATCAAGCACAGGTTCAGACACAGCTTCAAAGAAAAAGCGATTTGATTCCGAGCTTACTGGAAGTTTTGAATAATGAAATGGCTCATGAACAAGAGCTATATCGAGAAATTTCTAAAGCAAGTAACAATCTTGCTGAATGTTTGGGAAAAATTGATGTTTTTGAAGCATACAGATATGACCAACAGCTAAACCAATCTATCAATGTACTTGTAAGCAGAATGGCCAATTATCCAGAAATAAATTCTGATGAACATGTCACAGCTATTATGGATGAGATTGCTGGAACGGAAAATCGAATTTCGATAGCGAGAGACAAGTACAATGAATCTGTTTCAAGATATAACCAGTATGCTAAAGTTTTTCCGCATAATATTATATCCATTTTGTGCGGATATACAGAGTTTAAGTATTTTGAGGCAAAATGAGATAATCTAATTATAAGCCAAGACGTGGGCAGTGTTACTGCCTGCGTTTTGTTTTATATAATAGTTATTAAGTTTTACAAAAAATCTTGTAAATAAAAAAGCATATTGGTATAATTATCAAAAAAGGAGGATTTTATGAGTTCAGATGTATTTATAAGTTATAGTTCCAAAGAATATGAAAAAGTCAAAGAAATAAAGGAATATTTAGAAAAAAATAAAATAACATGTTGGATGGCACCAGATTCTATACCAGAAGGTTCAAATTATTCAAAAGAAGTTCCAATGATTATTTATGATGTAAAAACTTTTTTGTTTATTTTATCAGAAAACTCTCAAAAATCTCCTTGGGTAACTAGAGAAATAGAAGCAGCTAGAAATTGCAATTTAACAATTATTGCTTATGAAATTGAAAATACTAAATTAAATAATAACCTTTCTTTTTATGTATCAGAAGAAAATATTATAAAAGCATATAACGAAGAAGATGCTTTGGATTTATTATTAAAGAAAATAGAAGAAGCTATTATAACTAAATCAGAATCAAAAGTTGAAAATACTAAGAAAGTTAATAGTCGTGATGGTAAAGGAAAAATGACTTTCTCAGATGGAAGAATATATGAAGGGGAATGGAAAGATAGAGAGATAAATGGATTTGGAGTAATGAAATATCCAGATGGTGTAATATATGAAGGTGATTGGCTTGATGAAAAATTTGAAGGACATGGTAAAATTGTAACACCACAAGGAATAACTTTTGAAGGAGAATGGACAAATAATCATAAAATAGGTTCTTTTAAAGAAACTAATTCACAAGGACAAACATTTTATTTAGAGTGTTCTTATGATAATGAGGCAGAAGAAGGAACAGAATTATACAGAACGAATGTATATTATAAAGGTAAAATGAAAAATGGATTAAGAAATGGTAAGGGAAAATTCTTTGAAGAAAATGGTAGATACTATGAAGGTGAATGGTTAAATGGATTAAAACACGGAAAAGGAAGAGAAAATTATGAAAATGGAACTTACTATGAAGGTGATTGGAAAAATGGAAAAAGAGATGGAATAGGTAAAGAAACATATTTAGATGGTAGTAGATATGAAGGCGAATGGAAAGAAGATAAAAAAAGTGGTCAAGGAACATTGTATAATTATATGGGACTTGTACAATATAAAGGATTATGGGATAATGACAAAAAGCTTGGAAAATTTAAAAGCTTTTTCAAAAAATTGAAAGAAATATTTTGGTCATAAATTTAAAATATAGTTAAAAATAGTGTAAAATCAATGAAAATCAAAAAAATTAGTTGAATTACTTGATTTTGAAAAAGATATGTGTTATTATTGTAAAAGCGTTATGCTATACCATATACTTAATTAAGGAAAAAACCTACCTTAAATTCAGTTTATGGCAAATAAATTAAAATAGGAGGAATAAAAAATGACAAGAGAAAGAAAAGCAGAAATTATCAATACTTTCAAAAGAGATGAAAATGATACAGGATCTTCAGAAGTTCAAATCGCTCTTTTAACAGAAAGAATCAAAGAATTAACAGAACATTTAAAAGCTCATCCAAATGATAATCATTCAAGAAGAGGACTTTTAAAAATGGTAGGAAAAAGAAGAAATCTTTTAAACTACTTAGCAAGAACAGATATCAATAGATATAGAGATATCGCTCAAAAATTATCTTTAAGAAAATAATTAGTTTTAAAGCCCATAGTCTATAAGACATTGGGCTTTTGTATTACAAAAAATGGTTTTTTATGGGTAAAACAAAATATTGCATTTTTTTGCAAAGTATAGTAAAATTAAACAGTAATTATTTATTTGAAAAGGTAGCTTGTACAATGTGCAATAGAATCTAATGTGTATTGTAGAGGTTACATTTCAAATAAATGAAATAAATATTTAGGAGGAATAAAATGTTTAAAAGTTATAGTATGGATTTAGCAGGAAGAACACTAACTTTAGAAACAGGAAAAATGGCTGGATTAGCAAATGCAAGTGTTTTAGTAAAATATGGAGAAACTACTGTACTTGTTAATGTTACAGCATCAAAAGAACCAAAAGAGGGAATAGACTTTTTCCCTTTATCAGTAGAATACAATGAAAGACAATATGCCGTTGGAAAAATACCTGGAAGTTTTCAAAAGAGAGAAGGTAAACCATCAGAAAAAGCTATTTTAACATCAAGAGCTATAGATAGACCAATTAGACCTTTATTTCCAAAAGATTTTAGAAATGATGTTGTTGTTGATTGTTTAGTATTGTCAGTTGACCCAGATTGTTCACCAGAAGTTTGTGCAATGATTGGTTCATCTGCTGCATTATCAATATCAGATATTCCTTTTGGAGGACCAACAGGTTCTGTTTCAGTTGGATATGTTGATGGAGAAGTTGTAATAAATCCTACAGAAGCACAAAGAGAAAAGAGTTTATTAAATTTAACTTTAGCAGGAACAATTGATAAAATAGCAATGATAGAAGCTGGAGCTTATGAAATAAAAAATGACATCATGTTAGATGCAATAAAAAAAGGTCATGTAGAAATCAAAAAAATATGTGAATTTATTTCAAATATGAAAGCAGAAATTGGAAAAACTAAATTTGAATATAAACATTTTGTAGTTGACGAAGAATTATATAATGAAGTTTATGCAGAATTTGGTGAAAGAATGAAACAAGATGTTCAAACACCAGATAAAATTGAAAGAGATGAGAAAATTGCTAAATTTACAGAAGATGTACAAGCTTGGTATTCCGAAAAATATGGAGAAGAAGCATTAGAAGAGAAAAAATCAGCTATAAATGATGCAATATATAAATTAGAAAAGAAAACAGTTCGTAAATTAATTTTAGATGAAGGCAAAAGAGTTGATGGTAGAGGTATTTATGATATTAGACCATTATCTTGCGAAGTTGGCTTAATTCCACGTGTTCATGGTAGTGCAATGTTTAACAGAGGAAGAACACAAGTATTATCAATTGCAACATTAGGAATGATTAGTGAAGAACAAATCATAGATGGATTAGACCAAAAAGAAACAACAAATAGATATATGCATCATTACAATTTCCCTGGATATAGTGTTGGTGAAGCTAAAGCATCAAGAGGACCAGGAAGAAGAGAAATCGGACACGGAGCATTAGCTGAAAAAGCATTAGAACCAGTTATTCCAAGTGAAGATGAATTTCCATATTCTATTCGTGTTGTATCTGAAGTATTAAGTTCAAATGGTTCAACATCACAAGGAAGTATTTGTGGTTCAACACTTGCTTTAATGGATGCAGGTGTACCTATTAAAAGACCAGTTGCTGGTATTTCAACAGGTTTAATTACAGATGAAAATGATCCAAACCATTATGTTGTAATAACAGATATTCAAGGAATAGAAGATTTCTTTGGAGATATGGACTTTAAAGTTGGTGGAACAAAAGAAGGTATTACAGCAATTCAAGTTGATATTAAAGTTGATGGTTTAAGCTATGATATAATTGCAGAAGCTTTTGACAGAACTGAAAAAGCAAGAAATTATATTTTAGATGAAATAATGTTACCACAGATTTCAGAGCCTAGAAAAGATTTATCAAAATATGCACCAAGAATAATTACAATGAAAATCAATCCAGATAAAATAAAGGATGTTATTGGAACAGGTGGAAAAGTAATAAACAAAATTATTGATGAAACTGGTGTAAAAATAGACATTGAAGAAGATGGTAGAGTATTTATATCTTCAACAGAACCAGAAGGAGCTAGAAGAGCTAAAGAAATCATTGAAAACATAACAAGAGATATTGAAGTTGGTGGAATTTATACAGGTAAAGTTACAAGAATTGCAACATTTGGAGCATTTATAGAGCTTGCTGAAAATAAAGAAGGATTACTTCATATTTCAAAAATTTCAAAAGAAAGAGTAAACAAAGTTGAAGATGTATTTAAAGTTGGAGATGAAGTTACTGTTAAAGTTTATGAAATTGATGACCAAGGTAGAATAAATTTAACAAGAAAAGATTTATATACAGACGAACAAGAATAAAAATTGTAAAGCACTTTTTTATAATATTAAAAAATCTCTCAAAATATGAGAGATTTTTTGAATTTTTTGCCATTTTCTTAATTTTTTATGAATTTCAGTTAAAAGCTTGAATTGTTTTACAGAAATTGCTATAATATTAAATGTGAAATAACAGAAAATATGAAAAGAGGAGTAAAAGATGAAGTATTTGTATATCTTACAGCAAGCTCTAATTTGGATAGTTACAATTTTTTGGCTATATCAAATGGCTGTAAGTTTTTGTTCACTAATTAAATTAAAAGAAAAAAAATTATTAACAAATAAAAATCACAAATTTATGGCAATTATTCCGGCACATAACGAAGAATTTGTTATTAGAAATTTAGTAGAAAGTCTAAAAGAACAAAATTATCCAAAGGAATTATATGACATATATGTTATTGCAGATAATTGTACAGACGATACTGCTGAAATAGCTAAAGATGCTGGAGCAATTGTTATGAAAAGATTTGATCCAGAGCATAAAACAAAAGGTCATGCATTAAATTGGTTTTTAAAGCAAAAAATTGAAGAAAATGCTGATTATGATGCTTTCTGTGTATTTGATGCAGATAATGTTGTAGATAGAAATTTTTTAAAAGCAATGAATAGAAAACTTTGTCAAGGTGAAGAGGTAGTACAAGGATATAGAGATATGAAAAATCCAACAGATTCTTGGGTATCAGCTGGATATGCAATATTTTATTGGATGATGAATAAATTTTATCATTTAGCTAGATACAATTTGGGATTATCTCCTTTAATAAATGGAACTGGATTTATGGTAAAATTTGATGTGATAAAACCAAATGGATGGCAAACCATTACATTAACAGAAGATATTGAATTCTCTTTAATAAATATAGCTCACGGAAGAAAATTGGGCTGGGCAACAGATGCAATTGTATATGATGAGCAACCTGTTGGATTCAAACAAAGTTGGTCACAAAGATCTAGATGGTCTGTTGGACATTTACAATGTATGAAACATTATACAAAAGATTTAGCAAATGGAGTTAAAGAATATAAAACTTTAATGAATTTTGATGGTTTATTGTATATGATGGGAATTCCAATGATGATTTTAACTTTTTTATTATTAGGAATCAATACAGTTTTATTTGCCAATAATCAAATGACAGGTCCAGAACTTGTATGGCAATATGCAAGATATTTAGGAGCAACTTTTATAATGCCAATTTTAACAGCTTTGGTTGTTTTAATATTGGACAAAAGAGAGATTAAACCAATGATAAAGGGATTATTATGTTATCCTTTATTTATGGGATCTTGGATTTTAATAAATATAAAATGCCTAATTAAACCAGATACAAAATGGGAAAAAATTGAACACGTTAGAAGTATACAAATTAAAGAAAAAGAAATTGTATAGAATAGTGATATAGTAAGAGACTGAATTTTCGGTCTCTTATTGCATATTGATTTTTTATAAAATTAAGGAACTTTAAATTTATTAAATACAAATAAATTTGAGGTTCTTTTATTGCATTTAGCCCTTGTAAAATTTTATAAAAAATGATAATATGTAGTGGATAAAATTAAAATAAATAATATAGTTTGAAAATATTAAAAGTGTTATATAAGGAGATTATTCAAATGAAAAATGAAAAAGGTGTTACATTGGCTGCTCTTGTAATTACAGTAATAATAATTTTTATATTAGCGAGTATAAGTATAAATTATGGTGTAGATACTTTAAATGAAAGTAAAAATAAAAATTTGGAAGCTTCTCTTGCAATTGTAGAACAGGCTGTTGCTGAACAATATATGAAGTCAGTTGAATTAGGGGTAGCATCTACTAAAGTAGATAAAATAGACACAAATGATACAAAAAAGCCATCTGTTTTTGTTGGTAAGCGTTTGAAAAATGAAAGTGATTTTCCAACAGATGTAGATTTAAAAAATAAATCAAATGTATTAGATACAAGTAATGATAATTTAACTTATGCAGATTGCTATTATAAACTTGAACCAGAAGATTTAATAAGTTTAAAAATTGAGAGTGATGAAGATAATAAATACACTTATATAGTAAATTATTCAACAGGAGAAGTTTTTAATGAAACTAAAAAGAAAACTTCTGATGGTACATTATTGTATTATTCTGGAAAAACAGGAAATACTGATACACCAGCTGTAGAAATTGATAAAGAAGGAGATAGCAGTTCTTTTAGTGATATAGATGAATAATTATATAACAACTAAAACAATATGAGGTGATACTTTGGAAAATATAGATAATGAACTAATGAATATAATCTCAAAAGATAGAATTTTAAAAGATGAACCTATGAAAAAACATACTTCTTTTAAAGTTGGAGGAAATGCAGATTATTTTCTTATTGTGAATAATGAAAAGGAATTGAAGGAAATTTTAAATTTTACAGATAAAAAAAATATTCCAGTTCAACTTGTTGGAAATGGCACTAATTTACTTGTAACAGATAAAGGAATCAGAGGGATTGTCATAAAATTAAATATGAAAGAATATAAAATTTCAAGAACAAAGGATTATGCTTTAATCACAGTAGAAGCTGGTTTTCCTTTATGCATGTTAGCAAATATTGCAGTTAAAGAGGAGCTTGGAAATTTAGAGTTTTTATCTGGAATCCCTGGTACAATAGGTGGTGCAATTAGAATGAATGCAGGTGCTTATGGAATGGAAATGAAGGATATTGTAATAAAAACAAAATATTTATCTATGGATGGAAAAATTCATAAGATAAATTTAGAAGAGCATAAATTTTCATATAGATATAGTAGATTTGCTGAAGAAAATTCA
Source organism: uncultured Clostridia bacterium (assembly GCA_934141445.1). Classification (GTDB taxonomy): domain Bacteria; phylum Bacillota; class Clostridia; order TANB77; family CAG-508; genus Scatovivens. The sequence continues at coordinate 22,163 of CAKPCF010000010.1, read as the reverse complement.
ATAATATTAGAAACAACTTTAAAAGTTCCTTATGGTAGAAATGAGGAAATTGAAGCTAAAATTAAAGAATATTCAACATCAAGAAAAGAACATCAACCAATAGAATTTCCTAGTGCTGGCAGTACATTTAAAAGAAAAGAAGGAATCATTACAGCTAAGTTAATTGATGAATGTGGATTAAAGGGATATTCAATTGGAGACGCAGAGGTTTCTAATAAGCATGCTGGTTTTATAATAAATAAAGGAAATGCTAAAGCAAAAGACATATTAGAGTTAATAGAATACGTAAAAAAAGTTGTATATGAGAAAACAAATGAAAAAATAGAATTAGAAGTATTAGTTATAGGCGAAAAATAAAAAGTATAGAGAGGAGCAAAAATGAAATCGTTTTTTGAATGGTTTAAAGCAAGTACTAAAGTAAAAAGATGGATAGTTTTAATTTTAATAGGAGTTGTATTAACTTGTTATGCATTTTCTAAGGTATTGGTTACAACAGAAATTACATTTAATGAAATTGCAAAAATAGTAGCACTATTTGTTATTGGTTTTATGGCAATTGTATTAGGTACAGTATTCATTCAAAAGAGAACTTTAGAAATAATTATAGAAGCAAATGGAGCTGATGCTGAAAAGAGTAAAAAAGCAAAGGTAAATATAAAATCACTTATTTTTAATAAAAAAGTTTATGAAAATGGACCAAAGATTTTAGTAATAGGTGGTGGAAAAGGACTAAATACTGTTATTGAAGGATTTAAAAAATATACTAATAATATTACTTCTTTAGTAACAATGGCTGACTATGGTGTTAATCCTAGTGAATCAAGAGAAGAACTTGATATATTACCATTTTCAGATATAAAAGATAGTATAATAGCTATGTCTGACCATGAAGAAATAATGGGTAAGTTAATGAATTTGACTTTTAAAAATGATAGATTAAAAAATCTAAACTTTGGTGACATATATTTAACTGCAATGAATGAAATATATGATAATGTTCCAGAGGCTATTAGAAAAAGTACAGAAGTATTAAATATAAATGGAAGAGTTATACCTGTTACTCTTGATGAAATTAAAATTTGTGCGGAATTAAATGATGGGACAACAATAGAGCAAAAAAGTAAAATTCCTGAAATTGTTGCTGAAAAAGTAGAAACAATAAATAGAATTTTTATTTCACCATCAAATGCAGCTCCTGCTCCTGGAGTTTTAGAAGCTATAGCAGAAGCTGAGGCAATAATTATAGGACCAGGAAGTTTATATACAAATGTTATTCCTAATTTATTAGTAAAGGGAGTAGCTAAAGCTATAAAAGATAGTAAAGCAATTAAAGTATATATTTCTAATATTATGACAGAACCAGGACAAACTGACAATTATACATTAGCAGACCATATTCAAACAATACAAGACCATGTTGGAACTGGTGTATTTGATATATGTTTAGCAGATTCTGGAGAGATAATACCAGAGTTTGTTAGAAAATATAATCAAGAAGGAGCTGATGTTGTTGACTTAAATAAAGCAAAAGCAGCTTCTTTAGGAGTAAAAGTAATTGAGAAAAACATGTCTTGTATAAAAAACGGAGAAATTAGACATAATCCAGATGCTATTGCATCAACTATTATAGAGCTAATTTGTAATGAATTGAGATTTCAAGATAAACAAAATGAAACAGAATATATGCTTTTAAATTCTGTTTTAAAAGAGCAAAACAAAGTACAAGCTAAAAGAAATAAAATGGCTCAAAAAGATGAAAAAAGAATTGCACAAGGAAAAGCTCCAAAGAAAAATAAAAATTCAAAAAGACCTAGCAAATTTAAAGAAAAATATAAAGAAAGAGTAGAATCAATTCAAACATCTGATGCAAGAATTGAAGAAAATAAAAAAATAGCACAACAAATTGAAAAAATGGAAGGAAAATTAAAAAATAATAAAAGAAAAGATAAAAAATAAATTTTAAACACTTATAAATTTGTTGCAATAGATTTGTAAAAGAAATTTTAATGAATTTAGGAGTAATATACAAATGAAATTAGGAAAGTTAAAATTAGATTTAAAAGATGGATTAAAAAAAGAATGGGTGATTACCAATGGAATTGGTGGATTTTGTTCAAGTACTGTTATTGGTGCAAATACAAGAAGATACCATGGATTATTGATTGCTTCTTTAAATCCGCCAGCTTCTCGACATTTGATATTATCAAAATTAGATGAAAGTATAAGTATAGGTGATAAAAATTATTGCTTATACACTAATATATGTAAAGAATATGTATCTGATGGTTTTAAGAGACTAGAAAGCTTTGAAAAAGAATATTTTCCAACTTTTAATTTTAAAGTGGAAGATATAAAAATCGAAAAGAAAATTACAATGATTTATGGAAAAAACACAATCATAGTTTCTTATAAAATAGAAAATGGAAGACAAGCATCAAAACTTATTATTGCTCCAATAATAAATTTCAGAGACTTCCATGCAATGACTCCTAATAAAGAATTTAATTTAATTCAAAAGGTCGAAAATACAAAAGTTTGTATAGAGCCTAATGAAAATATATTAAGACCAGTATATATGTATCTTGATGAAGGTAAGTATACAGAATATAAGTCTGATACTTTTAAGAATATGTACTATTTAAAGGAAGAACAAAGAGGTTTTGAATCAGAAGAAAATTTAGCTGTAACAGGAAAATATGAAGTGGAATTTAAACCTAAAGAAATAAAGGAAATAAGTTTTATTGTTTCTTTAGATGAAAATATTGAAACTATAGATGTAAAAAAAGTTTTTGAAGATGAAAAAATAAGACTAGAAAATATTATTACTAATGCTAATCTAATAAAAGAAAAAAAGAAATATACTAGACAAGAAAAAGAAATGAATCAGGTTATTAAAGATTTGATTATAACAAGTGATACATTTATAATTGATAGACCAAGATTTAAAACGAAATCTATTATAGCTGGTTTTCCATGGTTTTTAGACTGGGGTAGAGATACTTTTATATCATTCGAAGGTTTGCTGTTGGTTACCAAAAGATATGATGATGCAAAAAATGTAATAAGAACATTTTTAAGAAATATTAGTTGTGGACTAGTTCCAAATGGCTATTCAGAAGACAAAGATGAACCATTGTATAATAGTGTAGATGCTTCGCTTTTACTTTTTGAAGTTGTGAATAAATATTTAAAATATACAAAGGATTATGATTTTATCAAATATGAAGTTTATGATAAATTAAAAGATATAATATTTAATTATATCAAAGGAATTACTTTAGATGGAAATAATATTTATATAGCAGAAGACAATTTACTAAATTCTGGAACAAAAGATACTCAAAATACATGGATGGATGCTAAAATTGGAAATTATGTTGTAACTCCTAGAAACGGTAAAGCTGTTGAAATTAACAGCTTATGGTATAATAGTTTGAAAACTTTAGAATATTTAGCAAAGAAATTTGAAGATAAGGAAACCTTAAATTCGGTAAAAAATTTAGCCAAAAAGCATAAGGAGGCTTTTAAACAGAAGTTTTATAATCCAAAGAAAAAATGTTTATATGATGTAATAGATGATGATAAAATTAGACCAAATCAATTATTTGCTTTAGCTACAACATATCCTGTTTTAGAACCAAATTCAATTGAAGCGAAAGAAACTTTTAAAACTTGTACGGCTAAGTTATTATTACCTAAAGGTCTGAAAACTTTAGCTCGTGGAGAAGATGGATATGTTCCAGACTATGAAGGAGATAGTTTTAAAAGAGATATGTGTTATCATCAAGGACCTACTTGGCCATGGCTGCTTGGAATATACAATGATGCTTTTGAAAATATAATTAAAGCGGAAAAAAATGAAAAAGAGAAAAACAAAATGCAAGATGAATATAGAAAGTTTGTAAATGATGTATATATGACTTTTAAAAAAGAAATTTATTCGGAAGAAGGAATTGGAACGATATCAGAAATATATAATTCTAAATTGCCATATCTTCCAGGAGGAACATATTCACAAGCTTGGAGTATATCTGAAGTTTTAAGAATAATTTTGAAATCAAGTAAATAATTATTTGAAGAAAGTGTGTTGTAATGATAGAATTTAAAAATGTAAGTAAATCTTTTGTAGAAGATAAAAAATCAGTAGATAATTTGAACTTTACTGTTAAAAATGGAGAAATATTTGGGTTTTTAGGACCAAATGGAGCTGGAAAAACAACAACAATTAAAATGCTTACTGGAATATTAGATATGGATGAAGGTGGAGATATTTTAATAGATGGAAAGAGTATTAGAAAATCACCTATAGAAGCTAAAATGAACTTTGGTTATATTCCAGATTCTCCAGATGTATTTTTAAAATTAAAAGGAATTGAATATTTGAATTTTATTGCTGATGTTTATAAAGTACCAAAAGATATAAGAAAAAATAAAATAGAGAGTTTATCAAAGAAATTTGAAATTTATGATAATTTAAACAGTCAAATTCAGAGCTACTCACATGGAATGAGACAAAAATTGATGATTATAAGTGTATTATTACATAATCCAAAAAACTGGATTTTAGATGAACCATTAACTGGCTTAGATCCAAAATCTTCTTACGATTTAAAAGAAATGATGAAAGAGCATAAAGAAAATGGTAATGTTGTATTTTTTTCTACACATGTGCTAGAAGTAGCTGAAAAATTATGTGATAGAATTGGCATTATAAATAAAGGAAAGTTACTATTTGTAGGAACATTTGACGAGATGCAAACAAAGTTAAAAGAAAATGCTTCATTAGAGAAACTATTTTTAGAAATAACAGAAAAAAGTGATAAGTAGGGGAAAAAATAAATGAAAGATGTTCTTAATTTAACTAAAATTTTAATAAAAAATTCATTTCAAAAGAATGAAAATGAAAAAAATACGAAATTAGGAAAAATTGGAAAAATAATTTTATATTTGCTTTTATATGCATATATAGCAGGAATAGTTGCATATATGAGTTATCAAGTTTTAAATATTCTTATTCCTGTGAAAAGTGAATATTTATTTTTAAAATTTGTCTTTGAAATTACAGTATTACTTATACTATTTAGGACTTTATTTTCTGCTTTAAATGTATTATATTTTTCGAAAGATTTAGAATATATTTTACCATTACCGATTAAATCAAGTAGAGTTTTGATGGCAAAATGTAATGTTTTAATATTTTCACATTATTTAATGATGCTTCCATTTTTATTACCAGCTTTAGTGATATATGGAGTAATGTTTAATGTTGGAGTTTTATATTATATTTATTTAGCATTAGTTTTTTTACTATTTCCAGTTGTTCCTACAATGTTTATTGTCACATGTTTGATAATTATTATGAGATTTACTGATGTTATAAAAAATAAGGATTTTGTTCAATACATAACTGTTGCATTAACATTAATTTTTGTTGTTGCAATGCAATTTGTAGGAATGAATAATCAAGAACTTAATAGCACAGAAATTTTAGCAGTTATGAAAAAGGTTGATATTACTATTGGTTCAGCGACTAGAATCTTTGGAACTATAAAAATGTCAGCAATTACATTAAATCAATATAATGATTTTAATGGATATATCTTTTTCGTAGGATTAGTTGTATCTAGTTTGATTATATATTATGTGTTTGTTTTTGTGACTTCTAAAGTATATTTAATTAGTGCAACTAAAAGCTTATCAAATGGAATAAAACAAAATAAAAAAATTGATGAAAGAATGTATTTAAAGAATTCAATTAAGAAAACATATATAGTAAAAGAATTTAAAAATTTGATACGAAACCCTATATTTTTCATGCAATGTGTTCTACCACCAGTGATATTTCCAATTATTATGAGTTTACCTATTTTTATGCAAATACATAGTGGCGAACAGATGATGGAAGAATATACAGCATATATAGCAGACATGTCAATAAATCCTATGGTAATTGCATTTTGTTTAGGAATAATTTGTCTTATGTTTTTATTTAATTTTATTGCTGTAACATCAATTTCGAGAGATGCTGAAAATGCTACTATTATGAAGTATTTACCAATAAACTTAAGTGAACAAATTTTATATAAAATTTATCCGGGAATTATTATGAATCTTTTTCCAATAATATATTTTATAATATTAGCAGGATTTTTACTAAAATTTAAAATATATGTTTTAGTAGAAATATTTATTATGGCTATTATTTTAAATATTTTATTAAACTATATAGGAATAATAATTGATTTAAAAAGACCAAAATTGAATTGGGCTAGTGAATATACAGTTGTAAAGCAAAACATAAATATATTTTATTTTATGATAGTTGCTTTAATTGAAGCTGGAATTTTAATTTTTGTTGCTTCAAAACTACAAACTATCAATGTATATTTTATAGTTTCAACTGTATTCTTAAGTGTGCAATTGAAATTTATTATCAATTATATAAAAAATAATGTAAATAATTTATTTGAAAAGATATATTAAAGGCATATAGACTTTTTACACACATATATTAGGTGTAGAGAGGTTTATATGATAAATTTAACAGTAGTAAATTTAAAAGAAATTATAAAGAAAATAGTTAAAATTATCATTGCAACAATTCTGGTGGCAATGATTTTTAATTTGTTAAAAATTTCTATAAATAGGATAAGCAAACTAGGTGATAGTAAAATTGTTTCAAAAGAATATATAAAGGTAATGAGAAGCTCTTTAGCTTTGTTTAGTTTTGGAGATAGTGACATTAAACTTAATAAGGTAACAAATGCCAAAAAAATTATTTCATCAGAAATTAAATTATTGTCAAATGAAGAAGCTATTATGGAACAAGAAAATCAAGAAGAAACGGTTGAATTTAAATCTAAATTGGTAGAAAATAATGAAGAAATATCAACTTCAACAACAAGTAGTGAAGACACAGAAAAAGAAGAAAGCAATAATGTTGAAAATGAGACCGATTCTAATGAAATAAATAATATTCCAAAAAAAGCTGAAACTAAAATAAATAGTGATAAAAATAAAAAAGATAGTTTTAATACTACTTATGGAAGTGTTAAAATAAAAAACGAGTCTAAATATACATTAACAGAAGATATATTAAAACCAGATATTGATTATTCTAATAAGAAGGATATTGTTATCTTTCATACACATACATGTGAGAGCTATACAGCTACTGATGCTGAACAATATGAGCCTAGTGGAAATTTCAGAACAATAGATTTAAATCATTCTGTTGCAAGAGTTGGAAGTGTTCTAACAGAGAATTTAACAAAACTTGGATATAATGTTATTCATTCTACAACATATCATGATTATCCAGCTTATACTGGTTCATATACAAGGTCTATGGCAACTGTGAAAAGTATTTTGCAAGAAAATAGTAGTATTGAAAATGTAATAGATTTACATAGAGATGCAATTGGAAGCGATAGTTCGTATGGACCTACTGTACAAATTGGAGATGAAAGAGTGGCACAACTAATGTTTGTAATTGGTACAAATGGAGGTGGATTGGAACATCCAAATTGGGAACAAAACTTAAAGTTAGCTGTGAAAGTGCAGGAAAAAGCAGAAGAAATGTATCCAGATTTGTTTAAACCAATGATTGTAAGAAATTCTAGATATAATCAAAATTTAGCAAAAGGTGCATGCATAATAGAAGTTGGAGCAACAGGTAATACTTTGGAAGAATGTAATGCAAGCATGAAATACTTAGCAAGTGTAATTTCAGAGGTAATGAAATAAAAAGATAAAATGAGTTTTACTTTTTGGTAGAACTCATTTTTGTTTGACTTTATATCAAATACTATTGATTTTTAAGGCATATAATGATATAAATAAAAGGAAATATTTACAAAATTTAAGGAGGCTTTATGGGTTTTTTTGATAAATTAAAAAGTGGTTTAGGAAAAACAAAGCAAACAATAAATGAAAAAATAAATAATGTATTTAGTTCTTTTAGAAAAGTTGATGAAGAACTACTAGAAGAACTTGAAGAAGTTCTTGTTACTTCAGACATTGGTATGGAAACATCAATGGAAATTATTGAAAAATTAAGAACTAAAATAAAAAAAGAAAAAATTGAAGATGAAGCAGATGTAAAAAGAGCTTTAAAAGAAATTATGAAGGAAATATTAGATGTAGCAGAGCCAAAGCTTAATTTAGATACAAAGCCATCTGTTATTCTAGTTGTTGGAGTTAATGGTGTTGGAAAGACAACATCTATAGGGAAAATTGCCAACAAACTTGTAAAAGAAGGAAAGAAAGTTGTAATTGCAGCTGCAGATACTTTTAGAGCTGCTGCTGTTGAACAATTAGAAATATGGGCAGAACGCTCAAATAGTACAATAGTAAAGAAAAATGAAGGAACAGATCCAGCATCTGTTGTTTTTGATGCAATTCAAAAAACGAAAGAGTTAGATGCTGATGTTTTAATATGTGATACTGCTGGTAGATTGCACAATAAAAAATATTTAATGGACGAGCTTGCTAAAATTAAGAAAGTAATAGAAAAAGAAATGCCAGAAGCAAGTAAAGAAGTTCTAATGGTTTTAGATGCAGAAACAGGTCAAAATGCTATATTACAAGTAAAAGCTTTTAAAGAAACAACAGATATTACTGGAATTGTACTTACAAAATTAGATGGAACAGCTAAAGGTGGAGTTGTTTTAGGAATTGTAGCAGAAAATAAAATACCAGTTAAGTTTATTGGTGTAGGTGAACAAATAGATGATATGGAAGTATTTAATTCACAAGAATTTTTAGATGCAATAATTTAGTTTAAAAAAGAAAGAGGGGTCATTTGTGAGTAATAAAAATAAAGTGAAAAATAACACGAATGATAATAAAGAAAATAATAAAAAGAATATAAATGTAGCTTGGAGAACATTAGCAGTAATTGCAATTTTGGTTATATTCATTATTGGAAATTTCTTTTCAATAAGGTCAAAATATTTAAATGTTAAGCAAGTTGGAGAAAATTATACATCTGTATTATTAACAGATTTAAAAAATATTTATACAATTTCTGGAATTACTTTTTTATTTGTATATATTTGTGTATACATAAATAATAAAGTAATTAAGAGCGGATTAAAAAAATTTTTTGATGAGGATAAAGTTAGCTTGCCTAAGCTTCCAAATAAAAGTTTAGCTTTAATATGTGGAATTGTAGCAAGTTTAATTGTTCCATCAAATCTTGTAAAACAATATGCAATGTTTATAAACAGTACAAAATTTGGAGGAAATCCAGATCCTATTTTTCATTTAGATATAGGATATTATATGTTTGAATTACCATTTATAAAGAGTTGCTTATTACTAGTAATTGCTTTCTTAGTTTTCTTAATAGTATATACAGCTGTTTACTATGTAATTACATTGAACAGATTTTTAGATGGAGTATCAACAGAAACTTTAAAGAAAAATACATTTATAAAACAATTGATGTTTTTTTCTATAATGATTGTTGTGATTTTTGCTGGCTATATAATTTGCTATTCACAAGGAATTTTAACACAAAATATGATGACAATTTCAGATACAGAACTTACTGGAGCAGGAGCTACAGATACAACCATTAAATTATGGGGATATAGAATTTTAAGTATTGTAATGATTTATTCTGTATTAAGATTATTTAGAGCTGTAAAAAAAGGCAATTTTAAACAAGGTATGATTTCTGCAAGTATTGTACCAGTATATATGGTTTGTTTATTTTTAGCAATGACATATTATCAAGTAATTTATGTACAAAATAATCAATTAGATAAAGAAAAAGACTATATAGAATATAATATTGAAAATACAAAAAAAGCTTATGGAATTGATATTGAGCAAAAAAATATTTCTTCATATGAAACAATTACAAGAGAAGAAGTAAATAAAAATTCAGATATAATATCTAATATTCCTGTAATATCACAAGATGTTATTTTGAAAATGGTATCAATTCATCAAGACAATAGTGTATATTATTCTTATAGAAGAACACAACTTGCAAATTATAAAATCAATGGAAAAAATCAAATTGTATATATAACACCAAGAGAGATACTTAGTGGATATGATATAAGCTATAATAATAGAACTTTTAAATATACTCATGGATATTCTGCGATAATTAGTTCTGCAAGCGATAGAGACCATAATGGATATGCTGAATATTTATTATCAGATTTTTCTAATGAAGTTGGAAACTTAAAAATAACAGAGCCAAGAATTTATTTTGGCATGGATACAGATAGTGTAATTGCAGTAAATACTGAATTTGGAAAAGAATATGATTATCCAATAACTGCAACTACGTATGAAGAAAATGTATATAAAGGTTCTGCTGGATTAAACTTGAATTTTTGGGATAGATTTATTTTAGGAATAACAAATAGAAATTTGAAATTAGCATTTTCATCTTATGTAACAGATGAAACTAAAATTATAGCAAATAGAAATATTTTAAATAGAGTAAAAAGTGTTTTACCATATATAGAATATGATGATGAACCTTATTTAGTTATTACAAACTCTGGTAAATTAGTTTGGGTAATAGATGGATATACAACTTCAAGTGAATATCCATATTCTCAAATTCTTACAGTTGAGAATCCTAATAAAGAACGAGAAAAAATAAATTATATTAGAAATTCTGTAAAAGTATTGATTGATGCATATAATGGAACAACAACATTTTATATAACAGATAAAACAGATCCAATGATAATGGCATATAAAAATATGTATAAGGGACTATTCTCAGATGAAGAAATTCCAACGGAAATTTCAGAGCACTTTACATATCCAAAATATTTATATGAAGTTCAATCTAAAATGATTGCTACATATCATGATATTAGTGCGGATTCTTTATACAGGTCAGATGATTTATGGCAAATAACACCTACTACGCTTGGTACATCTGGAACTAAAAAAGCAACATCTGCAATGGAACCAACTTATACAATGTGCAAGACGCCAGATTCTAATAAAGAACAATTTGGAATTGTTTTAACATATAATAGACAATCAAAACAAAATATAATTTCATATTTAGTTGGAACTTGCGAAAATGGTGTTCCAAAGTTAAACTTGTATAAATTTTCTGCTGAAAATAATGTTGTAGGAATTGCACAACTTAACAATCAAATAGAGCAAGACACTACAATTTCAGAAGAACTTGAAAAATTAAATACATCTGGTACAAAACTTACTAGAGAAATAAAAATAATTCCAATAAATAATACTTTACTATATGTTGAGCCTGTTTACCAAGTAATGTTAAATGATACAGATGAAATTCCAGTATTAAAGAAAGTAATTGTTGCTTCGGGCAGTACAGTTGCAATAGGTGATAATATTGAAGAAGCATTAAACAATTTGTTTACAGATTATGCAGTAGACATAAATGTAGTTGATATGGAAGATATATCTGCTATTATAGATTCTGTTTTAAAAGCTGAAAGCAATTTACAAGAATCAAAGGAATCTGGTGATTTTGAGATGATTGGAAAGGATTTATCAAAACTAGAGGCTTTATTAAAACAATTAAAAGTTGCAAGAGAAAAAGAAATTTCAAAAAATAAGAAGATATCAAACACGTTAAAAGATACTAATACAGTAACAAATAGCATTTTCAATATTTCAAATATTGTAGAAAATAATTAGTAACCAAAAGAGAAAAAATGTTGCAAGCATTTTAAGTTATGAAAGGAATGAGAGTAAAAATGAATTTAGCAAATAAATTAACAATTTTTCGTATAATTTTAGTTCCTATATTTGTTGTTATAGGATATATTGGAGAACTTGGAGGAATAAGTGGAGAATTTTTAGGAATACCAGTATATCTATGGATTATGAATGTTATTTTTATAATAGCATCAATAACAGACAAACTAGATGGATATATTGCAAGAAGTAGAAATATGGTAACTACTTTTGGAAAATTCCTAGACCCACTTGCAGATAAAATTTTAGTTTTATCTGCTCTAGTTATGTTAGTTGAATTTGGAAAGATTCCAGCATGGATTCCTATAATTGTTTTGGCTAGAGAATTTATTGTATCTGGCTATAGACTAGTAGCAGTTGAAAAAGGTGGAAAAGTTGTTGCAGCATCTGTTTGGGGAAAATTAAAAACTGTTACACAAATGATTGCAATTATTTTAGTATTTATAGATAAATATAATTTTGCTGATTGTTTTAAAGCAAGTACATTAAGTATGCCAACACCAAGTTTAATATTAAATATTATTACAACTGTTTTACTAATTATATCTGTAATTGCTACTATTTTTTCAGGTTATGATTATTTGAAAAAAGGAAAAGATTTATTTAAAGAATAAATTGGAAAGAGGAAACAAATGAATAAACAAGAAGCTAAAAAGAGAATTGATGAGTTAAATAAATTAACTGCATATTATGCAAAAAAATATTATGATGATGATAATCCAGACATAAGTGATTTTGAGTATGATATGCTTATGGTTGAACTTAGAAATCTTGAAAAAGAATATCCAGAATTTATTTCAAAAGATTCATTAACACAACATGTAGGTGGTACTGTAAAAGAAGGATTTGCAAAAGTTGAACATGAAATACCACTTCAAAGCTTGCAAGATATATTTGATTTTGAAGAATTATATGCTTTTGATGAAAGAACTAAAAAAACATTAGGCACACAAGATGTAAATTATGTTGTTGAAACAAAGATAGATGGTCTTTCTGTAAGTTTGGAATATATAAATGGTGAATTTTTTAGAGGTGCTACAAGAGGTAATGGGCTTGTTGGAGAAGATATTACTGAAAACTTAAAAACAATTAAACATATTCCTCAAAAGTTAACTGAACCTGTTACAATTACTGTAAGAGGAGAAGTTTTTATAGGAAAAAGTGAATTTGAAGCAATGAATCAGGAAAGAATCGAAAATGAAGAACCACTTTTTGCAAATGCAAGAAATGCAGCAGCAGGTTCTTTAAGACAATTAGATAGTAAGATTACAGCTTCAAGACCTTTAGATATTTATATATTTAATGTTCAAAAATCAGAAGATATAAAATTTACATCACATTATGAATCATTAGATTATATGAAAAAATTAGGATTTAATGTAAATCCTGTAATAGAAAAATGTAATAGTATTCCAGAAGCAATTGAAGCTATAAACAAAATTGGAGAAAATAGAGATGATTTAACTTTTGGTATAGATGGAGCTGTTATAAAAGTAGATAATCTTGAGCAAAGAGAAATTTTAGGAACAAATTATAAAACACCAAAGTGGGCTATTGCTTATAAATATCCACCAGAGCAAAAAGCTACAAAATTGAAAGATATTGTATTTCAAGTTGGTAGAACAGGAGCAATTACTCCTATGGCAATTTTAGAACCAGTAAAAGTTGCAGGCTCAACTATTTCAAAAACAACATTACATAATGAAGATTTTGTAATGGAAAAAGGTTTGAAAATTGGAGATACTGTAATTATTCAAAAGGCTGGAGATGTAATTCCAGAAGTTGTTGGAGTTCTTAAAGAAAAAAGAGATGGAACCGAAAGAGATTTTGTTATTCCAGAAAAATGTCCAGTGTGTGGAGCTGATGCAATACGTGAAGAAGGAGAAGCAATTCGTAGATGTATAGGAATAGAATGTCCTGCAAAACAGTATAGAAATATAATTCACTTTGCATCAAGAGAAGCTATGAACATAAAAGGCTTAGGAGATAATATAATAGAGGAATTTTTAAATAGAGAATTTATAAAGAATATTGCAGATTTATATGAACTAAAATTAGAAGATATTGCTTCTCTAAAAAAGAATGGTAAAAAATTTGCTCAAAATTTAATAGATAGTATCAATGCTAGTAAATCAAATGATTTATATAGATTGATAAATGGATTTGGAATCAGACATATTGGAGTTAAAGCTGCTAAACAGCTAGCTAAAAAATATAGAAATATGGATAATTTGATGAATGCTAGTTTAGAAAGTTTAAATAGTGTTGATGATATGGGAGAAATAATGGCAGAAAGTGTTTTTGAATTTTTTGCTCAACCACAAACTCAAGATTTAATAAATAGACTTAAAAATTATGGTTTAAACATGGAAGCTTTAGAAGAAGAGAGTACAGATTTGAGATTTGATGGCAAGATATTTGTATTAACAGGAGCTTTAGATAAATTTTCTAGAAAAGAAGCAGAAGAGATAATAGAAAGATTTGGAGGAAAAACTTCATCTTCAGTATCTAAAAAAACAAGTTATGTTTTAGCCGGAGAAGATAGTGGAAGTAAATTAACTAAGGCACAAGAACTAGGCGTACAAGTTATTAGTGAAGCTGATTTTGAGAAAATGATTGAAGAATAATTTACATCATAAAAGGAGATTTTTAGTATAAATGAACGAAAAATACACTTTTGAAATGTTTTGGGAAGATTTGAATAATGGTTTTCAAATTTATTATATGTATATGAATTGCAAATATTTAATTTATAAAATGGATAAGAATTGTTATAAAAATGAATTGATTGAAGCACCAGAAAAATGTCCACATCAAAGAACAGCAATTTATACATTAAAAAGAGTCAGAGAACTATTTCCTTTTATGGAGGAATTACAATATAAAGGACTTGTAGATTAAAAATTTATTTTAGAAGAATTTTTATAAAATTTTGATAGAATTGTTATAAGAAAGTGAGCAAAAGATGGAAGATGAAAATTTAATGAGACCAGGTGTTCAAGATATTGAAGAAGAAATTCAAGAAAATACTTTGAGACCTCAAACTTTAGATGAATATATAGGTCAAACTAAAGTTAAAGAAAATATGAAAATATACATAGAAGCTGCTAAAAAAAGAGGAGAGGCTTTAGACCATGTATTATTATACGGACCTCCAGGATTAGGAAAAACAACACTTTCAAATATCATTGCAAATGAGATGAATTCAAATATAAAAATTACATCAGGTCCTGCAATTGAAAAGCCTGGAGATTTGGCTTCACTTTTGACTAATTTAGCACCAAATGATGTTTTATTTATAGATGAAATTCATAGGATAAATAAAAATATTGAGGAAATTTTGTATCCAGCTTTAGAAGACTTTTGCTTAGATATTATTTTAGGAAAAGGTCCTACTGCAAGAAGTATCAGATTAGACTTGCCTAAATTTACTTTGATAGGAGCTACAACAAGAGCTGGTTCTCTTTCTACACCACTTAGAGATAGATTTGGAATTGTAGAAAGACTTGAATTGTATTCTGTAAAAGATTTAAAAACAATTGTAAAACGTTCAAGTAAAATTTTAGATTTGCAAATAGATGAAGAATCAGCTGAAGAAATTGCAAGAAGGTCAAGAGGAACTCCAAGAATTGCAAACAGATTGTTAAAAAGAGTTAGAGATTATGCAGCAGTTTTAGGTGACGGAGAAATTACCTTAGAAATAACACGAACAGCTTTGAAAAAGTTAGAAATAGATGATTTAGGACTAGATAATATTGATAAAAAAATATTGGAAACAATTATACATCACTATTCTGGTGGACCAGTTGGACTTGAAACATTAGCTGCAACAGTAAATGAAGAAACAGCTACATTAGAAGATGTGTATGAGCCATATTTGATGCAAATAGGTTTTTTAGCAAGAACAGCTAGGGGAAGAATTGTAACACCTTTGGCTTATGAGCATTTTGGATTAGAGTATAGAAATTAGTAAAATAAATACTAAAATAAAATTTGAGGGTAGTCTATGAAATATATCTGTATATCTATAATTTTAATTGCTTGTGTAGTAGCTAATGTTTTAAATAGAAAAAAGAAATTTGCTTTATATGGTTTCATAAGTGCAATACTAATCTCGTTATTACTTGAATTTACAATTTTTAATATAAAATCATATAGATTAGATTTTTCAAAAAATTATGAATATGATTTTAATTACAATGATTTAAATGAAAATATTATGGAATATTCAGATGGTACGAAATATATAAATATTTCAAATATTGATGATGAGATTAAAACAATTTATGTTGAATTTGAAAATGTTAAAGAAAATGAGTATATTGATTATCAAATAATATATGGAGATGAGACAACTTCACGAAGAGGTTTGCCAAGCAAACAGTATACTCCAAGTGTTGAAAATGCAAAATATACAGCAGTATTTCTTTCTGGAAGAGTTAAAAATCTAGAAATTAGATATAGTAGTAATGAAGATGTGAAGATATCTAAAGTACAACTAAATACTGAAATTCCATTTGAATTTGATTTAACAAGAGTATTAGTAGTTACTGCTATATTGATATTTATATATTCTTTGAAAAATAATGAGTATTGGAACGAAGGTTATAAGGAGAATAATCTTAAACAGCAGAGAGCATATATCATATTAACTGTAATCGCAATGCTTATAGTATGCTTGTTTAATAAAAATAATACTCGTACCAAGTATGATTTATATAGTAAAGATTTTGTACAAGCAATAGAACAAGGACAATTTAATTTACTCCAAGAACCAAGTGAAAAGTTATTAAATTTGCAAAATTCTTATGATACTGTAGAAAGAAGTTCAATACAAAGAGGAACAGATTATATTTGGGATGCTGCTTTATATAATAACCATTATTATGTTTATTTTGGAATATTACCTGCTTTAATTTTACTTGTTCCATTCCATTTAATAACAGGTATTTTTATGCAGACCGCAACAGGAGTTTTGATATTTAGCATATTAAGTTTGCTTTTGATGGCTATGCTAATAAAAAAATTATTTAAAAAATATTTTTCAGAATTACCATTTAAATTATTATTTTTTTCAAATGCAATATTGCTATTTGGAAGCATGATAATTTGGATAAATGTTGCACCAAGGTTTTATGAATTAGTAAATATTGCAGGATTATATTTTGTATTGCAGGGAATGTATTTATTTGTTACATGTGAAAAAGACAATAGCTTTTCAAGTAAAAGGATATTTTTGGGAGCATTATGTTTAGCTTTAGCAGTAGCTTGTAGACCAACAACTTTAATTGCATCAATTTTTACAATTCCATTTATAATTAAATTTATAAAACAAGAAAAAGGTAATAAAAATGAGTGTATAAAGAATGCAATTGCTTTTATAGGCCCATATGCAGTAGTTGGTATTTTAATGATGCTTTACAATTATGTGAGATTTGGAAGTATCTTTGAATTTGGCGCAAAGTATCAATTAACAATGAATGACATGAGAAATCTAAAAAATAGATTATGTACTGTTCCATTAGGTTTTATATATAATTTGTTTAATATTCCTACTGTAATAGGTGCATTTCCTTTTATGCAAGTAAATTCAAATATTTTTGAAATTTTTTCGTATTATTATATTGAAGATATGCCAGGTGGAGTATTTATATTATCACCAATTGCATTTTTCTGTATATTTGGAATAAAAAAATTCCTAAAAGGAAGCGAAAATAAAGAATTAAAAAAATTAGTTATAAGTATATTGATAATTGGTATTATTTTAAATATAATTATTGTAATGCAAGCAGGAAGTACCGGAAGATATTTGCTTGATTTTGCAATATATTTTGTATTAGCAGGAATATTAGTATTTTTAGAAAATTATAAAAATTACAAACATAAGGAAACTAAAGATATAATGTTTAATATATTGAAAATAATAGTTTGTATAACAATTATAGTTAATATTTTAACTGGTTTTGAGAGTATATCTGGTGTATCAATGAAAGAGCTTATACCTAAAGTATATTATAATATAGAATCTAAAATATGTTTTTGGAAATAAATGAGAAGGAATTTAAAAAATGAAGAAAGTAATTATTATTGGAGCAGGGCCAGCAGGGCTAACAGCTGGATATGAGTTATTAAAAGACAATGAAGAATATGAAGTTGTTATTTTAGAAGAGGACAAGCAAGTTGGTGGTATATCTAAAACAGTTAGATATAATGGAAACAGAATGGATATTGGTGGACATAGATTCTTTTCAAAAGATGAAAATGTTATGAAATTTTGGGAAGATTTAATGCCTATTCAAGGTGCTCCATCTTATGATGATAAAAAACTAAATAGAGAGAAGCCTTTAAAAGAAGGTGGACCAGACCCAGAAAAAGAAGATAAAGTAATGTTAGTAAGAGATAGAGTGTCAAGAATTTATTATTTAAAGAAATTTTTTGACTATCCAGTTTCTTTAAAGCTAGAAACTTTTACTAATATGGGATTAGTTAGAACCATAAAATCAGGATTTAGCTATTTAAAATCTATTTTTGTAAAAAAAGAAGAAACATCACTAGAAAATTTTTATATAAATAGATTTGGAAAAGTTTTATATGGTATGTTTTTTGAAAAATATACAGAAAAATTATGGGGAAGACATCCAAGTGTAATATCAGCTGATTGGGGTTCTCAAAGAGTAAAAGGCTTATCAATTACAGCTGTAATAAAAGATATGTTTAGAAAAATATTTAATCCAAAAAGTAAAAAAGTTGAGACTTCCTTAATCGAACAATTTTGGTATCCAAAGTATGGACCAGGTCAACTTTGGGAAACTTTAGCAGATGAATTTGAGAAAAAGGGTGGAAAAATATTAAAAGAACATTCTGTTCAAAAAATAAATATAGAAGGCAATAAAATTGTTTCTGTAGAATGTGTACATGATGGAAAAATTGAAGTATTTTCTGGAGATATATTCATATCATCAATGCCATTAAAAGATTTAGTTGAAGATATGAAAGAAGAAGTTGTACCAGAAGATATAAGAAAAATTGCAACAGGTTTACCATATAGAGATTTTATGACAGTTGGTTTATTATTAAAGAAATTAGATTTAAAAAATAAAACAAAGATTCAAACACTTGGAAACATTGTTCCAGATTGTTGGATATATGTTCAAGAACCTGATGTAAAACTTGGACGAATTCAAATTTTTAATAATTGGTCACCTTATATGGTATCAAAACCAGAAGAACAAGTTTGGATAGGACTAGAATATTTTTGCAATGAAGGTGATGAATATTGGAATATGTCAGATGAAGAATTTACTAAATTTGCAATTAAAGAATTGGTAAGTATGGGAATTATTGAAGAAAATGATGTTTTAGATTCTCATAGAGAAAGAGTAAAGAAAGCATATCCAGCATATTTTGATACTTATGATGAAATTGATAAGTTAATAGCTTATTTAAATAAATTTGATAATCTATATTGCGTAGGTAGAAATGGACAACATAGATATAATAATATGGACCATTCAATGGTAACTGCAATGGAAACAGTAAAAAATATTAGAAATAATGTAACAACTAAAGATAATATTTGGAAAGTAAATACAGAAAAAGAATATCATGAAGTAAAAAAATAAAGAAGTGACTGGCAAAAATTATAGTTTTTCTTTATTTTAAAAATGAAAGGAATGAAATTCATTATGAATTTATTATTACATACATGTTGTGCACCTTGTAGTGTATATTGCATAGATAGCTTAAGAAAAGAAGGAATTGAACCAGTATCATACTGGTTCAATCCTAATATTCACCCATATATAGAATATAAAACTAGAAGAGATACTTTAATAGAATATAGTAAAATGGAAAATTTTAAACTAATTATAGAAGAAAATTACGGTTTAGATGACTTTTGTAAAAATGTTTCAAATGATTTAAAGAATCGCTGTAAAAATTATTGCTATCCTGTTCGACTAGAACAAACTGCAAAATTTGCAAAAGAAAATGGTTATGATGCATTTTCAACTACTTTATTAGTGAGCCCATATCAACAACATGATGTTATAAAAGAATTGGCAGAACAACTTGCTAAAAAATATGAGATTGATTTTGTATATAGAGATTTTAGAGTAGGATTTAGAGAGGGACAAGCTAAGGCAAGAGAACTAGGTTTATATATGCAAAAATATTGTGGATGTGTATTTTCAGAGGAGGACAGATATAGTAAGCAAATTAAGAGAGATAAAGAAAAGTAGTTTGACTAGAAAGCAAAGGAGAAATGAGAATGAATCCTATAGAAAATTTAAGAGATTTAATCATATACCAAAGTCAAAACAATGATAATATTTCTGTAGAAGTTTTATATGACAATGAAGATTTTTGGTTGACACAAAAATCAATGTCAAAATTATTTGAAGTAGAAGTGAACACAATAAATTATCATTTAAAAGAAATTTTTGAAACACATGAATTAGAAGAAAATCGAACTATTCGAAAAATTCGAACAGTTCAAAAAGAAGGAAACAGAGAGGTTTCAAGAGAAATATCATTTTATAGTTTAGATGCAATAATTGCGGTTGGATATAGAGTAAACTCAAAACAGGCAACAGATTTTAGAATATGGGCAACTAATACATTAAAAGAGTATATAAAAAAAGGATTTGTTTTAAATGATGAATTACTAAAAAACGGACCAAAATTTGGAAAAGATTATTTTAAAGAATTATTAGAAAGAATTCGTTCAATTAGAACAAGTGAACGAAGAATATGGCAGCAGATAACAGATCTATTTGCAGAATGTAGTATAGATTATGATAGAAATTCTGATACAACACAACAATTTTATGCAAATGTTAAAAATAAATTCCATTATGCAATTACAGGTAATACAGCTGCAGAAATAATATATCAAAAAGCAGATCATACTAAAGAAAATATGGGATTAACTACTTGGAAAAATTCACCAGATGGAAGAATATTAAAATCAGATGTAATGATTGCTAAAAACTATCTAGATGAAAAACAAATAAAAAGATTAGAGAGAACGGTTTCAGGATATTTTGATTATATAGAAGACCTAGTAGAAAGAGAAAACACATTTACTATGGAAGAATTTGCAAAAAGTATAAATGAATTTTTGGAATTTAGAAAATATGATATTTTAAAAGATAATGGTAAAATATCAAGAAAACAAGCAGAAGAAAAAGCTGAGAAAGAGTATATAGAATTTAATAAAAGCCAAAAGATAGTTTCGGATTTTGATAAGTTGCTTAATGAAGCAAATAAATTAAAAAATAAATGATTTTTTATTTGTGTCACCACTGTTGACACAAATTAGTTGGACAAATAATTTATTAACTTTTGATACTAATTCAATAACTTATAAGGATATTTTAGAATGTGCTATAGCAATATCATGCAAAAAGGTTTTTGAAAAAGCATATAAAGAGTATGATAAATACATAAAAAATCAGTTGAGACAAACGAAAAAGATTATTTAGAAATAATAGCGAGAATATAAAAAAGTTTGATAAGGATGAGTAGAATGAAAATATTTAATACTAAAAAGCTCCAAGAGGAATGGCAAAAAAAGGTTGAAGATAGTTATAATCAAGGTAAAAAAGATGCTGAAAATGGATTTAACAACTTACTTAATGCAGTTACAAAAGATAAAGAATATTGGAATTCATTATCAGAAAAAGAACTATTGATTGAAATGATGTTAGCTTTAAAGTTAAGTAATGATAATGTGGAGAATTTAAATAATAAAGTTACATATATAAAAAATTATAAAGGTATTTTTAAAGATATAAATAATAATATAGATGAATTGAAGAAAACTAAAGATATATTGAATTTAAATATCGAAAATGAAACGAAGCAGATAATTGAATTTAAAAAATTAATAAAAAATGTAACATTAAAAATTAACACCATAGATTCTACTTTAAATGAAATAATTAATGTAAAAGATAATATCAATAAAGTTATAAAAGATATTGATAATAATTTGCCAAGATTAAGTGAAATAAGTAGTAAAATTGATGAAATAGCAAATGAGATAGATAATACAATAGAAACATATTCTGATTCTCCAGCAGAAATATTAAACCAATTAAGAGAAATAATGGATGATATATATAGTAAAATAGATTCTGCTTTGAGTGTATATGATTCATATAGTTTATATTCAAAGATTGAAGAATTAGAAAACGAATTAAGTGATTTGAACAATAAAATGGGTGATTCATTAGATCCATATGGATATGGAAGTATTTATTCAGAGATTCAAGATTTAGGATTAAAACTGGATGCAATGAATCATTCAAATTTATAAATAAGTAAATATATAAGATTTATGTTAAAGAAAAAGGAGTAATGAGAATGGAATCTATTAAATATGTATAAAGGAGAGTGATAAAAATGTTAAAAAATGCTATAGCATATATCTTGAGAAA
>CAKPCF010000009.1 GCA_934141445.1 uncultured Clostridia bacterium | reverse complement strand
TATTCAAAATGGTTAATGAATAGAATAAGAGAAGGATATGTATTAGTAAGAAATCCATATTATCCATCACAAGTAACTAAATATATTTTATCTCCAAAAGTAGTAGATTGTTTAGCATTTTGTACTAAAAATCCAGAGCCAATGTTAGAATATTTAGATGAACTAGACAAATATAAACAATATTGGTTCGTAACGATAACCCCTTATGGAAAAGACATAGAGCCTGTTGTACCAGATAAAGAAAAAGTGATAGAAAGTTTTAAGAAATTATCAAATCATATAGGCATAGATTCTATTGGTTGGAGATATGATCCAATTTTTATAAATAAGGAGTTTGATGTAGAAAAGCATATAAAGTGTTTTGAAAATATGGCTAATAGTTTGAAAGGTTACACTCATAATTGTACTATTAGCTTTTTAGATTTATATGAAAAAGTAAAAAGAAATGCTCCAGATTTAAGACCTCCAACCAAAGAAGAGCAAATTCGTATTGCTAAAGCTTTTGCTAGAATAGGAAAAGAAAATAATATAGTAATACATAGTTGTTGTGAAAAAACTTTTTTATCAGAATATGGATTAAAATGCAATGGATGCATGAGCCAAGAAATTGTTGAAAAATCAATAAATGGCAAGTTAGAACTACCTAAAAGAAAGAATTTAAGACAAGAATGTAATTGCCTTATGGGAAATGATATTGGTAGCTATAATACTTGTGGACATTTATGTAAATATTGTTATGCTAATGCTAATAAGGGTTTAGTTATTGAAAATATGAAAAAGCATAATGAAAATTCGCCATTTTTAATTGGAAATAGTGAAGTTGGAGATAAGATAACAGAGGCTAAACAGAAAAGTTGGCTTGTAGGTAGAAATAAGCAGATTAGTTTTATCTAGAACAATGACAAATTACAATTTTGTATTTAGGTCATAAAAAATAATTTTGACAAAAAATAAAAGAAAAGTAATAGAATTAAATTTTTATTATTTTTCTTTATTTCGTTTAAGCTAGTTTTGAACTTCGGCTTCATTAAATCTTTCATCTGCAAAAAAATCTGATAAATTAGTTCCAAGAGCGACAACATCTTTTTTAGAAAATTATGCTTAATTTGTAGAAAAAAATTATAAAATATGATATAGTGAATAAAGTTTATGAGAGTAAGAAACTCAAGGCTAGTTTATTAAAATAACTGAAATGGATAAAAAATATGAAAAGAAATATAAAAATTGTATTAGTAATTTCTATAATAGTAATCACATTACTATTAACATATATAATTATTAGAACCAATCAGAAGCAAACAATAGTAACTGATAAAGATTATTTGTATGAAAGTGTAGAACAATATCTTATTCAACAAGAGCAACCACAATATTTTTCAAAAGAAAAATATTCTACACCAAATTATAATGTAAAAGATTTTAAAGTTTTTACAGATATTGCAAAACTAGGAATCAGACAACAACAAGATAAAACTTATGTATATGTATGGGCTCTGATTGAGAGCTATTATGTTCAAGATGGTAAACTTGTAGAAAATAGTGGAAGTTCAGTTCCTTATAAATTCATATTTGAAAATGATGAAATAGTAAATTATGAAATTCCAAAAGATGGTTCAGAGTATACAAAATCAATAAAAAAGATATTTCCTGAAGATATAAGAAGAAAATTTGATGCTTCACTTGTAAGTAACAGTAATATTAAAGAACAAGTAAAAAAGTATTATTTTAATAATGTTAAAATTGAAGTATTACCAGATACAGTAACAAACGAAAGTGCTGAAATACTTATCACAGATAATAATGAAATACCTTATGGCTGGGGAGTTGAATTTAGAATTCAACAGAAAATAAATGAAAAATGGGAAGAGTTAAAGTATGTATCAGATGACATAGCTTGGATTAGTATAGCTTATGTACCTAATGAAAATAATCAGTTAACTCAAAAATTAGATATAAAACAGTATTATGGAACTTTATCTAGTGGAACATATAGAATAGTTAAACCAGTTTATGATAATGGATATATTGATTTTTATTCAAATGAATTTGAAATTAAATAATAAATTATATTAGAAGTTAAGGAGCGAAAATTATGAAGAAAGTTATTCCAGAAAAATTAAAAATTGGTGATGAGATAAGAGTAATAGCCCCATCAAGAAGTATGAAAATATTAGGTCAAGATACTGTTGAGTTTGCCAAAAACAGATTAGAACAAATGGGGTTTAAAGTTTCTTTTGGAAAAAATGTAATGAGCTCTGTAAATGATGATTTTCTATGTGGAAGTATTAGAGAAAGAGTAGAAGACTTACATGAAGCTTTTAAAGATAAAAATGTTAAAGCAATTTTGACAGTAATTGGTGGATATAATATAAATCAATTACTTGATTATGTTGATTATGATTTAATAAAGGAAAATCCAAAAATATTTTGTGGCTTTTCAGACATAACAGCTTTAAGTAATTCTATTTATGCTAAAACAGGATTAGTTACATATTATGGTCCACATTTTTCAAGTTTTGGTATGAAATACGGTTTTGAGTATACATTGGATTATTTTAGAAAAATGTTAATTGAAAATAAAGAAGATGTAGATATCATTAGTTCTGATAAATGGAGTAATGACTCTTGGTATAAGAATCAAGAAGATAGAGACTTTATAAAAAATGATGGTATGAAAATTATGTCATCTGGTAAAGGTGAAGGAAAAATAATTGGTGGAAATTTATGTACATTAAATTTACTACAAGGAACAGAATATATGCCAGATGAAGATAATATAATATTGTTTTTGGAAGATGATTCATTAGTAAAAAATGAATTCGTAAGAGAATTTGATAGAGATTTGCAATCATTGTTACATGCCTTAAAAGGAAAGAATATAAATGGAATTGTTATAGGTAAGGCTGAAAAAGAAGCTAATATGAATGAAAATAAATGGAAAGAAATAATAGAAACAAAGGCAGAATTAAAAGATATACCTGTTATCATAGATGCAAATTTTGGACATACAACTCCAATATTTACTTTTCCAATTGGAGGATTTGCAAGTATTGAGGCCAAAAGTGGTATAAAAATTAAAATACATGATTAGTAAACTAAAAATATAAAATTTGCGTATAATTTCAATAGTATTAAACCATATAAAGAGGTATGAATGGAAAATTCAAAAAATAAATATGCTAAAGCATATAAGGAAGTAATTGAAATATTAAAATTTGTTCCTAAAGAAAGTGTAGATAAAATACCTTCAAAATTATTAGAAACATTTGAAAATAATATGGATAAAGAGTATTATTTTAAAGTTGATATAAGCAAAAATTTTGAAGAACAAAATTTATTAGATGAAACTAAAGCTATATTGGCAAATATTTTTAGAGATTATTGGGCTACTACATATCAGAGAGACAAGATTATTGAAAAGGAAAAAATTGATAGAATTAAAATTGAAGAAAGTAAGAGAGAAAAATATAATAATGATATATTCAATAAAAAGTAGAGAACAGATTGAATATTGATTAGGAGCTTAAGATGAATGAAATAGAAGAAAATACAATTGCACGTAATAAATATAATGGTTCGATAGAAGAGGCTCGAATTTCACAGGAAGAAGATTTACCTAAACTTAATGAAATTATACATAAAAATTTAGTAAATAGAAAAAATGGGACAGACTATCATTTACTATATGAGATTTCGAGAGCAATGATTTCAAATTTAAAATTACCAGATAGAAATATCAATAAAATTGCAACACCTTCTGCAATTGCTCAAACTAAGTCAATTGCATTACAATTTTTTAAAGATTTGGATTCAGAACTATATGAAAAAGCTAAAAATATTGTAGATGGTAGCAGTGAATTTGATTTTAATATGTATATGCTAGATGGAGTGAATGATTTTTCAAGCTGCAAAGCTAGTGGAATGCCTGCACACACGAAAATTCCATGCGTAATGACTAAAAATGGAAAATCTGCAATATATGTTCCTTGCAAGGGAACAGTAGAAGATATTTATTTACTAGTACATGAGATATCACATACTTTTGATTTTGGAGAAAAAGATAATTCGACGAGAAATTTATTAGGAGAAGTAACATCATATTGTTTTGAAGCAATGTTAAGTAGATTCTTAACAGAGAATGGAATATTAAATAGAGAAGATGTTACAAATCGTGAAAAAGGTGATATTATAAATTGTTATGATGATGTTGTTGAAACTTTTGCTAAACTAGAGCTAATGAGAATTAAGGAACAAAAGGGAAATATAAGACAAACAGATATTTCTGAAATACGAAAAGCATATAGTTTATCAGATAAAAGTTTACAATATATTTTAAATAGATTAGAAGATTCAAAAACAAATGTTGATTATAAAGCAAGATATATGGTTGCTTTATTAGTATATCCATATTATATGGAACAATATGAAAAAGATTCTAAACAAGCTGGTAAATCAATGAAGGCATATTTTGATAAAGTAAAGGCTGGTAATTTTATACAAAGTTTAGAATCACTTGGTATTGAACCAACATTTGAACAAATACAACATTTAATAGATGTATCAAATAAAAGAATTGCTAGCTTTTTTCAACAAAGACTTTTTTCTGTTGAAGAAATTGGAAAAGCTACAATAAATGTTCCAACCAATAGTAAAGATGAAGCAAAATTTCATATAGCACATACTGAAAAGTTACTAATACAAGATGATAAAAATGATAATTTGTTAAAATAAAGATATTAGCTTTATAAAATAAGTGGCCGCCCGAGACATATCCCGGACGGCATTTGCATTATTTGGAATTTTGCTGATGATTCAGCAAAGAAACATTTTGTTAAATTGGATTTAGGGCTGTTAGTACTGTTTTTTTTACCTCTTGCAATTTTTGTTCAAGTGCTTTAAGCTCCTTTTCTTTTTGCTCTAAAGAGTGTTCAAGATTTCTTAAATCTCTTTCTCTTTTTTCTTGCTCCTTTGCTTGTAAATTTTTTTCACGAGCATTTAGTTCACGTTCTTTTTTGAGTACTTTTTCTTCCCGAACAGCAATCTCTGCTTTTATTTTTCGTGAATAAACAGTTTCAAAGGATTTTTCATGGTCGTAAATGAATGTTAAATATATATCGTCATAATCAAAACGACCTAGATATAATGTTATTGTACCATCTTCACGATCTTCCATGTTTTCTAAAGGAATTTTACCTTTACTATCAATTCTTTTACTAAAACCGCTTTTGTCAATGAAACCATGTATTTCCCAATAACAATATTCAGCGTCAAAAGAAATTGATATGTCATTAAGAGCACTACAGGTTAAAGTAAGATGTTTATATCCAGTAGATTGATAGTGTGCTAGAGGACGATTTTTTTCTTTGCAATCATACTTATCATAATATTTATTATTGTAAGTATGCTCTTTACCACAAAGAGGACATTTATAGGACTTGGGAGCTAAATATAAATAATCCCGCTTAGAAAAACTTGCAATCCCCATTTAAAATTCTCCTATCATGTTAACAAGTGAGTCACGAAAATAAATCTCCTTTTGTTGGATTCTTTAAATTTGATTTAAGGTTGTTAGCATGGACGTTTTTGCTTCTTGCAACTTTTTCTCACGCTCTTCGAGTTCTTTTTCTTTCTGCTGTAAAACTTGTTCAAGACTTCTTAAATCTTTCTCTCTTTTTTCTTGCTCCTTAGCTTGTAAATTTCTTTCACGAGCATATAGTTCACGTTCTTTTTGACGTAAATTGTTTTCATGTGAAGTCAGTTCTGCTTTCATTTTTTGAAGATAAATGACTGCAAATGAGTTTTCTTGGTCATAAATGAATTTTAAATATATGTTTCTTTTTAAACTGCTGATAGGAAATTTGAATGTGATTGTACCATCCTCACGGTCTTCCATTTCTTCCAAAGAAACTTTACCTTCACCATCAATTTTATCATAATAATTGTTTTTGCAAATGCTACCATGTATTTGAAAATGGTAATAGCTACGAAAAGGATCAAAACAAAGTGATATTCGATTATTACTACTACAGGTTAATACAAGAGAATCATATAAAATATTATAGGATAATAGAGATTTATTCTTTGTTCTACCATAATAATCTAAATATGTTTTATCGTAAGGATGCTCGTTACCACAAAAAGGACACTTATAGGACTTGGGAGCTAAACGTAAATAATCCACTTTAGAAAAATTTGAAATACCCATTAAAAATCCTCCTATTATTTTTACAAGTGAGTTACGAAAACTAAAACAATTCTCCTTTCTTTAATAATGCATTTGTATATCCTAGTAATGTACTTTGGATATAAGTATGAAATACCCTAATATTATAATACGAATTTAGCTCAAATTCAATGAAATATATAAAAAATAAAAAGATACTAAAAATTTAGTATCTTTGGCTATTGTAACTATCTTTGTTTATAAATATATTCCCAAAGAGATATTAAATCACCGTCTTTATCTATTCCAACTACAGCTGTATCAGTGTGATATGCACCATCAGTATAAGACTCCATTATGCTGATTTTAACTATTTCGGATAAATCATCTATTTTTTGTGCTTGCATGTCTCCAGAAAAATCTTTTAAGTAATAAACATTTCCATTTCTAGTTAATAGTACAATTAATTGAGGATATGAATCAGGCTCAAGAATTTTAAGTTTAATATCTACTACTTCTTCAGTAATTCCTTTTATGGTTGTTGATATATTGTGACTTTCATCATATATATATAAGTTGATACCATTTTGGTCTATATAAACATTTGTGTATCCAACAGGTGAACCATCATAAGATCTATCAAAATCACTAACTGTAGAATAATATGTTGTTGAATCTTTTTTTGTTTCACTATGTGGGTAAAGTATATTCATCATCTTTTCAAAACTAATTTCTGAGTTAGCATTTGATGTTGTTGAATTTTCATTTGAAATATTATTAGCAATGCTAGTATTTGATGAGGTGTTAGTTTCATTTGTAGTATTATTAGTTTTAGCTGTATTAGTATCATTAGATATCTTATTTAATATTTCCAAACCAGTTGTTGAATTATCAGTAGTATTTGAGACAGAAGTATTGTCTTTGGCAAAATTAGTATTAGCAATTTCTAACAATTTGTCGTTAATCTTATAAATATATACGCCAAGCACTGCTATTACAATGATACATAGTATTAAAAAGAACACTAATAAATTGTTTGAGATATTTTTCTTTTCTTCCATATTTTAAACTCCTTCTATTAAAATTTTCTTATTAAAAGAATATCATTATTAAACGTAATAAGCAACTTTTTTAATGAAATACTTTAATTTTGTAGATTCATAGTATAAAATAAATTTATAAAAGTAAAAGGAAGATTATTATGTGAGAAAGTTTGCACGAAAAATAAATAAAGAAAATTTTGAAACTTTTTTGAATCTTACTTGTATGTATATATGAAAGCAGGTAAAAATGGAGAAAGATTTAGATAAAAAATTGTATAATGAATACTTAAAAGGCAATAAAGAAGCATTTAATCTTTTATATAATAAGTATAGAGGAAAAATAGAATATTTTGTATATAACATTTTGAAAGACTATTCAAAGGCAGAAGATATAACACAGGAAACATTTATGTATATAATGCAAAATCCTACTAAAGAATGCTATTCTTTTAGACAATATGCATATCTGGTAGCTAAAAGTAGAGCTTATAATTATATAAAAGTTGAAAAAAGAAGAAATGAAATATCAGAACAGTACATAAATCATAATTTAGAAAATGTAGAAAGTGATGTGCTAGAAGATATTGAAATTAAAGAAACTAAAAAAGAATTATTAAATGCTATAGACCAATTAGAAGAAAAATATAAAAATGCAATATATCTAACTAGTATTGAAGAACTATCATATAATGAAACTGCTGAGATATTAGGAGAATCACTCCAGAATACAAAAACTTTGGTACATAGAGGGAAGAAAAATTTAAGAAAAATCCTGCTAAAGAAAGGATTTGATAGTATGAATAAAGTTTCAAAAGTTATAATTGCTTTAATAATTGTAATATCTTTAACAGGCATTACTTATGCAGTAACAGAAATTTATAAAAAGTATAATACCAATCATAATGTAACTTTTAATCCAACATATCAAAGTACAATCGATGACAATACAATCAATAATTTATGGATAGGAACATTAGACTTAGCATGGAAAGAATTAGAAGAAAAAATTGGAAAAGATACAATAGAACTAGAAGAGGGAAATTTGCAAATTGTTGATGAATTAAATAATAGTAAATTTTCTAAGGAAATGTTAAATCAAAATGATTACAAAATAGATGTTGAAAGAACAGTAACTAATGGATATAAAATAGATGCTACTTTAAATAAAGAATTAAGTTTCTTAGAAACATTTGATAATTTTAATGATTATACTAGAAATACATTTGCTAATGGAAATGAATATATTAAATATTTTGGAATAAATAATGCAAGTCCAGAAAAAATGAATAAAAATATAGAGATATTATTTTATAATAAGAAGAATGAAAATACTACATTATTAAGTGATGATTTTGCAATTAAATTAAAAACAAAAGAAGGAGATGAAATAATACTTTATAGAACGGATGATAATAAATCATTTTCAGAATATTATCAAGATATTAAAACCAAAATGAGTGAGTATAATGGAAGAACAGAATTTAAAGAAGATGACGAATTACTTGTACCTTATGTAAGAGTTAATGGTATGGTAGCATATAATGAATTATATGGTAAGTTTATAAAAGATCCAAAAGGCTTATTTTTTACTGATGTTGTACAAAATGTAAACTTTTCTTTGAATGAAAGTGGTTGTAATTTAAATAGTAGAGCAACAATGGTAACAGAGTATAATGGAATAAGTGATGATACGAAACGTTGCTATTTCAAAGACAAGTTCATAATTTTTATGAAAGAAAAGAATGCAAATATGCCATATTTTGCATTGAAGGTTGATAATGATGATATTTTAGAAAAAATTGATGAAAGTGATGAGCCTAAAATATATGATCATGCAATTTTGAGTGATGCTGATAAGTATTATCAAAAGTATTTAGATGATGTTGAATATAAGTTTTATGAAGATGAAAAATATGAATATTATTATCCATGTCAAAAAACAGAAATCGTACAAGTATATTTTTCAGATGGAGAATATATGACGGCAGAAGAAGCTTTAAAAGAAGGAAAAATAACTATTGATTTATTGGATAAATATGGAGTGGTGTATTTTAAGAAAGAAAAATAATTATTATTATAAAGCAAAAACAGATTGTTACACAATCTGTTTTTGTATGTAAAAAAATTTGAAAAAAATTAAAAATTTTGCTTACATAAAAAATTTTTTTGTGTTAAACTTTATAAGATGCGAAAAAAAGAAGGGGATTTGAAAGTAGTTTCATAATCATACTTTCTTTTAAGTTAAAGAAAGGAATGGATTTTATATGGAGGAATTAAATTTAGGAAAAGAAAAAATCAACAAGCTATTATTAGCTTTTGCAATACCTTGTGTTATAAGTATGTTAATCAACTCAATATACAATATAGTTGATCAAATATTTATTGGCAAAGGTGTTGGAACATTAGGAAATGCAGCTACAAATGTTATATTTCCATTAGTTATTGCATTTAATGCATTTGCAGGTTTAATTGGAAATGGTGCTGCAGCTAATTTATCACTAAAATTAGGAGAAAAAAACGATAAAGAAGCAGCTAAAGGAGTAGGACAAGCTATAATTACTACTATTATAGTTTCTATATTTTTAGGCATAGTATCTTATATTGCTTTACCAAAACTTGTAATGTTTTTTGGATGTACAGAAAATGTTTACAATTATGCTATTGATTATGGAAAAATAATTTGTATTGGTGCACCTTTTATGATTATTTATACAGCTTTATCAAATATTATAAGAGCTGATGGTTCACCAAAATATTCTATGATTATGCTAACAGTTGGTGCTATTATAAATATTATATTAGACCCTATATTTATTTTAGGATTTAACATGGGGGTTAAAGGTGGTGCTATTGCTACTGTTATAGGACAAATTGTTTCATTTATAATTGCAATGATTTATTTAAAAAGATTTAAGTCAGTTAAAATAACAAAAGAAAGCATTAAATTAGATGGTGATGTATTTAGAATTTTAGGATTAGGTTTATCATCATTTATAACACAATGCACAATTTTAGTTTTATTCATTTTTATGAATAATATGATGACAAAATTCGGTGCTAGTACGAAATTTGGCGCTGATATACCATTATCTGTTTATGGTGTTATTTCAAAATTAAATAGTATATATATTTCAGTTGTATTAGGTATTTCTATTGGTGCACAACCAATTATTGGATTTAATTATGGAGCTGGAAATAAACAAAGAGTAAAAGAAACTTTAAAGAAAGTACTTATTATAAACTTTATAGTTGGTATTGTATTTAATTTAATCTTTTTCTTCTTCCCAAGACAAATTGCTGGAATATTTATATCTAATACAGATTCTAGTTATGAGTTGTTTATGGAGTTTGCGGAACTAATGTGTCATTCATTCTTACTTGTTATTGCATTGAATGCATTAGAAATGACTGGAAGTATTGCAATACAATCTTTAGGAAATGTAAAGAAAGCAACAGCATTATCTTTTACTAGACAGATAATTTTATTGATACCAATATCTCTTTTACTTGCTTTTGCATTTAATAAAGGTATTTATGGAATATTATATGCTGGATGTATATCAGATATTTTGTGTTTCTTTGTTGCAATTTTTATTGTTGGTTCTGAATATAGAAAACTAGGTAAAAAAGATTATAGCAAAGATACAAATGTTGAACTAAAAACAAGTGATTATAAAGGAAAACATATTGTTGTTACAGTTTCAAGAGAATATGCTTCAGGAGGAAGATATGTTGGTAAATTACTAGCTGAAATGTTAGGGGTTAATTTTTATGATAAAGAATTGATATCACTTGCAGCTAAAGAATCAGGATTGTCTAAAGACTACATAAAAGAAACAGATGAAAGCAGTAGAAAAGGTGAAAATGATGATAGAATATTTATTGCAGAAGCAAATGTAATAAAGAATTTAGCTGAAAAAGAATC
This sequence comes from uncultured Clostridia bacterium, assembly GCA_934141445.1. Taxonomy (GTDB): domain Bacteria; phylum Bacillota; class Clostridia; order TANB77; family CAG-508; genus Scatovivens. The sequence goes on along the minus strand of CAKPCF010000009.1, from coordinate 41,135 downwards.
ATGTGTAATTGTTGGAAGATGTGCAGATTATGTATTAAAAGATAACAAAGATGTTGTAAAAGTATTCTTATATTCAAGTGATGAGTCAAAAGTAGAAAGAGCAGTTAAATACTATGGTTTGAGCAAAGAAAATGCCAATAAAGAAATTGCAAAAGTAAATAAAGAAAGAGAAAAACATTATAAATTCTATACAAACAGAAATTGGAGAGACATGAATAATTATGATTTAATTATGAATGTTGACTCAAAAGGTGTAGAAAAAACAGCTAAATTTATAAAAGAATGTGTAACAGAATAATGTATAATAATGAAAACGATATAGTTTTGAAAACTGTATCGTTTTTTCTATTGAAATTAAATAAATAATTTTATATAATTTTAGAAAATAAATTTCATATTTTACAAAAGGAGGAAAAAATTATGCAATTAGCATTAGGACTATTGATACCATTTTTAGGAACAGCGCTTGGTTCTGCAATGGTATTTTTCATGAAAGATAAAATAGATAACAAAGTAGAAAAACTACTTTTAGGCTTTGCTTCAGGAGTAATGATTGCAGCTTCAATATGGTCATTGCTTATCCCATCACTTGAAATGGCAGAATCTTCAAATACAATAAAATGGCTCCCAGCAACAGTAGGATTTTTAGCTGGAATAATATTTTTGTTAGTATTAGACTCATTGATTCCACATTTGCATTTAAAAAGTGATAAGCCAGAAGGTTTAAAAAGTAAATTAAAGAAAACGACAATGATGGTATTAGCAGTAACATTACATAATATTCCAGAAGGAATGGCTGTTGGTGTAACTTTTGCAGGAGCTTTAATAGGGAACTCTGGAATAACAGTTGCGGGAGCATTTGCTTTAGCAATAGGAATTGCAATTCAAAACTTTCCAGAAGGTGCAATAATTTCTATGCCATTAAAAGGTGAGGGAAATGGAAAATTAAAGTCATTTATATATGGAGTTTTATCAGGGATTGTAGAACCAATAGGTGCAATAATAACAATTTTATTAACTAATGCAGTAGTACCAGTTTTACCTTATTTATTGTCATTTGCGGCAGGTGCAATGATTTATGTTGTAGTTGAAGAACTTATACCAGAATCACAAGCAGGTGAACATTCAAATATTGGTACAATTGGTGTGGCAATTGGCTTTGTGATTATGATGATTTTAGATGTTGCATTAGGATAAAGAGGTGTTTAAATGAGAATATTGATTGTAGAAGATGAATTTTACACACTCTTTTGTTTTTAACAAATTCTTAATTTTTATTACCAAGTGTTGTTTTTTTATATTTAATGAGATATAATGAACGCGATTATAATGAAAAGTAAATAAAAAAATTTACTATATGAAGGTGAAAAATGAAAAGTATATTAGAATATTTGGAAAATGATTGTAAGTATAATGGCGAGAAAATTGCTGTTATAGAAGAAAATAAAAGATGTACATATCTTGAGTTAGAAGAAAATAGTAAAAAAATAGGAACTTATTTAACAAAATATGAAATTATTAACGAGCCAGTAGCAGTTCTAATGGAAAAGGGTATAAATGCTTTATATTCTTTTTTGGGAACGGTATATGCTGGTGGTTTTTATTGTTTGCTAAATCCAGATTTGCCAAGTGTAAGATTAGAGAAAATATTAGAAAAATTGCAAACTAAAGTAATAATAACTGATGACGAACATTTAGAACTAGCAAAAGAATTAAAAGATAATGAAAATATAGTTCTTGTTGAAAATATTAAAGATATTGAAATAGATAATGCAAAATTACAGTTTATAAGAAATCAAAAATTAGATGTAGACCCACTATATACAAATTTTACTTCTGGTTCAACAGGAATTCCAAAAGGAGTTGTGGTTAGTCATAGATCAGTTATTGATTTTATGAATGTATTTACAGATACTTTCAATATAAATACAAATGATATAATTGGTAATCAAGCACCTTTTGATTTTGATGTATCTGTAAAAGATATATATTCAAGTTTAAAAGTTGGAGCAACACTAGTTATAATACCTAAAAAACTATTTTCTAGACCTGCAAATTTATTAGATTATCTTTGTGAGAATGATGTTACAACTTTAATATGGGCTGTATCTGCGCTATGCTTAATTACAACTTTTCATGGATTAGATTATAAAGTACCTGAAAAAGTAAATAAAATTTTATTTAGTGGTGAAGTTATGCCAATTAAACATATTAAACAATGGATTGAGAAACTTCCAAATGCAGAATTTGTTAATTTATATGGACCAACAGAAATAACATGTAATTGTACATATCATATTGTAGATAAAGAATTAAAATATGAAAAACAAATACCAGTTGGTAAAGCATTTGACAATGAAGAGGTATTTTTATTAGATGAGAATAATAATTTGATTACTGAAAAACAAGAAACAGGAGAGATATGTGTAAGAGGTACGGCATTAGCTTTGGGTTACTATAAAGAAGAAAAGCAAACTTCTGAAAAGTTTATACAAAATCCATTAAATAATAGATATTTGGATACTATATATAAAACAGGAGATTTAGGATATTTTGGTAAAGATGATAATTTATATTTCTGTGGTAGAAAAGATTTTCAAATAAAACATCAAGGACATAGAATTGAACTTGAAGAAATTGAAAGAACAATGGAAAAGATAGATGAAATAGCAAGAGCATGTTGTATCTATAAAGAAGAAAAAAGCAAAATATATGGCTTTTATATTGGCAACATAGAAAAGAAAGAATTACATGATAAACTAAAAGAAGAAATTCCTATATATATGATTCCAAATGTTTTAACAAAAATAGATGAATTTCCAATGACTAAAAATGGAAAAATAGATAGAAAGAAATTATTAGAATTGATATAAAGAGGTGTCGAATGGAAGAAAATACAATATTAGAAATTTTAGATAAATATAATACACCAGCTTATGTATTTGACATTAAAAAATTAAGAGAAAGAGTAAAATACTTAAAAAGTAATTTACCAGCAAAAGTAAACTTATGTTATGCAATAAAAGCTAATACTTTTATTGTAAAAGAAATTGAAGATTGCATAGATAGATTTGAAGTTTGTTCACCAGGTGAATATGAAATTTGTAAGAATAAACATATAGCAGGTGGAAAAATATTTGTAACTGGAGTATATAAAACACCAGAAGTAATAGAAAATATTATAAAAAATGATAATGATGTTGAATATTTTTCTATTGAGTCAATGGAACAATTTAGAATAATAAATGAAACAAAAAAGAATAGAAAAATTAAATTGATGATTAGAATAACTAGTGGCAATCAATTTGGTATAAATGAAGAAGAGGCAGAAAAAATTATTAAAGAAAGAAATACTTATGAAAATATTGAAGTAGAAGGGATACAATATTTTTCAGGAACTCAAAAAACATCTTTGAAAATTTTAAAAAAAGAACTTGACTATGTTGACAATTTTCTACAAAAAATGTATGATATTTACGGTTTTGAAGCAAAAGAATTGGAATATGGACCAGGCTTTCCTGTTTACTATTTTCAAAATACAGAATTTGATGAAAACAGCTTTTTGAAGCAATTTTCTGAATTTATTGAAGAATTGAAATTTAAAGGAAAAATAACATTAGAACTTGGTAGAAGTATTGTTGCAAGCTGTGGATATTATATTACAAAAGTTGTTGATACAAAAACAAACAAAGAACAAAATTATGCAATACTAGATGGAGGAATACACCATTTAACATATTATGGACAAACAATGGCTATGAAACTTCCAAAATGTAATGTATATCCAAAAAGAGAAAATACAAATACAGAAAAATGGAATTTATGTGGTTCTTTATGTACAATAAACGATATACTAGTAAAACAATTTCCTGTTTCAAATTTAAAGATTGGAGATTTGTTTATATTTGAAAATACTGGTGCTTATTGTACAACAGAAGGTATATCTTTATTTTTAAGCAGAGATTTACCAGCTGTACTTAAAATAAATGTGGATAGAACAATAAATTTAGTAAGAGATAATAAGCCAACATATTTGCTTAATATGTAATTTGAATAATAAATAAATTTGTTATCAATTTGAGCGAAAGCTCTTTAATATAGGTTTATAGGTATATCCAAATAAAAACCTAAATAATATATAAGAGGTATTTAGTAATGGAAAAATTATTAGAAATTTTAGAAGGAATTGAATCAGGAGTAGATTATAAAAATTGTACAACTTTAGTAGATGATGGATATTTAGATTCACTTTCAATCATTTCATTAGTTGCAGAAATAGAAGAGGCATTTGATGTTCAAATACCAACAGTTGAAATTGTACCAGATAACTTTAATTCAGCTGAAGCATTATGGAATTTAATAGTTAGATTACAGGAAGAAGGATAATATGAAATACTCTGATGTATTATTTTTAGGGGGATTTTTGCCATTAACAATGTTAATCTATAATCTTCTACCTCAAAAACATAGGTGGAAAGTTTTGTTGATAGCAAGTTATATTTTCTTTTGGTCTATAAGTGGAAAATTATTGATTTATTTAATAATTAGTACTTTTATAATGTATTGTTTTGGTTTATGGTTTGAACTAAATCAAAAAGAAAAGGCTGATATACTGGCTAATACAGAAAAAGAAAATAAAAAGGCAATAAAAGAAAAATATCAAAAAAATCAAAGAAAAATTTTAGTTTATGCTTGTTTAGTACAAATAGGAATATTAGTAGTTTTAAAATATTCACCATTTATAGGAACTAATATAAATAGTTTATTTAAAATTTTAAAAATACCATTTGAACTAAAAATTAGTAAATTTATTGTTCCAATAGGAATATCTTTCTATACTTTGCAAGCTGTATCATATATGATTGATGTATATAAGGGAAAAATAGTAGCAGATAAAAGTTTATCAAGATTAGCCTTATATATGAGTTTCTTTCCTCAAATAATGGAAGGACCAATTTGTAGATATTCGGAAACAGCTGAACAATTATGGCAAGGAAATAAAATAACTTATAATAGTTTGACACTTGGAATTCAAAGATTATTATTTGGAATAATGAAGAAAAATATAATTGCTGATAGATTAAATCCGTTAATTATAAGTGTATTTACAGGATATGCTGAATATGATGGTGGAATAGTTGCATTAGGAATGATTGGCTATACTTTACAATTGTATATGGATTTTTCAGGAACTATGGATATGGTAATAGGAATAGGAGAAATTTTTGGAGTTAAATTACCAGAAAATTTCAGACAACCATTTTTCTCAAAAACAATATCAGAATTTTGGACAAGATGGCATATTACTCTAGGAGCATGGTTTAGAGATTATATATTTTATCCAGTTTCATTAACAAATAGATGCAAAAAAATAACAACATCTTTAAGAAAGAAAATCGGTAATTTTTATGGACCATTGGTATCTAGTTCAATTGCATTATTCTGTGTATGGATATGCAATGGCCTTTGGCATGGCGAAGCTTGGAACTATATATTCTTTGGAATGTATCATTTTGTATTGATTCTATTAGGTAGAATTATAGAGCCACTTGTAAAGAAAGTTAATGAAAAGTTGAAAATCAATAACCAAAATTGGTTGTATAAAGGATTACAAATGATAAGAACAACAATACTTGTTCTTATAGGAGAATTATTTTTCAGAGCATTTGGTCTACAAGCTGGATTTACAATGTTTAAAGAAATGATTACAAAATTCTCATTCAACTTGATAAGAAATGGAACATTTTTGAAATTAGGATTGGATAAAGGAGATTTCATAATAATTGCTGTTACAACAATTATTGTATTTATTACAAGTATTTTAAAAGAAAAAGGAATAAATATAAGAGAAAGTGTTTCTAAAAAGAATATTGTAATTAGATGGACTTTATATTTTGCTTTAATATTTATGATAATTATATTTGGTGCTTATGGTGAAGGATATGTTCCGGTAGACCCAATGTATGCACAATTTTAGGAGGTGAATATATTGAAAGAAAAAGTTATTAAAATAGTTTGTTTTTTACTTATTTTTGTATTTATATTGTCAATTCTTTCGTATATATTTGCTCCTAAAAACAATACTAAAGCTGATGGAATTTATTATGAAACAGCGAATGGTATTTTAGGTGAGCCAAAAGATACAATTGATGTGCTTATTGTTGGTAATAGTGAGTCTTATTGCTCTATAATTCCAATGGAATTATGGAAAAATTTTGGATTTACAAGCTATATCTGTGGTACACCAGCTCAAAAATTGCCAGATACATTAAATTACATTTACAAAGCTACAAAAAATCAAACTCCTAAAGTTCTAATTTTAGAAGTAGATAATGTATGTGTACAATCGGATATAACAATGCCGATAGAAAAGATAGCTGAAAATATCTTTCCTGTAATAGAATATCATAACAGATGGAAAAGTTTGAAAAAAACAGACTTTTATGAGCCAATTGATTATACATGGCATGATTATTTAAAAGGATATAATTATTCAGATGTTACTTTTGTTGCTGATTGCAAGGAATATATGAAATATACAAAAGAAACTATGAAAATTTCAGAAACAAATAAAATGTATGTCAAATTGATAAAAAAATATTGTGAAGATAATAATATAAAATTCATTATGACAAGCATGCCAAATACTAAAAATTGGAACTACAAAAAACATAACTCTGTAAAGAAATTTGCTGATGAAGAAAATATAGAATTTTTAGATTTAAATGCAGCAAAAGATGAACTAAAAATTGATTGGAATACAGAAAGCAGAGATGCTGGAGATCATTTGAATTATGCAGGTGGACTAAAGGCAACTCGATATTTAGGAAATTATTTAAATAACAAACAAATTTTACAAGATCATAGAAATGATGAAACTTATTCTAAGGAATGGAATGAAGATTTAGCAAAATATGAAGAACTTGTAGATAAATAAAAGGAAAAGGTATCTAAATGATAGATACCTTTTTTGCTGTTTTAATCATTACAACAATTATCCTTACTACATAGATTGCACAATAAAATTTCAAGTAAATGAATTATTGCACTAAAAAAGAAGAAGCCAACACTTCCAATTAGAAAAGCAGTAGAAAGAGCTGCTATTTCTAAATTATTTGCTGATAGAGCAACAATGCTTGTTATTATAGCACCAATGGAGCTTGTAATTAAATTTGTTTTATTAAAACATATACATATTTTTTTCTTATTACAGAAAAAAGTGAATAAGAAATATAATGAACCTAAGATACCTAGAGCTAACGTAACATAAAGTAAAGGTGTTATAGTTGTTAATGCACCTACATAGAATATACCTGCTATTCCCATTGCACCAATTACACTAGCTATTATATTAAATATAGTTCTACTAAAATTATCTTTTTCTTTGTACATAATAAAACCTCCTTTGCTATATAATATGAAAAAAATCTAAAATCGTGAAAATAAGCTTTTAATTAAATTCTAAATGTGATAAAATCTAAATGCAAAAATTGGAGAGGGAGAAAAGTATGGAATATAAAGAAATGAATATGGAAGCCACTGCTGAAGAGGCTATGCAGAGAGCCATAAAAGAATCTGAATATAATCTTTCAAATAATTATCAAAAAGGTGGACCTTTTGGTGCTGTTATTCTAAAAGATGGTAAAATCGTAAGTATTGCGCATAATACTGTTATAGAGAGTAAAGATGCCACTGCACATGCTGAAGTTAATGCAATAAGATTAGCTTCAAAAAATTTGAATACTCATGATTTAACAGGTTGTAAATTATATGTAAATGCAGAACCATGTCCAATGTGTTTGTCAGCAATTATTTGGTCAAATATTAAAGAAGTATATTTTGCCAATACTAAGAAAGATGCTGAAGATATTGGCTTTAGAGATGATATGATTTACAGATATTTGGAAAATAGAGATGATGATGTTATAAAAGTAAATCATATTGAGAGTGAAGAAGCAAAAAAGATATTTGAAGATTTTAAAAATAATAAAAACAAGCAACTTTACTAATATGTAAAATTGAAACTTAGGAGGAAAAATTGGAAAAGCTAGTTGTAATAGATGGAAATAGTATTTTAAATAGAGCTTTTTATGGAATTATGGGTAGCAAAATGCTTATGACTGCTGATGGAACATATACAAATGCAGTATATGGCTTTTTGGCAATTATGTTTAAAATGATGGATGAAGTTAATCCAGATTATATGGTTGTTGCATTTGACGTAAAGGCACCAACTAAAAGACATGAATTATATAAAGAATATAAAGGTACTAGAAAAGGAATGCCAGATGAGCTTGCAAGTCAAATGCCTATTATAAAAGAAGTTTTAAAAGCAATGAATATTAAAGTAATTGAAATGGCTGGATATGAAGCAGATGATATTTTAGGAACTTTGGCAAAGTATGGTGAACAACAAGGATTGGAAGTAAAGCTTTTAACAGGAGATAGAGATTCATTTCAACTTGCAACTGATAAAACAACTATAATGCTTCCTAGAACTAAGGGTGGAAAAACAGAAACAGAATTTTTTGATAGAAATAAGATTCTAGAAACTTATGGTGTAGAGCCTAAACAAATGATAGAAGTAAAAGGTTTAATGGGAGATACATCTGATAATATACCAGGAGTACCAGGAATAGGAGAAAAAACAGCATTAACACTTGTAAAAGAGTATGGCTCAATAGACAACTTATATCAAAAAATTGAGAATGGTGAAGCAACAGTAAAAGGTAAAACTAAAGAAAAACTTGTTGAAAATAAGGATTTAGCAGAACTATCTAGAACACTAGGAACTATCAATGTAGAAGCACCTATTGAGAAAGATTTAGAAGATTTTAAAGTTAAAGAATGGGATAAACCAGAAGTTTACAAATTATTTAAAGAATTAAGATTTAATAGATATATAGATAGATTTAATTTGTTAGCAGAAGCAGTGTCAAGTACAACTTCTGAAGAATCAGAGATGAATTTTGAAGTTTCAATTTTAAAAGCTGAAGAAAAGCAAGAAATTTTTGATAAGATAAAAGAAAGTAAAGAATTATATTATTTAAGTGAGATTAAGCAAGTTGAAAATGTTAATTTAGTTATTGCAAAAGAAATTGAAAAATTATATATATACATTCCTGAAAAAAATAATGTATATGTAGTTGATTTTAAGCTATATGAGAATGAGTTAAAAGAAATTTTTGAAGATGAAACAATATTAAAAATAAGTCATAATATTAAAATTGATTTTATTTTATTCAAACAACAAGGTATCAATGTTAAGAATTTCATGTTTGATACAAAAATAGCGGGATATTTGTTAAATGCTACTTCTGGGGCTTATACAATATCAGATTTATCAAGTTTGTATTTAAATTATGATGTAGAACAAAGTTCTGCAAAAGAAGAAAATGAACAAACAAGTTTATTTGATAGTATTGAAAAGAAAGAAGAATATGATTTAAAATTAGCTACTGAAGTTTTTGCAATGTTTAAATTGAAACCAGTTTTGGAAGAAAAGTTAAAAGAAATAAATTCTTATAAATTATTTACAGAGATAGAAATGCCAACAGCAGAAGTTTTAGCAGATATGCAGTATACAGGAGTTTATGTTGACGAAAAAGAAATTTTGAAATTTGGGGAACACTTAAAAGCAACTCTTGAGGAACTAAGAATTGATATATATAAGCAAGCTGGAGAAGAATTTAATATAAACTCAACTCAACAACTTGGAAAAATTTTATTTGAAAAATTAGGTTTAACTGCTGGAAAGAAAAATAAAAATGGATATGCTACTGATGTTGAAACTCTAGAAAAAATTAGAGAGGAACATCCAATTGTTTCTAAAATCTTAGAATACAGAAAAATCATGAAATTAAATTCTACTTATGTAGAAGGTTTATTACCATATATTCATGAAAAAACAGGTAGAATACATTCTTATTTTCATCAAACAGTTACAGCAACTGGAAGATTAAGCTCAACAGATCCAAACTTACAAAATATACCAACAAGAACTGAATTAGGAAAGAAATTAAGAAAAGTGTTTAAAGCACAACACAATAAAATCTTTGTTGATGCTGATTATTCACAAATCGAACTTAGAGTACTAGCACATGAATCAAATGATGAAATTATGGTTAATGCATTTAAATCAGATGAAGATATTCATACAATTTGTGCATCACAAGTATTTAAAGTTCCAATAGATAAAGTTTCTAAACAACTTAGAAGTAGAGCAAAGGCTGTTAACTTTGGAATTGTATATGGAATAAGTGATTTTGGCTTAGCAGAACAAATTGATATAAAAAGGAAAGAAGCAAAAGAATATATAAACCAGTACTTAGAAACTTATAGTGGAATAAAGAAATTTATGGCTGATGTTGTAGAACACGCAAAAGAAAAAGGTTATGTAGAAACAGATTTTGGAAGAAGAAGATATATTCCTGAATTAACATCTAAAAATTATATGGTAAGACAGTTCGGGCAAAGAGCAGCTATGAATACACCAATTCAAGGAACTGCTGCTGATATTATGAAAATTGCTATGATAAAAGTATATAATGAGCTAAAGAAAAGAAATTTAAAATCAAAAATAGTATTACAAATACATGATGAACTTTTAATAGAAACTGAATTAGATGAAAAAGAAGAAGTATATCAAATTTTAAGAGAATCTATGGAAAATGCAGTACAGCTGAGAGTTCCTTTAAAAGTAGAAATTGAAGAAGGAAAAAGCTGGTATCAAGCTAAATAAAAGAACTTATTATATATTACAAAGCTATATTATAAAAGAGATTAAAGGAGGTTGAAGAATGTCAATTTTAGTAACAGGAGGTATGGGATATATTGGCAGTCATACAGTTGTTGAATTACTAAAGAATGGAAAAGATGTTGTTATTTTAGATAATTTATCAAATAGCAAAATGGAAGTATTAGATGCAATTGAAGAATTAACTGGAAAGAGACCTAAATTTTACAATGCTGATTATCTAAATGCAGATGAATTATCAAAAGTTTTTGAAGAAAATAAAATTGATGCAGTAATAAATTTTGCAGGATATAAGGCAGTTGGAGAATCTGTTAAAGAGCCATTAAAGTATTATCATAATAATGTTTCAGGTGCAATTGTTTTATTAGAAACAATGAAAAAATTCAATGTAAAGAAGTTTATTTTTAGCTCTTCAGCAACAATTTATGGTGACCCAGGTGTACCAGAATATGTTGAAGAAATGGGAAGAGGAAAGACAACTAATCCTTATGGAACAACAAAATCTATGATTGAGCAAATATTAGAAGATGTGTATTTTGCAGATAATTCATGGGATATTTGCATATTAAGATATTTTAATCCTATTGGAGCTCATGAAAGTGGATTACTTGGAGAAGAACCAAATGGAATACCAAACAATTTAATGCCTTATATAATGAAAGTTGCAGCTGGAAAATTAGACCATCTAAATGTATTTGGAAATGATTATGATACAAAAGATGGTACTGGAATGAGAGATTATTTACACGTAGTAGATTTAGCAATAGGACATGTAAAAGCACTTGATAAACTTGAAAAAGAACCAGCTGGATTATTTACATATAATTTAGGAACAGGAACAGCATATAGTGTTTTAGATTTAGTAAAAACATTTGAAGAAGTTAATAATATAAAAATTCCTTATGTTATTGCACCTAGAAGAGCTGGAGATTTGGCTATTTATTATGCTAACCCAGCAAAAGCAGAAAAAGAGCTAGGGTGGAAAGCTGAAAGAGGAATTAAGGAAATGTGTAGAGATTCTTGGAATTATCAAAAGAAACATATAAAATAGAGTATAAATGGGGGATATTATGGAAAATAATGATAAAAAGAAAAAAATCGTAATAAATGTAGTTACTGTTATAGTATGTGTCTTACTAATTGTTTTAGGAATTTTTGTATATAAAAAATTTACAACAGTTGCAGATGAACTTCCAGTAGAAGAACCAATAAGTACAGAAGCTTTATTTACAGTTGAAAGCTATCCAAAAGTAGATGGTTCAACAGCAACATTGCCTTTAGCTGAAGCTTTTGAGTCAAATTTTACAGCAACTAAAAAAGAAAATCTAAATGTTACTCATTCAAAAACACATAAAGCTTATGAAAAATTGATAAATAAAGACTTAGATTTGATTTTAGTAACTTCACCTTCAGAAGATGAAGAAAATCTTGCAAAAGAAGATAATGTAGAGTTAGAAGTAACTAAAGTTGTAAATGAAGGATTTGTATTTTTCCTAAATAAAAATAATCCAGTAGATAGTTTAACTTTAGAACAAATTCAAAAAATATATTCTGGTGAAATTACAAATTGGAAAGAAGTTGGTGGCAATGATGAAGAAATAATTGCTTATCAAAGACCTGAAAATTCAGGAAGCCAAACAGGTATGTTAGATTTAGTAATGCAAGATAAGACTTTGATGGAAGCACCAAAAGAAAATATTGCAATGACAATGTCAGATATCGTTGATGCAGTTTCTGGTTATCAAAATAGTAGTGCTTCAATAGGCTATTCTTACTATTACTATGCAAATACAATGTATTTAAGTGATGATGTTAAATTATTAAAGATAAATGGTGTTGCTCCAAATAATGAAACAATAAAAACAGGTGAATATCCAATATTAACAGCTTATTATATTGTTAATAGAAAAGATGATATTTCAGAAGATGCAAAAATGTTAAAAGAAGATATGCTATCAAAAAGAGGACAAAAAGTAGCAGAAGAAGCTGGATATGTACCATTACAATAATTTAAAGGGGTAATGTAGAATGGAAAATGAAGTTAAAGAAGATAAAAAGGTAAAAAAAGAAAAACAACCTAAAACAATTAAGCAAATAATTATTTCAAGAATCATATTTATTTTTATTGTTTTAATATTAGTTTGTGTAGTAACATATTTAGCAATTACTCAAAAGAAAAATGGAACGGAAATTACAAATGAAACTAACAAAAATACAAATATTCAAAATGATATAAAAGCAGAAGAAGTTTCTAAATATAAAACAATTGATGTAAATGGAATATATTATTCTAATCCAATAGATGTGCAAGAAATACAATTTGAAGATGATAGAGTAAATAATGGCAAAGTAAACAGTTTTGAAATAGATGGCCTAAAAGATAAAGCAGTTGAGGAAAAAATAAATAATAAGATTAAAGAAGAACAAAGAAAATTGATTGCAGAGGCTATTGAAGAATTAAAAATTAAAAATCCAACTTTATTAAATACATATGTATTTTTACAAGGAAATTTTGCTAACATAATTTCAATTGAAATTATGGCAGACGTAAGTGTTGATGGAGGTTTTGACGGAAAATCACATTTTGCAAAATGGTTAAATTATAATTTGATTGATGGTGAAGAGTTAGAAATTACAGATGTTTTTAAATCTAAAAAATCTGCTACTCAGTTTATGCTTAAAACTTTATATAATAAAATGGCAGAAGACTATGTAACTTATGATGAAAAAAGACATGACCTTATACAAAACCAAAATAGTAAATATATTGAAGAAGATATGTATGCTTTAATCAGTAAAATACAAAGAGATGAATATATTGATTTTGGAATTTCACCATCTAAAATTTATATTAGAGATGAAGTAAATTATTATTATTTAGAAATACCATTTCAAGATTATGCTGATAGTATCATCATTTATGATAGATTTTCAACAAATAAAGATTTATATGACGGAACTTATGACAAAGTGGGACCTTTTATGACAATGACAACTGAAAATTTTTGTAAATATAAGATTTTTGAAAACAAAGAAAATTGTTACATTGATATGTCATATTTGAAATTTGAAAATAATATACCAGAAAAAAGAATTGAAGAAACTATTAACTATATGAATAAAATTGTAAGTGAATTTAAAGATAAAGCAAAACAAGATACAAATCACTTTTATGTTTTGTGTGCAAGCTATTATGATACAGGAGATAATGCTACTAACAATGCATATGTTTTTGGCACAAGATATGAACTTGAAACTACTAAAATAAAATTTGAGAATACAATTTTACCAGAATCACTTAAATATAGAAGAGAAGATAATTACGAAGATATTATGGGTGGCTTTACATGTCTAAGTTGGATTGATAATGAGACCGTAATGAAAGAAGATAATATAAAATTTGACGATGATAATAATGCGATAGCTTTTGGAGAGGTAAATCCATGGCTAACAAATGACTAAAAAGGATGTAAAAATGGGAAAAATATATAAACAAGCAAATTTATCAGAAACAGAAACAACAGTAAATGTTTTATATGGAGAGAAAATTTTATCTATATATACAAATAAAGTAGAACTAGAAAAAGAGTTACAAAAAATATTAGGAGACCCATCTACAGAATATAAAAAAGGAAAATCAATAACAGGAAGTAGATGGGAGATTCCTTTAAAAGAGAAAAGTAAGATTTCAAAATTAGTATTAAAAGCTAATATATTTGAATTATAAACATATTTGGAAAATTGGGTAATATATGAAAACAATAGTATTATTAGATGATTTAACAATAAATCAAATCGCAGCAGGTGAGGTTATAGAAGGACCATATTCTGTTGTAAAAGAATTAGTAGAAAATTCAATAGATGCAAAAGCAACTAGAGTTGAAGTTGAAGTAAAAAATGGCGGAAAAACATTTATAAGAGTTTCAGACAATGGAAAAGGTATTGATTATGATGATATAGACATTGCTTTTGAAAGACATGCTACTAGTAAAATTCGTAGCAGTCAAGACTTAGAAAAAGTCTTAACTATGGGGTTTAGAGGCGAAGCTTTGGCAAGTATTTCATCAGTTGCAGATGTTGAACTTACAAGTAAAAAAGAAAATGCAATGAGCGGTTATACGTATTCTGTAAGAGGAAATGTAGCTGGAAAAATTCAAGAAAAAGATTGTAGTCAGGGAACGACAATTATAGTGAAAGACTTATTTTTTAATGTTCCAGTAAGATATAAATTTTTAAAAAATGATAATTCAGAGCTTCAAAAAATAAAGAAAATATTGATAAGAGAGGCTTTGGCTAATTTAAACGTTTCTTTTAAACTAATAAATGGTGGAAAAACAATTTTAAAGACTAGTGGAAATTCAAAAATAAAAGATGCTGTTTATGAAATTTTTGGAAAAGATGTAGCAAGCAATCTTATAGAGATCGATTATATTTATAAAAATTTATCTGTAAAAGGTGCAATTGGAAATTCAAGAGTTGAAATGCCATATAGAAAAAATGAAATCTTTTTTGTAAATAATCGTTCTATCGAAAATGATATATTATCAAGTGGTGCAGAGCAAGCTTTTAAAGGTGCTTTAAAGATAGGAAAATTTCCATTTGTAATATTAAATGCACAGATACAACCAAATCTTATAGATATGAATATTCATCCTACTAAAAAGGAAATAAAATTTCAAAACGAAGAAGATGTATTTAAACTTATATATCATGCAGTAAAGGATGGACTATTAAAGGAAGAATTTTTAGGAAAAGATGATACGAGAAATTCTGAAGAAATAAGAGAAAAATATGTTAATAAACAAGAAAGCTATTTGCCAGAAAAATACGCTTCAAAATCTAAGTCAAATTATTTGATTGATAAAATAAAAAATGCTAATAATGTAACTGAAGAAAATACTTTAGAAATTGAAGCAAAGCTTCCAAAAAAAGAAAAATTAAATTACAAATTTATAGGAGTTGTATTTAAAACTTTTATAATTATTGAGATAAATAATGAAATTTATTTTGTTGACCAACATGCTGCACATGAGAGAGTTTTATATGAACAAGTTAAGGATAGCTATAATAGTGGAAAAGAGCCAGAAACACAAATGTTAATTATACCGACAATATTACCATTAAAAAGAGCAGAAGTAGAAATGGTAATGGATAATATTGAAATTTTTGAAAAAGTTGGTTTTCAAATAGAAGACTTTGGAAATAATACAATAAAAATAAGTGGAGTACCGAGTATTGCATATAACTTAGATAGTACAACTATTTTTCAAGATACTTTAAAGGAACTAAGTTCTTTTTCTAGAACATCAAAACAAGAAATAGAAAATAAATTTGTTGCTACTGTTGCATGTAAAGCAGCAGTAAAAGCAGGAATGGTACTTACTTTTAAGGAAATAGATACATTGTTGCAAGAATTATTTAGCTTGCCAAATCCATATACATGTCCGCATGGAAGACCAACTACTATAAAATATACTCAAGATGAATTGGAAAAATTGAAATTAAAATAGCAAAGGAATGAGAAAATATGGCAGAAATTCCAGAATTTTTAAAATCAAAATTATTAGCACAATATGGAGATGAAGTTACAAATAAAATTTTAGATGGATATTCTAAAAAAAGAAAAGTAACTTTTAGAATAAATACAATAAAAACAAATTTTGAAAAAATAAAGGAAGAATTAGAAAAAGAAGAAATAGATTTTGCTGTTTCAGATTTTTATGAAAATGCAATTATTTTAAATGATGTAGATGAAAATAAAATTAGAACTCTAGAAATGTATAAAAATGGTGAAATTTATTTACAAAGTCTTTCTTCAATGTTGCCACCACTTATATTAGAACCAAGAGAAAAAGAAAATATATTGGATATGACGGCAGCTCCTGGAGGAAAAACAACACAAATAGCAATGCTTGCAAATAATAAAGCTTTAATTACAGCATGCGAAAAAAATAAAATTCGTTATGATAGATTAGCATATAATGTTGAAAAACAGGGAGCTAAAGGAATAAACTTAATGCAAGAAGATTCAAGAAAGTTAAGTAATTATTTTTCTTTTGATAAAATTTTATTAGATGCTCCTTGCAGTGGAAGTGGCACTTTATATAGTGAAGATGAGAATTTAGAAAAATATTTTACAGAAGAACTAATTTCTCGTTCAGCTAAAACACAAGAAATTTTATTAAATAAAGCTTTAAATATTTTAAAGAAAAATGGAGAAATTGTTTATTCAACTTGCTCAATTTTAAAAGAAGAAAATGAGTTGATTTTGAAAAAGATTTTAAAGCAAGGAAAATATGAAATAATTCCTATAAATTTGGAAAAGTATAAAGCTTTACCTCTGTTACCAACTATAATAGAAGGCGTAATGTGTGTTATGCCGACAGATTTAGTTGAAGGTTTTTTTGTAGCAAAGATAAGAAAAATTTAATTTAGAATTAGAAAACACAATTATTTAATAATTTTTATTAGATAATTGTGTTTTTGTTTAATAAGTGAGTGTTTTGCTATTCCAATTATATAAAAAGTTGTGTTAAATAATATACAGAAAATATAAAGCAAATTATTTTATAAAATTTTTTTAGTTTAATGTTTATTTAATAAAATGGAATTAAAATGCAATCATAGAAAGAAAAAAGATTTCTATGACGCGCGATAGAAAATTATTGAAAAGGAGAGTATAAAGATGAAAAGAAAAACTAAAAACATAATTATAATATTTTGCATATTGATTTTATTTATTGCAAGTTATTTTACTATGAATCTTGCAAAGAATAGTGTAAATAATAATTCAAATTCTCAAATAAATATGCAAACAAATGGAAATATGAATGAACAGGGTGGAACACCACCATCAATGCCAAACGGTACAGATAATAATTCAAACAATAATCAAGGCGAGCCACCAGCAAAACCAGATGGAGATGATAATACATCAGGAAACAATCAAAATACACCACCATCAATGCCAAATGGTACAGATAATAATTCAAATAATAATCAAGGTGAACCACCAACAAAACCAGATGGAGATGATAATACATCAGGAAACAACCAAAATACACCACCATCAATGCCAGGTGAATCAAATAATGCAAGTGTAATAAAAATAGATACAGTATATTATATATTGTTTGGAATAGAAGCATTAGTAAATAGTATTTTAATAGGATATTTGTTAACGTCAAAATTTAATAAATTAGCATTTAGAGAAACTATACAAGGAAATAGAATAATTGCTTTAATTGTAGTAGTTATAATTTTAACAGGAATTCTAACTTTTGCACAAGGATATATAACAACTAATTATTTAATAACAAATAATACTAATAATGTGTCAATGAATAATGGTATGCCAGGAATGGAAAATGGAAGTTCAAGTAGTGTATCATATAGTTCTACTAAGGAAGTGACAGAAGATGCAGAGTTATTAGGTGGAGAATATGTTTCTTCAGAAAAAGATGAAAATGCTTTATTAGTATCTGGAGATATTGAAGTAACTGCTACTGATATAGAAGTGTCAAAAACAGGCGATTCAGATGGAGGTGATAGTAGCAATTTTTATGGAAATAATTCAGGTATAATTGCAAAAGATGGTGCTACACTAAATTTAAAAAATATAAATGTTGAAACAAATGCAGATGGTGCAAATGGTGTATTTAGTTATGGAGGTTCAGCTACAACTAATAATGCATCAAGTGATGGAACAACAGTTAATATAAGTGATTCTACTATTACAACAACAGGAGATAATGCTGGTGGAATAATGACTACAGGTGGAGGAACAACTAATGCAAGTGATTTAACAATAAATACATCAGGAACATCAAGTGCAGCAATAAGAAGTGACAGAGGAGGTGGTACTGTAAATGTTGATGGTGGTACTTATACTACTACTGGTACAGGTTCACCAGCAATTTATTCAACAGCAGATATAACAGTAAAAAATAGTGATTTAATAAGCAAAACATCAGAAGGAGTGGTTATCGAAGGAAAAAACAGTGTAGGTTTAGAAGATTGTAACTTAACAGATGATAATAATAAATTAAATGGACAGTCAACTACTTATAAAAATATATTTTTATATCAATCAATGTCAGGTGATGCTGCTGATGGAAATGCTAGTTTCACTGCAAAAGATTGTACAATAATAACTAACAATGGAGACACTTTATATGTAACAAACACAACAGCTACAATAAATCTAGAAAATAATGATATTACTAACAATGATAGTACAGGAAATTTTTTAAGAATCCAAAAAGATTCTTGGGGAAATTCTGGTTCAAATGGTGGAAATGTAACACTTAATTTAACAAATCAAAAAGCAATAGGAAATATTGTGGTTGATTCTATATCAACTTTGAATATGAACTTGAAAAATAACTCTTATTATGAAGGTACTATAAACGGAGAAAATCAAGCTGAAAATATAGCTTTAGTTTTAGATAGCAGTTCAAGTATAAAATTAACTGGTAATTCTTATGTAACTTCACTTGTAGATGCTGATACAACTTATAGTAATATTGATTTTAATGGATATACTTTATATGTAAATGGAGTAGCAATAAATTAAAAAATATATAAAATAAAGCCAGCTTTAAGTACAAGACTTAAAGTTGACTTTAAATTTAACTGAATTTTATCATTTGTATGTTTTTAAGTCAACTGCAAATAAGTAAATTATAAAATAATTGAATAAAATATAAAACTAAAAAGACACGAAATATGTGAAAAACATATCATATCGTGTCTTTTTTTTATTATCTTTAAGTCTTGTACTTAAAGATAAGTCCATAAAGTAAAAATTAAGGAGGAAAGTATAAATGAACAAAAGAGAAGGCATTACTTTGATAGCATTGGTGATAACAATAATTGTGTTACTTATATTAGCAGGTGTATCAATCAACTTGGTAGTTGGAGATAATGGTGTATTAAGTAGATCAAAAATGGCAACAATAACACAAAAATTTGCAAAATATAAGGAAGATTTGGAATTAGGAATGTATGGAAAAGTAACAATAGCAGGAGATACATTAAATGACTATGTTCAAAGTATGAATGAAAGTGATAAAGATAAATTTGCAATTATAAATGGTGAATTGTATTACATAGGAAAGGATGAACAAGAAGCAAATATAGCTAAAGGCTTAGGAATAAATTCGAGTTTATCTGGAGCAAGTGCAGAAGTAATAAAAGATATACAAACAATAATAAATAAGGTAATACCAATAAAGAATAGAGTTACATTTCCATCAAATGATGATGAAGTAGCGTCAAGTGAAATAATAGGAACAAGATTGTATGATAAAAACTCACAAAATGGAGATAGATGGAAATTAGTAATAGATTATGATGATTATAATACAGAAACAGGTAGATATGGAAGTGGAAATTATTTATTAAAATCTGGTGAAAATTATAGTGTAAATGGAGAGAATATGACATTCTCAAAAGATTATATAATAAATTATGATAATTTGATAATAGGGTTAACAGAAAAAGCAGTAGAGTGGTCATTAAATAGTACATTAGCAGTAAGTAGAGGGTTAGTATTAAATATAGATCCAACAAATTTAGCAGATGGAAGATGGACAGGAATAACCAAACATGGAGATGTACAATATGATAGCAGTAGTAAGGCTTTATTATTTAATGAAGACGCAGTAAATAATCCAACAGGAGAAGGAGGATATTTAGAGTTAAAAAGGAGTGGAGTAGATTTTTCAAATGGATTTACATTTGAAATGTATGCAAATGTAAGCAGACTATTATATGATTGTGGAAATGGTAAAAATGCAATAGGGTTATTTTGTAGAATACCCACTTTAACATCTTCTATATATGAATCAATGAGATTTGGTTTTTGTGAAGAAGGAACAGTATGTAAATTTAACAGGGATTCATCTTGGCAAGGAACGGGTTTTAATATGAGTACAAATGGAACTGCTGATATTCAGATACAAGGTGATTGTGGTTATAATATAGGTGAGGATTTTTATTTGACTTTTGTATATAAAACATATAATAATGATTTAGTAAATCAAGATGAATATATGAACGTAAATCATGTTGATAAGCTAGAATACTATATAAATGGGAAATTAATGGCATATACATATTTTGGAAGTGATAGCTATGAAAATGGATTAACAGTATGGAATAATGAAGAATGTCCTTTCTTTGTTGGAGTTTGCCCATGGTGGAGTACTATTCCAAACTTATATTACTTAAAAGGCAAAGTATATACAACTAGATTGTATACAACATCAATGACAGCAGAAGAAGTAAAAGAAAATATGGATATGACACAAAAATATAGAGCATCTTTTTAAAATAATGCAAAAAAGAACTTTAAGTTCAGTACTTAAAGTTCTTTTAACTTTTATAAAATTTTATCATTAGTGATATTTTAAGTCAACTATTATAAAAAACTTTTTTAGCAAAACTAAAATTATAAATTATAAAAAAGGCACAAAAGTATAGTAAAATATACTATTTTGTGTCTTTTCTTTTTTTCTCTAAGTACTGAACTTAAAGAAATCCGTAAAAATAAAATAGAGAAGTTTTGAAATGGTTTTCTTTCAAAGAAAAGCAAAAGTCATTAGACTAATGTTTTTTATGGATTGAAAGAGAAAGAGCTTTTTATATTGCTAATCACACAATTGAATTTGCAATAAGACAAAAAATGCTTTTTCTCTACTTATAAAATCTAAGGGAGGAAAATCATAAAATGAACAAAAGAAAATGTAAAGAAAGTTTAAGTAAGCATAAAATTACATTTCAAAGCAACAAATTCATATTGCAAAGTAAAAAAGGCATAACACTTATAGCTTTAGTTATAACAATAATAGTAATGCTGATTTTAGCAGGAGTTAGCTTAAATGCAACCATTGGAGAAAATGGCATAATGGCACAAGCTAAAAATGTAACTTATATGCAAAGTGTAGCTGTTTTAGAAGAATTTATGCAGGAACAATATATCAATTTATACGATTCAATAGAAGAGCCAGAAAATAAGATTGAATATTTTTTAAATGATATTTCTGAAACAAAAAAATATATACAAAAGGCTATAAATAATAACTATTATTTTATGGATAATCAGAGTCGGAAATAAATATTATTTTATTGAAAAATCTGCCTTACCTGACGAAATAAAGCAACAAATAAGGGGGGGAGATACTTCATTAACAGATAAAACTGTTTGGGCAGATTTTAATGATATATATGGAATAACTAGTGACTTAAAAGTGTATTATTGTGGAAACTCAAATGAAAGCAGATTAGGAGCAACAGATGAAGAAATAAAAGCAGATTTATCAGATTCAGTTACAGGAATGCAGAAAGATAGTGACTGGGCAAATGCACTAGGATTAGAAAAAGATGTAACATATAAGGACTTATTAAATGTTGATGAATTAACAATTAACAATAATAGCTTAAATTTGAAACTGATGTATAATTTAGGAAGCTTAAGAAAGTTGACCTTTGAAAATGTTGATATTAGTAATTTAGATGGTATTGATGGAGCTACAAATTTAGAGTATATATTTTTTTATAATTGTAGAATAGGAAATTATAAAAGTTTAAGTAATTGTAGTAAATTAAAAAATTTGTATTTTCAATTTTTATCATCAATGAGTGAACAGGAAACAAACGAGGAAATTTCAAAATTATGTGATTCGAATTTAGGAATTGCAGAAGCAGATTTAAAGAATTTGGAATATTTTGGAATTTTTGGAATTGATTATTATATAAATAAAGCTGGTACTAGTGAAATTCATATTGCAAATGATTCAAGAATGTCAAATTTAACAGATATTTCGCCATTAAACAATTTGAATTCAAAAAAATATATAAAATACATTTTTTTAAATAATAATAGAATAACATCAGTAGATTCATTAAAAGAATATACTAGTTTATACCAAATTAAATTGGCAAATTGCAAGAAATTAAATAGTTTGAATGGTCTTCAGAATTTACCAAATTTAGCTTATGTATGTAGTCAATATTGTGATTTATATGACACTTCTGGATTAGAAAATTGTAGAAGTTTATACTATTTATATGTTACGGGAAATCCAAATTTAACAACATTAAATAAATTGGAAAATTCAAATAAAATTGTATACATATATGCCAATAATTGTGCTTTGGGAAAAAATGAAAATTCAGAAGAAAGCAGTAGCGAAGATGCATTATGCAGTATAAAAAATTTAGGAACATTACAATACATAAATTTAGAAAATAATGATTTGAAAAGAGTCGAATATCTAAGTGGTTTGTCGAATTTGAATGAGTTATATTTATTAGCAAATGAAAATTTAAATAGCAAAAGTTTATTAAATATAAGAAATGTAATAAATACATGTGGAAGCAATTTTACAATATCATCTAAATATTCACTAATATTATTAGATATAGATACTAAAAACTTATCACTTGAAGATCAAAGCTTAAATAAAGATAATTTTATTTTATTAAAAGATAAAATAAATATTGTTAAATTAAATTTAAAAAATCTAAAATTATTAGATAATAATGATAAGCAACTAAGTGATGATGAATTTAATCAAATAATTAATGAAGTTCTTAGTACTCTTACAGCTGTTAAATATTTGAATCTTTCTAATTTAGATAAATTAAATGATATAAGCTTTGCTAAGAATATGGCAGAGTTGAAAGAAATTGTTTTATATGGTACTAATGTTATAACTGATGAAAAAAATGAAAATGGTGAATATAAAGGACTTGAGCTTCTGAAAAATAACACAAAGTTAATTAGTTTGGCAATAGATAATGAAAATATAGATTTATCAAAAATAGTTCCAGTTATTAAAAATTTAGGCTGGGCTTATGGTTATAATACAAGTAGTTTTTTGCAATTTCAAGGTTTATTTATTACGAATGAAAATATTCTAAAAACTTTAAATAAACCAAATCTTGATTTAGAACAATTAACATTGACTGATTTGAAAGCAACTAATATTGTAGATTTGTCACAATGTACAAGTCTAAAAAGATTATCTTTAATATACGGATTACAATATAAAGTAAAAGCCCCAGATTCAGTCACTTATTTATATTTAGATGGACAAATTTTATCAGGAGAATATCCAGAACAATTAGAAGAAATATATGGGGTAAATAATTGCTTGAATGATTATGTAATGAAAAATCTAGCAGACAATTGTCCGAATTTAAAAGCAATAAAGTCTGGAAATAGTTATGACATAAGTAATTTGACAATGATAGAAAATTCAAGATTTGTAAATACATTAGAAACAATATATTTAATAAGAAGTAATACAACTGCTAGTGGAACTCCAAAAATAAGTAGTATATCAAGCTTAAAAGATTATATAAATTTAAAAGAACTTACTATAGAAAATGCAAATATTTCAAGCTTAGAGGGAATTGAAAATTTTAAAAAATTAACGAAATTAAGTTTGAAAAAAAATAAAATAACTTCTGTTGAAGCTTTAAGCGAAGATACTAATTTACAAGAGATAAATTTATCTGATAATAAAATATATTCTTTATATGGAATAGAAAACTTAAAACAATTGAAATATTTAAACATTGAAAATAATTGTTTACAGGATATAGTACAATATACAGATAAAAACAATGTAATGCAAACAATTAGAAATTTAAGCATTATAAAAAAATTAAATGAAAATAATGGAGGAAGTTTAAATACAATATTATTAAATGGTAATATAAACTTAGCAGATTTTTCAGAAATACAAAAATTAAGTTGGAAAAAGAAGAGTGGATTTTAAAGTGATTTAAAACTTTAAGTTTGATACTTAAAGAACTTTAATATTTATTGAAATTTTATCATTAGTGATGTTTTAAGTCAACTATTACTCTAAAAAATTTGATAATTTAAAATTTGATAAAATAAAAGAAGACACAAATTTTATAGTAAAATATACTATTTTGTGTCTTTTTAGCTTATCCTTAAGTATCAAACTTAAAGATATAATCCATAAAAATAAAATATAAGAGGCAGTCTAATGATAGAATTTGTAATAAAAGAAATCAAATAGAATTGTTTAGCACTAGTATTGATACTGGTGCTATTTGTGTTGTTTGATAATTATTTATTATAGATTATAAATCTTAAAATGGTTTTCTTTTAAGAAAACAAAGTGGCACTCGTTGCATTTTGTTTTATGGATTGAGAGAAAAGTATTTTATTCATCATTAAACATAAGATTAAAATACTTTTCTTAATAAAAATACATAGGAGGAAATGCGAAATGAGGCAAAAAGAAAAAAGTATAAGAGAACAGTTACGGTATAACTTTAATAGCTTTAGTAATTTCAATAATTGTAATGTTAATTCTAGCAGGAGTAAGTTTAAATGCGACAATTGGAGAAAATGGTATAATGACACAAGCCAAAAATGCAACTTATGTTCAAAGTTGTGCTATTTTAGAAGAATACTTAAATAATTATTATGTTGAACATTACGAGCAGATGAATGATGAAAATGCAAGTAAAGTCATAACTTTAAAAAATTTAGAACCAAACTGGTTCTTTTCAACTAGTTTGGGCTATGTTCCAGATAGTGAAGGAAATGCTTTATATCTAATAAAAAAATCTGGGCTACCTGATGAAATTAAAAAACAATTAAGAAATGGAGATGCTGGTGAAGGAACATATAATGATTATGCTAGCCTAAATGATGTATATGGTGTTACAAGTGATTTACAAGTATATTATTGTTCAAATGGAATCGATACAATTATTGGAAAAAGTGCTAGTGATTTAGACAAAGATAATCCTAATAGAACGGTATTAGAAACGAGTTCTGTATTAGGAAAAGTTTTGGAATCTTATGATAATGATGGAAATGGTAAAATTAGTGTACAAGAAGCTAAAGCAATAAAACAAGTGACTTTAGATAAAAATAGTAGTATAAGTTCACTAGAAGGAATAGAAAATTTATTAAGTCTGGAAAAAATTGTAATCCAAGATTTAAATTTAAATGACTTGAAAGGTTTGGAAAATTGCACTAAAGTAAATTATGTTTATTTCCAAGGCTGTGAAATAGGTAATTATTCAGCTTTAAGAAGTTTAAAAGATAAAATTGAATATTTGTATTTTTATAATATAGATGATTCAGAACTAGAAAAAGCTTGTTCTTCAAATCTAGGAATAGGAAATTGTGATTTTAATAAACTAAAATATCTTGCAATTTCAGGAAATCAAGAATATATAAATGATTTAACAACTCCAGCAGAAAAATCTTTAGCAACATGTATAAAGAGCGAAAAATCTAGCAAAACAATAACTAGTATATTACCGCTAAAGAATTTATCGGAAAGTACTAAAAAAAGTATAAAATATTTATCTTTGAATAATAATAATATTTCATCAATTGATGGAATATCTGAATTTGAAAATTTATATATGCTTAGATTAGAGTATAATAATCTTGAAAATTTAAGTGGTGTAGGAAATTTAAAAAGTTTAGAATATTTATACTGTGCTGGAATGACAAGCTTAAAAAGTTTAGATGAGTTTCAAGTTGGCAGTAAGCTTAAATATCTTATTGCTATGAATAGTGGTTTAAATACTTTAAAAGGTTTAAAAAATTGCAATGATATATATAGGATTTGGGCTAAAAATAATGACTTTGGTACAGATATTGAAACTACAATTAAAGATGAAACAAAAGATTGCTTGGCAGATTTAAAAGATAAAACTAAAATAAATTTAGTAGATTTTAGTAATAGCCAGAATTTAAAATGGGTTGATTATCTAAAAAATACTACATCAATCAAATACTTGTATTTAGATAATTGTAATGGAATAGATGGTACAAGTTTATCTGCTTTGAAAAGTATTATAAATGATTGTATCAAGGCTATTTATCCTTCTAATTATGCTCTAACTTTATTAGATGATAATTTACAAAAATTGGATTTATCAAATCAAACAATAAGAAAAAGTGTTTTTGAAAGTATAAAGAATAAAACTAATATAACACATTTGACTTTGAAAGATTTAAACTTTGTTGATGATAGTGATGCAAAATTAACTGCAATCGAATCAAATAATTTAATGAATAATGTTTTATCAACTTTAACAGGAATAGAATATTTACAAATATATGCTACTAATAATGAATTTAGCACTAGTGAGTTATCATCAATAGAATTTGTAGATAAAAATAAAATTACTAAGTTAATTGAATTAGACTTGAGGGGAACTATTGTTACAGATTTATCTAAACTAAATGATTATGCAAAATCTTTAAAAAACTTAGTGTTAAATAATTCTAATATAGAATTAAATAAAATTCAGACAACTATTAGTAATATGAGCAATAACGGTACTGTAAGTAGTTATTTTGTGGCGGGACATTTAAATAATTCTGGATTATTGTTGTTAAACACAGAATTAGTTAAAAAATTAGAAGGACTTTCAGAAGTTACTGGCTTAATAATCAATACAGGAAATTCAAGCTATGTTCCAACTACATTAGATTTAAGTGGTTGCACTTCATTAAAAAAAATCACAACATATTCTGCATTTGAAGGTGGAACTTTGATATTGCCAGAAAATATGGAAACAATAAATTTGAGATTCGAAAATAATACATATATTGATTTTTCAAATTGTAAAAAGTTAAGTACAATATTACTTGGTGATTGTACTATTTATAGTGATGCTCAATTAAGATATATATTGAATTCAATAAAAGATTTAACTAATGTAAAGAAGATAGTTATACAGAATGTTTACCAAAACGAAATTAACAATTTGGATAGTTTAGAAATATTAAAAAATAGTAGTATAACTGATTTTGAGTGGAGTACATCAGGTAAAAGATATAATTTAAAAGATATAAGTGGCTTAAAGTATTTGAAAAATTTAAAAAGTTTAAAACTTGAGTATATTTATGCAAAAGATATTTCTGGTTTAGAACCAATTTATGATGAAAATAATGATTTAATAAGTGGATGTCCAAATTTAGAAGAAATAAATATAAATACATCTGAAATAGGAAACTTAGATGCTTTAAGCAAAATAAATACTTTAAGAAGTATAAGTATAATCAATTCAAGCATAAGTGGTATTGCAAATTTTGACAAGCTTACTAATCTTGAAACCCTTGATTTAACTAATAATTGTTTATATAATTTAGGAAGCTATGTAAATTCTTATGGAGATTCTATAAGTTATAATGTATTAGAAATATTAGCTAATCTTAATAAAACAGCAAAATTGAAGAATTTATATTTGGCTGGAAACAATATAGATGATTTTACTAAAATAAAAACAGGCACTAAATTTGATAATCATACTGGTTGGTAAAAAATAACCCCTCCTTGTTAAACAATTTGTTTGATAGGGAGGGGATTTTACATTAAAAATTTTATTTTAAAGCTTCTCTAATTTTTTGCATATTTTCAGTTAAAATAGCACAGCTATTATCAAGTTTTGCTTGATTTTCATCAGATAATTTTAAGTCTAATAATTCTCTTGCACCTTCACTATTAATAATTGCTGGAACACCAATATAAATATCTTTGTGTCCATAGTGATTATTTAAGTATGCTGACACTGTTAATATTTCGTTTGTATCGTTTAAAATAGTTTTAACAATTTTTGTTAATCCTAAACCAATACCATAATATGTAGCTTTTTTACGATTTATTATTTCATAAGCAGCATCTCTTACTTCAACATATATTTTATCTAATTCACTTAAATCCTTATGAGAATCAATTAAAATATCTGAAACTTTTTTACAACCAACATAAGCATGTTCCCATGGTACGAAAGAAGAATCACCGTGTTCACCCATAATGTAGGCATGAACATTTTTATTAGAAACATTTAAGTACTCACCAACTAAATATCTTAAACGAGCTGTATCTAATGCAGTACCAGAACCAATTACTCGTGATGGGTCAAATCCAGAAACTTCTTGAACAACTTTTGTCATCAAATCAACTGGATTTGATGCAATTAAGAAAATTCCTTTAAAACCACTTGCTACGACTTGTTCTGTAATATCTTTCATTATTTTTGCATTTGCAGTAGACAATTCTAATCTTGTTTGCCCAGGTTTTTGACTTAAACCAGCTGTTATAACAACTATATCAGCATCTTTACATTCATCATATTCACCTGCTTTTATTTTCATATGACTTGAAGAGCAAGGAAGACCATGACATAAATCCATTGCTTCACCAATTGCTTTATCTTTTAAAACATCTATTAAAACAAGTTCACTAACGCCACTAGCATTACCTTGATTTAAAATTGAATAGGCCATACTCATACCAACAAAGCCTGTTCCAACTAATATAACTTTTCTTTTTCCTATCATAAAAAATCCTCCTTTAAAAATTTCTTTCAATTTTAAATTATAATGCTAAGTTGCTTAATAGTCAATAATTTAGAAAATAGAAAATTTAAAAATTATAAAATGTAACTTGTAAAAAATATCAAAAATTGATAAAATGCAATAGATATGAAATAACTTAAGATTAGGAAGGAATAAAATGAAAAGAGCTTTACTAAAAGATAGTTTGAAAGAAATAAAAAAATCATTTAAGCGATTTTTATCAATATTATTGATGTCTTTATTAGGAGTAGGATTTTTTTGCGGACTTAGAGCTGCAAGTCCAGATATGAAGGCAACAATAGATAAATATTATGATGATGCAAATTTTCATGATATTCAAATATTATCAACTCTTGGATTAACAGATGATGATGTTACTAGCTTAGAAAATGTTGACGGAATCGAAAAAGCATATCCAAGCTTTTCAAAAGATGTAAAATTGGTAGAAAATAATTTAGAATATGTGCTTAATGTGAGTGAGTTAAATAATGAAGTAAATACAGTTAAGTTAGTAGAAGGTGAACTTCCTAAAAATGCAAATGAATGTCTGGTTGAGAGTTCTTTGTTATTAAAATTAGATAAAAAAATTGGTGATAAAATAAAAATAGAAGAAGTTTTAAGTGATGATGAAGAAAATAGTTTCATAAATAATGAATTAACTGTTGCAGGAACAATAGAAAGTCCACTATATATATCAAGAGAAAGAGGTACAAGTACATTAGGTTCAGGAAAAATAAACTATTATATGTATGTACCAAAAGAAAATATAAAATCAGATATATATACTTCAATTTATCTTAAAGTAGCAAATGCTAAAGAACTAAATACTACTTCAGAAGAATATAAAAATATAGTTGAAAGTGCAAAAGAAAGAATAGAAGAAATTGAAGATACTCAAAAGCAAAAAAGATATGATAGCCTTATAAATGAGGCAAATCAAAAATTAGATGATGCACAAAACGAATTAGATACTCAAAAAGCTGATGCAGAAGCTAAAATAAAAGAAGCTGAAGATGAAATTAAACAAAACGAGGAAAAACTAAATAATGCTCAAAAAGAGTTAAATACGAATAGAAATAAGGCTAATTCTGAATTTGAAAGTGCAAAAAATCAAATCAATACAGCAAAAACACAATTAGATAATAGTAAAGCTGAACTAGAACAAAAAAAGCAAGAAGCAGAAGAACAGTTCAAGGAAGCAGAAGAGCAAAAGCAAAAATTACAAACACAATTAGATTCATTAAATAGCGGAATAAGTGAAATAAACTCAAGATATAATGAAATTTTGAATATTATTGATACTCAAGGAAAATTTATGAGTGAAGAGCAAATGCTGGAACTAAAATCACAACTAGCATATATAATAGGTTCTACGAATGAACTTACAAATAATAAAAGTAAGTTAGAAGAGGCAATAAGATCAATTGATAATCAAGTTTCATCTGGAAGAGCAGAGCTTGAAAATGCAGAAAAACAAATTGAAACAGGATATTCAGAAATTGAAAAAAATCAGCAAACATTAAATGAAAAAATTACAGAAACAAATAAAAAATTAGAAGATGCTCAAAAAGAGATAAATGAAGGAAAAGAAAAGCTAGAAGAAGGAAAAAAGACTTTAGAAGATAACAAAGCAGAATTTGATGAAAAAATAAAAGATGCAGAAGGAAAATTGATTGATGCAAGAGAAAAAGTTGCAGATATAGAAAAGCCAGAATGGTATATATGGGACAGAAATAATAATCAAGGATATGCAAGCTATGTAAATGATTCAGATAATATGTCAAAAATAGCGAATGTATTTCCTGTAGTATTCTTTGTTATAGCAGCATTGATAAGCTTAACTTCAATGACTAGAATGGTAGAAGAACAGAGAGGTTTAATTGGAACTTTTAAAGCACTTGGTTATTCAAATCTTTCAATATCAATGAAATATGTGATATATGCTACTCTTGCAACAGTAATTGGAGCTGTAATAGGAATGAATATTGGATTCCAATTATTGCCAAGAATTGTTATATCTTTATATCAAATGATGTATCCTTATGTAACTAATGCTGTTATCGAATTTAACATATATTATGCTTGTATTGGTTTGGGTTTAATAAGCATTTGTATAATTGGTGCTACAATTTATGCTGTACAAAAAGAATTATTTTCAACACCGGCACAGCTAATGAGACCCAAAGCACCAAAGGCTGGAAAAAGAGTTTTGTTAGAAAAGATACCATTCATTTGGAAATATTTGAATTTTACGCAAAAAGTAACATTCAGAAATATGTTTAGATATAAAAAGAGATTTATTATGACAATAGTTGGTATAAGTGGTTGTACAGCACTTATATTAGTTGGATTTGGTATAAAAGATTCTATATCACAAATTATGCATTTTCAGTATGGAGAAGTATATCAATACAATGCTTTAGTTAGCTTGAAATCAAATTTAAAATCAGATGAGATTGAAAGTGTAGAAAAAGAATTAGTAGACATGGATGAAATAACATCTGTAACTGAGACTTATATTGGCTCTGCTACAGTTATAAAAGGTGATAAAGAAAAAGATATTCAAATAGTAGTACCAAATGATTCAAAGGAAATTGCAACAGCTATAACATTAAAAGATAAAAAAACAAAAGAAAAATTAGAATTAGATGATAATTCAATATTTATAACAGATAAAGTTGCTGAACTTCTTGGTATAAAAGTAGGAGATAAAATAGAGTTGGAAGATTCTAAACATAATAAAGTAAATGTTGTTGTTGGAAAAATAGTAGAGCAATATTTAGAACATTATATTTATATGAGTAAGGAACTTTATGAAAATACATTTTCAAAAGAATATAAGGCAAATGTATTATATGTAAATTATACTAATACAAATATTGATGAAAACAAACTTACAGCAAAAATATTGGAAGATAATAAAGTATCAACAGTAATTGGAACTACTAAAATGATAGCAAGTGCTGATGACATGTTACAATCTCTAAATTCAGTTGTTTATATACTTATTGTTTCAGCAGGACTATTGGCATTTGTTGTACTTTATAATTTAGCAAATATAAATATAAATGAAAGAATCAGAGAACTTGCAACTATCAAGGTATTAGGTTTTTATGATAAAGAAGTTTTTGACTATGTATCAAGAGAAGTTGTGCTTTTAACAATTATAGGAATATTTTTAGGTTTAATTGGTGGATTTTTCTTAACTAACTTTATAATTTCTACATGTGAAATTGAAGTATTAAGATTTCCAAGAACAATAGGTATGATGAGCTACATATATTCTGCTTTAATTACAATTGTATTTACTATAATTGTAAATATTGCAACATATTTTGTTTTAAAGAAAATTGATATGATTGAATCATTAAAAAGTGTTGAATAAAATTTTAGAAAATTACAATATAAACTTTTCAAAAAATTACTCGATTCATTACAAAATTTAAGAAATTCTAATTTATTTTATGGCACCCTTCCACTAAAAGTGAACTCTTTCCATAAAATTGCATAGAATTTCTAAAATTTTTACATTACTATTCGTAATTTTAATTCAAAGTTTATATTGTAATTATTTATATAAAGATTCTCGAAATTATATTTTTGATGAAAAGGTGTAAAAAAAGTTTGCTTTTTATGTAAATCTGTAATATAATATTACTATTAAATTATTTATTTAGGAGGATTTATTTATAATGGCAAAGATATTAGAAGATATTTCAAGAACTTTTAATGAATTTTTACTTTTACCAAATTTAACAGATGAAAGATGTATTCCAAGTAATGTAAGTTTGAAAACTCCATTAGTTAAGTATAAAAAAGGAGAAGAACCAAAGTATTATGCGAATGTCCCATTCGTTTCTGCAATTATGCAAGCCGTTTCAGGAGAAAAAATGGCTATTGCATTAGCACGCGAAGGTGGATGTTCTTTTATTTATGGGTCACAATCAATAGAATCACAAGCAAAAATGGTTTACAATGTAAAAAAATGTAAAGCAGGATTTGTAGATAGCGATTCAAATGTAAAAAGTGGAACACCATTAAGAGAAGTTATTGAACTTGTAAAACAAACAGGTCATTCTACTGTTACAATAACAGAAGATGGAAGTAGCAATGGAAAATTTTTAGGATTAGTAACAGATAAAGACTATAGAATAACAAGAGCTGATTTAGATACACCTATAGATATGTATATGACTCCTAGAGAAAGAATTGTTTGTGCAAGAAAAGGTATTAGTTTATCAGAAGCAAATGATATTATTTGGGAAAATAAAATAAGCTGTTTACCAATATTAGATGAAAATGATAATCTAGAGCATTTAGTATTCCGTAAAGACTATGAAGATAGAAAAAACAACCCAGAATCTTTATTAGATGAAGAAAAAAGATATATTGTAGGAGCAGGAATTAACACTAGAGATTATGAAGAAAGAATACCAGCATTAGTAGAAGCTGGAGTTGATATGGTTTGTATGGATTCTTCAGATGGATATTCAGTATGGCAAAAAAATACAATTGAATGGGTTAGAGAACATTATGGAGATAATTTAAAAATAGGTGCTGGAAATGTTGTAGATAAAGAAGGTTTCTTATATTTAGCAGAAGCTGGTGCTGATTTCATTAAAGTTGGTGTTGGTGGAGGTTCAATCTGCATCACTCGTGAAACAAAGGGAATTGGTCGTGGACAAGCAAGTGCTTTATTAGATGTAGTTGCTGCACGTGATGAATATTTTGAAAAAACAGGTGTATATATTCCAATATGCTCTGATGGTGGAATTGTACATGATCATCATATTACATTAGCTTTAGCTATGGGAGCAGACTTTGTAATGATGGGTAGATATTTTGCTAGATTTGATGAAAGTCCAACAAGAATTATGAAGGTAAATGGAAATACAGTAAAAGAATATTGGGGAGAAGGTTCAAATAGAGCTAGAAACTGGCAAAGATATGATATGGGAGGAGCTAAAAAGCTTTCTTTTGAAGAAGGAGTTGATTCTTATATCCCTTATGCTGGACCATTAAAAGAAAATTTAGCTATAACAGTAAGTAAAATTAAATCAACAATGTGCAATTGTGGTGCTATTACAATACCAGAATTACATGAAAAAGCAAGATTAACAATGGTTTCTAATGTAAGCATTAAAGAAGGTAGTGCACATGATGTTATCTTAAAAGAAATTCAACAAAGAGGATAATAAATTAGAAAATTATAGAGAGGAAATATTTATGAAAAACGAAGAGTTAATTTTAATTGTAGATTTTTATGGACAATATAATCAACTAATTGCTAGAAGAGTAAGAGAATGTAATGTGTATTCAGAAATTATTCCATTTACAACAAGCATTGAAAAAATAAAAGAAAAAGCTCCAAAGGGAATAATTTTTACTGGTGGACCTGCTAGTGTATATGGTGAAAATTCACCAAAATGTGATCCAGAAATATTTAATTTAGGAATACCTGTACTTGGAATTTGCTATGGTATGCAACTTATGACATATATGTTAGGTGGAGAAGTACAAAGAGCAGAAAAAAGAGAATATGGTGTAACACCAGTACATATAAATAATAAATCAAAATTATTTGATACTTTTGATAATGAAAATGAATGTCTAATGAGTCATACTGATTTTGTTGCAAAACTTCCAGAAGGATTTGAAAACATAGGATATACAGATCATTGTCCAAATGCAGCAATGCAAAATACAGAAAAGAATTTTTATGGAATTCAATTCCACCCAGAAGTAAATCATACAAATAGAGGAACAGATATATTAAGAAATTTCGTTTACAATATTTGTGGCTGTACTGGAAAATGGAAAATGAATTCATTTGTTGATGAAACAGTAAAAGCTTTAAAAGAAAAAATAGGAGATAAAAAAGCTTTATGTGCATTATCTGGTGGTGTTGATTCATCAGTTGCAGCTGCACTTATCAATAAAGCAATAGGAAAAAATTTAACTTGTATATTTGTAGATCATGGTTTATTACGTAAAAATGAAGCTGAAGAAGTTGAAGAAGTATTTACAAAAAACTTTGATGTAAATTTTATAAAAGTTGATGCAAGAGAAAGATTTTTAACTAAACTTGCTGGTGTAGATGAGCCAGAGAAAAAGAGAAAAATAATAGGTGAAGAATTTATTAGAGTATTTGAAGAAGAAGCTAAAAAAATAGGAAAAGTTGATTATTTAGTTCAAGGTACAATTTATCCAGATGTAATAGAGAGTGGCGTTGGTGTAGGTGCTAAAATTAAGAGTCATCATAATGTTGGTGGTTTACCAGACTATGTTGATTTTAAAGAAATAGTAGAACCACTTAGAGATTTATTTAAAGATGAAGTAAGACAAGCCGGATTAGAACTTGGTTTACCAGAATTTTTAGTATATCGTCAACCATTCCCAGGACCAGGTCTTGCAATTCGTGTAATTGGAGATATTACAGAAGACAAATTATCAATTTTAAAAGATGCAGACTATATTTTCAGAGAAGAAATAGCAAATGCAAAATTAGATAGAAGTATCAATCAATATTTTGCAGTATTAACAAATTTAAAGAGTGTTGGTGTAATGGGTGATGAAAGAACCTATGACTATACAGTAGCTTTAAGAGCTGTTACAACTTCAGATTTTATGACTGCTGAATGGAGTAAAATTCCTTATGAAGTTTTAGAAAAAGTTTCAAGCAGAATAGTAAATGAAGTAAAACATGTAAATAGAGTAGTTTATGATATTACAGGAAAACCACCAGCAACAATTGAATGGGAATAAAATTTGATTATATATAATTAACGGATAAAAGGCTATTATTATTGAATATTCTATAATTCAATAATGTAGTCTTTTTTTTATATGGAAGTGCCAATACCATATATTTTTATATTCTTATAACCATTATTGTTATTTATAAATTCTACTATGTTTTTAGTTGCGGAATAGTTTTGCAAAATATTTATTTTGAAAAATTAAGATTTTTTTGAAAATATTGACTTATGAATGGAATATTATGTTATAATAGTTGCATCAAATAGATGGAGGTCTCTATTATGAAAAAAATTTTATTTGTATGCAAAGGAAATATATGTAGGTCACCAATGGCTGAATATGTCTTTAAGGACTGGCTAAAAAAAGAAAATTTACAAAAATATTTTTTTGTTGCTTCTGCTGGAACAAGTAACGAAGAAGCTGGAAATGAAATGCATTATGGTACAAAAAGAAAACTTGAAGAAATGGGAATTGACTTTGGTAAACATAAAGCACAAAAAATGAATAAGAAAGATTAT
Organism: uncultured Clostridia bacterium; assembly: GCA_934141445.1. GTDB lineage: Bacteria > Bacillota > Clostridia > TANB77 > CAG-508 > Scatovivens. The sequence continues at coordinate 4,723 of CAKPCF010000009.1, read as the reverse complement.
AAAAAATATGATTATATAATAGTTATGGAAAAAAGTAATATAGATGAAGTGAAAAATATTGTTGGAGATGATGTAGAAAACAAAATACATAGATTATTAGATTTTTCAAACAGTCCGAGGGATATTGCTGACCCATGGTATACAGGAAATTTTGATAAAACTTATTATGATATTTTAGAAGGTGTCCAATACTTTTTAGAATATCTAAAAAAGAATATAAAGGAGTGATTTAATGAAAATTTTAACAATAGGAGATATTGTTGGAAATATTGGTTTACAAAAGTTAAAACAGGAATTACCTAGAATTATAAAAGAAAATAATATAGATTTTGTTATTGTAAATGGTGAAAATGCAGCTGATGGTATGGGACTAATAGAGAAACAATATAGACAAATACTTGATTTAGGAACAGATATTGTAACAATGGGTAACCATACATGGGCAAAAAAAGATATCTTTAATTTTATAGAAGATGAGAGAATAGTAAGACCAGCTAATTATTCAAAGAATAATCCAGGAAAAGGATATAGAATTGCAAAATGTAAAACTAATGGAAAAAAAGTTGCAGTTATTAACTTAATTGGTAGGGTTACTATGGGAGTTTTATCTGATAATCCATTTACTAAAGCAAAAGAAATAGTGCAAAAAATAAGAAATGATGTTGATATTATAGTTATTGATATGCATGCAGAGGCAACTGCTGAAAAAATTGCACTTTATCATTATTTAGATGGAGAAGCAAATATTATTTTTGGAACACATACTCATGTTCAAACAGCTGATGAAGAAATATCAAAACTTGGTACAGGATTTATAACAGATTTAGGAATGACAGGTCCTATGGATTCTGTTATAGGAATGGATATAAAAACATCTATTAAAAGATTTGAAACATCTTTGCCAGAAAAATATAAAATTGCTGAAGGTAATGCTAAACTAAATGGCTGTATTTTCGAACTAGACGATAAGAGCAATAAAGTAATTTCAATAAAAAGATGTAATGCATAAATTGCATAACAAAATCTAGATTACTAAAAATCAATATAAAAAGATTTATGGTTATGTGTCTATGTGGTAATTTGTAGTATAATGTCGAATAATGAAATATAAAAATATGAATTCGACATTATACAAAAATGACAACATTTCTTCGACAAAAATCGACAAGAAAAGTCTGAAACTATTGCGAATACTGTAGAAAACTGACATGCGAAACTTCTATGAAAATAAAAAAAACTATGGACTTAATCATAAAAATATTGTAAAATATGTTTATCGAAACACAAGATAAGATAAAAAAATCATAGGAGGAAAAGAAATGGAAGTTTTAAAAATTTCATCAAAATCAAACCCAAATTCAGTTGCAGGAGCAATCGCAGGATTGGTAAAAGAAAGTACAAGAGCAGAGATGCAAGCAATAGGGGCTGGCGCCTTAAATCAAGCAATTAAAGCAGTAGCTATCGCAAGAGGTTTTGTTGCTCCATCAGGTGTAGATCTAGTTTGCATACCAGCATTCGCAGAAGTTCAAGTTGAAGGAGAAGATAGAACTGGTATAAAGTTAATTATAGAGTCAAGAAAATAAATCTTATATAAGTAAGTTATAAAATTTATTTAATTAACCCCGATAAAGTAAAAAGTTATTCTAAAAATATCAATGTGACAATATATTTTTTAGAATGACTTTTTTATTTTTTGCTTATGCGTGAAATATGTATATGTAAATGATTTTTTTTTTATTTTTATATATTGTTTAACGAAGCTTTTAAATAGGAAGTACAAGGTTTTTCATAATATAAAAAAAGACCTGGGAAAAGGAGCCTTTCCCAGGTGAAACTCAACTAAATGGGTTTCAAATTTTGATGCTGAATGGCATCAGTGTGTGAGATCATACGGGATATGCCATACGCCCCAGAGGATTACAAAGAGTGCTAGCCCTCTCGCAATACGCTCTTTGGTACGTGCATTCATGCTAGGTGCCAAACGATTGACCAATGCATGGAACTTTCTATACAACCAACGCCCTAACCGGTAATGTACCGGACGGTATGTTTTGTTGTAATGAAAGTGGATGTGACCACGTATACTGTGAAACCAAACACAGTATGGTGCGTTGCTATCATCCATCTGCCCTCTGACTGCCCCATAGATCAGGTAAAACCATGCCAGAAGCAAGTTTACCAACTGAGTGAACAGCCAAGCTACGAAGACGCTAATACTTCGCGTGAACCTTAGGAACCAGCCATGAAAAAGTCGGCTAAACCCACCGAGATTGAACACCATAACGATGCCAATCATGACAACGATGATGTAACCGCAAGTCCGCAAAAGGTTTCCAAGCAGCACACTGCTAACAGCAAGAACCCATTGGAGCAGTTGCTCTTCCATGTACATGATGCCTTTGGGTGGCCACACGACTTGGATCAACATGTGGAACTCCCAATAACAAATCCACAGAAAATTCTTTAACCAGTCTAACATAAAAATACCTCCTTGCTCATTCGAGCGATGTCTCGTGTCATTTTGTAACTCCAAAGGAAAAACATAATAACACAAACGTGTACAACTTTATTATAACAGATTATGTAAATAAAATCAAGCTTGTATTATTTAAATAGAAGACAACTAGAAAGTACATATACAAAAAAGTTTACATAAACTACTTAAAATGGTATAATATATTTGTATACAAATTGTAAACTAACATTATGAACCATAAATATATAAGGGGATTATGTTATGAAAGAAATAGAATTAAGTGAAGAGCAAAAGGTTTTATATAATTTAATGGAGAACACTAGAAAGAATATATTTATAACAGGTAAAGCTGGTACTGGAAAAAGCTATCTTTTAAAGTATTTTAAAGATCATACCAAGAAAGATGTATTGTATACGGCTCCAACAGGAATTGCAGCTATTAACATTGGAGCTGTTACAATACATTCGGCATTTGGCTTTGATAATTTAAAAGATGGAACTACATACTTTAAGTTATCTCAAGATAGAATTGATATATTAAGAAATCTAGAAGTACTAATAATAGATGAAATTTCAATGGTTAGGGTTGATGTTTTGGAACAAATTAACAAAATTCTTCAATATTATAATTTTACAAATAAACCATTTGGTGGAAAACAAGTAATAGTTTTTGGAGATATTTTTCAATTACCTCCTGTTGTTAAATCAAGAGAAGAACAAACTTGTTTTTTTGATAAATATGGTGATGTATATTTTTTTAATTCAAATGCTTATTATAATGGAAATTTTGAAATCAAAGAATTGAGAAAAATATATAGACAAACCAATAGAACTTTTATTGATATTCTTAATAAGATTAGAGAGGGATTTTTACCAAAAGAATATGAAAAAATTCTAAATCAACATTATGTTGCAAAAGCACCTGATGGAATTGTTCAGTTGGTTACAAGAAATCAAATTAGAGAAGAAATAAATAAAAATAATTTAGCAAAAATAAATAAAAAAGAATATTGTTATAAAGTAGAGATATCTTATAATTCTTATATAAAATGTAGAAGTAAAGTAGATCCAAACCAATATATGTGTGATTTTGAATTGAAATTAAAAGTTGGAGCACATATTATGATGATATCTAATGATCTTCAATGTAAGAGATGGGTAAATGGGACTTTTGGAAAAATTTCCGAATTGGGAGATAATTATATAAAAGTATTGATTGATGATAGTGAATATACTATTGAAAAATATGAGTTCAAGAAATATAAATGTTATTATAATAAGGAAAAGAAGAAATTGATATATGTTGAAGAAACATGTGTTAAGCAATTTCCAGTAATATTAGCATATGCAATAACCATTCATAAATCACAAGGGATGACTTATCAAGAAGTGGTTTGTAACTTAGAAGGGTGTTTTGCATCAGGACAAGCCTATGTAGCTTTATCTAGATGTGTTAGTTTAGATACATTGTATTTGGTTAGTAAAGTATATCAAAAAGATGTTTTTACGAATTCATCAATAATGAATTTTTATAATGAACAAATAAAGACAGCAGTTTAAGAATATTGTTTTAAAGATATAAAGCAAATTTTATAATAGACTTAACAGATAAAGTAGAAGCTTTAAGTTCCATACTTAAAGCTTTTTTAATATTTATAAAAATTCTATCATTAGTAAGTATTGAAGTCAACTATTCCAAAACAATTTTTATGAATAATTTAAAATAAATAAAAATATAAAAGACACGGAAGTATAATAAAATATACTACTTTGTGTCTTTTTTTCTTTACTTTAAGTATGGAACTTAAAGAAGTCCATAAAAATGAAAATAGAAGTTTTGAAATGGTTTTCTTTCAAAGAAAGGCAAAAGTCATTAGACTAATGTTTTTTATGGATTGAAAGAGAAAGAGCTTTAAATTATTGCTAGTCATATGATTGAATTAGCAATGAAATAACAGAAGGCTTTTTCTCTACTTATAAAATCTAAGGAGGAAAATCATAAATGAACAAAAGAAAATTGCAAAATAAAGAGTGTAAAAAATATTTTTTGAAAAATCAAAAAGCAATCACTCTAATAGCACTAGTAATATCAATAATTGTAATGCTAATTTTAGCAGGAGTAAGTTTAAATGCAACAATTGGAGAAAATGGAATAATGACACAAGCAAAAAATGCAACTTATGTACAAAGTGTTGCAGTATTGGAAGAATATATAAATAATTATTATGTAGAACATTATGAAGAATT
>CAKPCF010000008.1 GCA_934141445.1 uncultured Clostridia bacterium | reverse complement strand
TCCTAACTAACAAGGGGTGACATTTCTAAAAGTTATTTTTATATCTTAAAGGTGACATTTCTAAAAACTATTGACAGAATGAAAATTGACACTTTTATTGATTCTATGCTATAATAAAGTTGAAAATTTTTTAGAGGTGATACCATGGATAAAGAAAATAAAAATGAATCAGAAGAAATTGAAGTTGTAATGGGTGACGATTCAGAACTAATCATTTCTGAAGTTGGAGATTGCATGACAGATTTAAGACCCAAAACAGAAAAAAAGAAAAATGTTGTTATCCCTGTTGCAACAAAGAAAAAAGAAGAAAACAAATAATTTTATTTGTAAAGAGAAGATTTTATAGTCTTCTTTTACACTATACTAAAAGTCTAGTAAAATGAACTTTAACTGTTCAACTACTAGACTTTTAATAATTTTATTTTTTACTAATATAAGTTTTATATAGAGTTTATACAAATCACAAACTTATAAATAAATTCTAATTCTAAAATTCGCAATTCTTTGGAGTTCTTGGGAATGGTATAACATCACGAATATTTCCCATACCTGTTACATACATAATTAGTCTTTCAAATCCTAATCCAAATCCTGCATGTGGTGTTGAACCATATTTTCTTAAATCTAAATACCACCAATAGTCTTTTTCATCTAATCCGAATTTTTTCATTTTTTCGCTTAGAATTTCATAATTATCTTCCCTTTGGCTACCACCAATAATTTCTCCAATACCTGGTGCTAATAAATCTGCTGCTGCTACTGTCTTTCCATCTGGATTTTGTTTCATATAGAAAGCTTTTATTTCTGTTGGATAATCAGTAACAAATACTGGTTTTCCAAAAACTTTTTCACTTAAAAATCTTTCATGTTCAGTTTGTAAGTCAACTCCCCAAGAAACAGGATATTCGAATTCACTATTATGTTTCTCTAACTCTTTTACAGCATCAGTATATGATATTCTGCCAAAATCTGAATTTACTACATTATTTAAACGCTCCAAAACAGTTTTGTCTACAAAATTGTTAAAGAATTCCATTTCTTCTGGACAATGTTCTAATACATATTTTATAACATATTTTAACATTTCTTCTGCTAAATCCATATCATCTTTTAAATCTGCAAAACAGATTTCTGGTTCAATCATCCAAAATTCTGCAGCATGTTTTACTGTATTTGAATTTTCAGCACGGAATGTTGGTCCAAATGTATAAACATTTCTAAATGCAGATGCATAAGTTTCAGCATTTAATTGACCACTAACAGTTAAATGTGCTGGTTTTGCAAAAAAATCTTTTGAAAAATCAACTTTTCCATCTTCTGTCTTTGGAACATTTGCCAAATCAAATGTATTTAAATTAAACATTTCTCCTGCACCTTCACAGTCACTACCTGTTATAAGTGGAGTATGTACATATACAAAATCTTTTTCTTGGAAAAATTTGTGTATTGCATAAGATAAAACTGAACGAACTCTAAATACAGCACTAAATGTATTTGTTCTTGGTCTTAAATGTGCAACTGTTCTTAAGTATTCAACTGTATGTCTCTTCTTTTGAAGAGGATAATCTGAGCTTGATAAATTTACAATTTCTAAATTTGTTGCTTTTAATTCAAAAGGTTGTTTAGCATTTTCTGTTTTTGTAAATATTCCTTTAACAATAATTGATGAACTAATTGTTAATTTACATATTTCTGAAAAATTCTCCAAAGTATTATCAAACACAATTTGTAAATTTTTGAAAAAAGTACCATCATTTAGTTCTATAAAACCAAATGTTTTTGAATCTCTTACTGTTCTTACCCAACCAGATACTTGTATTTCTTTTGTGTAATACTTTTCGGAATTTTTGAATAATTCTCTTACTACAATATTCTCCATAATGATATCCTCCCATATTATGATTTTACTATTATATAAAATTATTCCAAAAATTTCAATATTTTTTTAGTATTTTATCTTGACAAATGTCAAAAATAATTTTATAATAGAAATCGTTGATACGCAATTTAATATATTTATGGCGAAGTAGCTCAGTTGGCTAGAGCATCCGGTTCATACCCGGCAGGTCATGTGTTCAAATCACATCTTCGCTACCATAAAAAAAGCTTGAATTATCAAGCTTTTTTGTTTTGCTATTTAGTTTCTAATTGCGACACGATAGGTTTCTACTTGTATCAGCAAGTGATATATTTGAAAGTGGACTATATTGCATTTGTTCTGCAATTCTCATTTGTGCTGCTAAATGTACATAGTGTTGAGTCATTGTTAAAGTTGTATGACCTAAAATAATTTGCAAATTAAGTGGGTCTCCTCCATTTAAGATGTACATTGTAGCAAAAGTATGTCTTAATAAATGTGGGTGCAAATCCTGAATTGACAGTTTCTTTCTTATTCTCTGCAAAAATGATTTTATTGCATCATTAGTTATTGGAAAACCAACAATGTCGACAAAAAATTGTTGCGTTGGTACAAATTTATTTTCAAAGAAAGACATATATTTTTGAAAGTAATTATATGTTGCTGGAGAAAATGGAACAAATCTCTGTTTTTGTCCTTTTCCATTTACCAAAATAAGTTTTCTTTCAATTTGAAAATCTGTAAATTTCAAGTTGGTAACTTCACTTAATCGAAGTCCACAGTCAAGCATTAGACTAATGATTAAGTTGTTTCTTGCTCCAATAAATGTAGAATCATCAAAGAAAGTTAAAATTGCCTTAATTTCATTTTCATTTAAAATTCTAATTACTTTCTTTTTATATCTTGGTAATTGTATCTTTTCATATATACTATCCACAATATATCCCCTCTTTTCACAAAAATGTATAAATTGTTTCAATATTTCTGCATAAGTAAAAATTGTTCTGCTTGCTAAAAGTTTATTATATTTTGTCTTTTTATTTCTTAAATAAATTATATAGTTTTTATAGGTTTCAAAAGTCAATTCTTTTATATCAATATCCGTACACCATTTGATGAAAAAATATAGATGTGTTTTATTATGATGAATAGTTTTTTCCGTATTTCCTAATATGTATTGGTCTTCAATAAATATGTCTACTACTTCTGAAAGCTTCACTAAATTACCTCTGGATAGGAAAACGGGTCGAAATCAATAAAGTGTTCATCAAAGTTAATGTTGGTGCTTTGTGAAAAATCAATGTTAGCATCTTTTAGCAATTTGATATTTCTATAATATGTACTTTTAGATGTTCTATTTTTTATATTTTCAAGTCCATCAACCATAACAGCTAAATAGAAATTATATAATAAATTTGCTTGTGTTTCCTTATATAGTGTTTTTAATCTTCTCTCAACATCTTGCTTTTTTCTAACAACTTCCATATCTTTTTCAAATAATCTTATCATTTTCATAAACTCATCTCTCCATATTTTTTCTAACTCTCTATAATTTATTTCTTTTACTCTTATGTATTTCTTTTTATATTCTTGTTCTAATTTTTTCTTCTTTATTTCACACTCAAATCTAATAAAGCCCTGTATTACTGGCAAGAATTTTAATACTGGAAATCCATTTTCATTGAGTTTTTTCATATCGTGTTTTCTAAATTCTAACATCTTATTATATATCTTTAATGTAGTTGTAGTTCCCGACATATAAATGCTTTCATCATTATAGTGTTTGATTTTTCTTCGTGGGTATCTGCAAAAGCTTAAGTTATTTATATAATCTCGAACATTATCATTGTTCTCTAAATCAAATACTTTTGTAATATCTACTCTTTGTAGAAACCAATGCTCAAAAGTTGGTAGTTTTACATTATAGTGTTTCTCTAACATATCAATTAGTGTTCTTGTGATAGAAACTAAATTGTAAAAACCATTATGTGTATTATAGCCCCTAATTATCTTGTGAAAACTACCTTCTATTTCTAAATAGTATTGATTTATGAATTTGTATTTTCCTCCTTCTCCCACTCTAACAGAAAGAGAAGAACTGTAAGAACCTTCCAATTTATCATTTACTATATTATAAAAAACTTCTCCAGTTTTTGTTTGATATGATGTTTTTACAATAGAATTTTCTTTTATCGTATAGTAAATATCTTTAGAAATCATTGTATAAATTTTTATTGTATCTATCATTTTTATACCTCTTATGTATAAAATTATTCCCATGTATGGGACACTCGGAGGGTGTTACTAAGAACCCTCCGTAATTTGTTGGCAGTCGTTATTACTTTCTGCTAATAAATTTGTATATGGTTTTTCTGTATCTTCTGAACAAAATCTAATTGTTAACAATCTTCTTATTGAATCTTTATAATACGGTTCGCATAAAGAATAATCATTTAAGCACAAACCAATAAAAGAAGAGTAAAAAATATCACAGCCAACTATTTCAGAATTTTCTGGAACATTTTTTCTAATTTTTTTTATGAATTCATCTCTCGTCATTTATTTTCTTATCTCCAATCAAAAATACGATAATTTCTATATTTTGCAATTTGAAATTCTTCTTTTGTTATCCATTTAAGCCATTTACCGCAATCAGCACAATACAAACCTTTTCTTGTTCCAATAATCTCTATAAAAAGAGAAGTAGAATTACAAAACTTACAATAAGTAATCATAAAATTTCCTTTCTGCACTACATTTTGGCGTTTAGCCTTCGCAATATTTTAATAATATAATTTATTACAAATCTATTTCGCTTAAAAAGAATGTTTAGCTCTCAAACTGTAATTTAATTCTTTATAATTTATAATACAATAATAAGAACTTCTCTTTTAGTAATAAATTTTAACATTGTATTACAAATTCTTTCTTTTATTATTAACTATATTTCTTTATTCAATCCCCTTCCTTAAATTTACTAGTAACATATTTTTCTTTTATAAAATCAAGGTCATAGACCTATTAAGCTATTATTTGATTTTATCGAAAAATATGTAAAATCAGCTCAAAGGAAGGTGATTTATATGAATAAAGAAGATAGAAAAGCAATAAAAAGATATAATAAAAGAATTAAAGAATTAGAAAAACTAAAATCAAATGAAGAACTATTAAAATTTATTACTAAAGATGAAGTTGACTTTATAATAGAAGATTATAAACACTTCGCATTTTTTACAGAGTTTGGCGAATGCTAAACTCTCTTTTTTGCTCATATCTTCGTAATAAATTTTAATATACACTTCATAGATTGCTCAAAAGACACACCTACGCCTAAACGCCAAAATAAAGTGCAATATTTCAATGTACTTTTGTGCATTTTTGCTTCACTCCGTTAGGTGCTGCGCACCTGCAAAAATTTGCACATCTTTTAAGAACAAATTTTTATAACTTCTTTAAAATCTCTTCAAAGTTCTGATATATATTTCTTTGTCCTAAATTATACCTATATTTGCCCATTTCCAGCATTGATACCAATGTTTTTAAATCTTTTATTGAAAGTCTAAATGTTATATATTTTTCTTCATTATCCATTTGTCTTACTTCCTTTCAATATTTTTATATCCTTCTGCATTTTCTCTTTTTCTGCTTCATAACTATCTTTCATCTTTTTATACTGTATCATATCTACTAAAGTAGCACTTAAACTACCAAATATAAACCAAACTATTTTTTCCATAATTCTTCTATCCTTTCTTCATCTTTCAATTGTTCTAATCTAATATCTACAATATAACTTCTTAAAGTATCAATTTGATTTTGTAATCTTCTATCAATTAACTCTATTCCTATAAGAATAAAAATAAGTGATATAAAATATGCTAAACTAAGAAAAATACTCATTTGATGAAATCTCCTTTTTACTATATTCTTTTATCAAATCTACAAGTTGCTTATCTTTCGATTTTGCAACTTTTAAATCTTTCATTATTTCTTCTGTATCATAAGAATTTCTTATAAAATCTCTTGCAATAAATATTCTATAAGCTTTTACTTTTCTCTTTTTAGTTCCTTTATCTTTCTTTTCATCATTTGCAATATATTCCTCAGTATGGTAAAAACGATTTACAACCAATCTACCCATTAAAAACGAACTACACTCTACAACATAGTTTGTTTGTTCTCTTAAAATTTTATCAATTCTAGTAAAAACTTGTGAGCTAGCAACTATTTGTTTATGCATCTTTCTTTGTTGTGAAATGTAATAAAGTAAATCATCTGGTCTATCTTTCCATTTATCTGAATTTAATGTCATATGTATTTCATCAAAACCAAAAATGACACCATGATTTACAATTCTATAATACTTTTCTGTATCTATTATTTCGCCTGTTTCTTCATCAACAAATTCTATATTTTCTGCCCAATATTCTTTTTCTTTTCCTTCTTTATTAGGCTTATATTTCTTTAATTTCTCATATTCTTCTTTTGTAATTTCAACAGTTTCATAATTTGTTGTTTCAATTAAATCTTTCCAATCTTTTATAATTCCATCTCCAGCTGGAAAGTAAAAGTTTGTATAGACTTTAAGTTTTGGATATTTCTGTTTCATTGCTAAAAGATAATTTACTATTGAAATAGTTTTTCCAGAACCACCTAAGCCACAATAAATATGAAAGCCATATCCTCTAAACTCTTTCCAATTAGTAGTAAACACATCTTTTATAAAAAATGGAAAAGCTTCAATAAATTTAAAAATAAAATTATGTATAAATCCTTTTTTTGCTACATCTAAAATAACAAGCAATCCCAAGAAAACCCAAAACAAGATTTTTGTATAAGTAAAAAATATATTTAACATTTTGTTCCTTTCAAATAATTGCAGCAACGGACATAAAGTCCGTTGTTGCAAGCAATTTATTTTGTTAAATCAATTCCAAATTTATTTAATAAGATTTTAAAAATCTTATATTGCATTGTAAAACTTATTAAAAATACAGCAACGGCAAAAGCTTCAGTAAGTGGTAAATATTGATTAAAACCAAAAGCAGTAGTAAAAATCTTTGGTAAATTTGAAACAAGCCAAGCTGGTGTTTCTATTACTGGAACAATTGAAAAAACAAATGTAATAATAGTATCAAAAAATTGCAATATCCAATAAATTATCACTTTTTACCACCTGCCTTTTTAGATTGTTCAACAGCATTTACATTTGCAATAATTGCATTGGCATGTTGTGTTACTCCATAACTAGTAATAACTTTAACAATATAAACGAAACCACACGCATAAACAACTAAAGCAAGTAAACCTCTTATTTGTATTCTATATGGTTCATAAGCTTGCATTACATTAAGACACTCAATTTCTCCTGTTTCAACTCCAAAGAATTTAAAAGAAGGCATTTTTATTATTAAGAAATCTTCTGGTTGAAATACTTCATTTTGAACATCTGTAATTGTATTTTGTATAAAACTCCAAAATGGAATATGATTCGTTATTGTTGTACCTAAATTTGAAAAACTATCTTTTATTTCAGCCCATTGACTATCAGTTGGTACAACTAAATGAAATGCACAATCAAAAATGAATTGCATAAAATTTGCAAGCCAATCAATAATACTTGAAAACCTTGTTAAAATATCATTAAAAAAACCAAATACACCTTTTGTACCTTCATCTACATCGCCATTAAAGAATTTGCCTATATTTTCAACTAAATTTGGTATCCAATTAAGTGGATTTAGAAAATTAACTAAATTTTTAATTCCATTTACTATGGTTTCCAAAAATGAAATGATTTTATTAAAAAAACCAGTATTATCGTTGCCATTATCACTATCCCCACTGGAACTAGAACCCCCAGTTGTTGAGTTATCGACTGTGTTGTTATTACCTGTGCTGTTTGATATCCCTCCTCCAGAACCTGAGTCAGTCCCTGAGGAGGTGCTTGAAAAACCAATTTTTTAGTATTTGTGTCTAAAATATATCTATTAGAACTATCCTTTTTAAATTTAAAATTATAAACATCATAATTAGCTTGTAAAATATTATATTTTCCAGTATTAACATTAACATAACCAATATCATCAATTACATTATATTGAGAAGTAGTTGTATGTTCTTTTGGCAAATCATTTTCCAAGCCTAAAAATGTAGAAGTAGCAACCTTATAGCTAAAATTCCAGCTTTTACAATATGATGCTGAAGGGTATAAAAAACCATTTAAAATATCTGAGTCATAACAATCAGCTGTATATATTAAAGGTTGTTCACAAATATAATAAAAAATAAAATCTGACCTATCTACAATAATATAATACTTATCTTTTAAAAACTCTTGTGTAGTTTCTGGTAATTCTGGCAATTCTGTTGTTTCTTCTGCTGCAAAAGCTTTGCTATTAAATAGTAACAGTAATAAAATAAAACTTGCTAATATTATTAGTATTTTATTTTTTGTTTTCATTTGTATTTATTTTCTCCTTTCTTTAAAGTAAAAGAAGATAACAAAAATTTAAGAGCAATTCTGTTATCTTCTGTAAAAATATTCAATTGGATGTTCTTATTGGAAAAAGTTTTATGAATTATAAGAATGAGTAAATTACTCTTTTTATAATTCCTATACCAATAAATGTTGCCATAATACCAATTCCTATTGGCATTAAAGTAGTTAAACCAGATGAAATAGCACTTGTGATTGGTGCTACTGTCTCTGCAGTTACTGTATATAATACTTCGTTCATCTTTTGTATCTCCTTTCTTCAATTTTTTCTTTTGTGTATTTTATCGATAAAACCAAAGAGGAGCTTGTTATAGTACAAGTTCAAAAACTATTTATTAAAACTCAAAAAAATGAGTTATAAACTTATATAAAAGATAGATTACAAATATTGCTGAAATTACTGCAATAGTAAATAAAGATATTGAGTAATGAGCATTTTCATATTGAATTATTGTATCTAATCTTTCAGCAATTTCTGGATTATATGCTGGCGTATCTAAAGTTGTATTATTTGTTGTCTCTTCTTCCAAAGTCTAAAATCCTTACTGCCCACGCCTTATCAGATTCATATGTTTCAAAAACAATTTTAAAAGGTTCAAATTCTTTTAAGCCAGCTTGCAAGAATCTGTTTTTCAAATCATCAAAAATATAAAATTTATGTGAGTTATTATCTGAATCAAGTACAGATAACAAACCATATTCCTTATTGTCTTTCTTTGTTTTAGCAATCTCTAATTTTAAAAATCTACAATCTTCAACAAATTTCATTTTGTTTTTCCTCTTTTCTTATAAAATTTACATTCTTCTGTTTCACAATATAACTTGTTTAAAGCTTCACAATGAGGTGGCTCGGGTTCATAGCCTCTTTTATATGCGAAACAATCTCTTTTTACATTTACAAAATCTTCTTTCATTTGTTTCTCCTATCTCGAAATGAGATTTATCGTATTTATTATTATCACATTATGAGATAATTGTCAATATCTCAATTAGAGATATTTTATAATAATGGTGAGGCGATAATATGAGATTAAAAGATTTAAGAGAAGATAACGACTATACGCAAAATCAAATTGCTGAATTGCTAAATTGTAAGCAAAATACATATCAGCAATATGAAAGTGAAAAAAGACAAATACCAATAGAAAGTTTAAAAAAATTAGCAATAATTTATAAAACATCAATTGACTACATTGTTGAATTGACAGATAATCCAAATCCATACAAAAGAAAGTGAAAAATATGAATTATATTAAATATGTTGGAGCACTAATAGCTTGCCTTATTGAAATATTATTTTATTATTATGTAGGCAAATGGATAATAAAGAAAATAAAAGAATATCAAAAAAGACAAGATGCTCTATTAAAACAAAAATTGTACTTCAAATCTAAAGAAGAAAATTTAAAGAAAAAACAAGAAGAAAATGACAAAAAATTAGAACAAGAAAATATTGATAAATACAATAAACTAATCCAAACAGAAACAAGAGTTGTCAGAAATATATATAATGCTGACAATGTTTTACAATATAGAGTAGTACCTAGATATAAAAGAAAAGAATATCTAATGACAGAAAATGAAACAAAATTTTACAAAGTTTTAAAAGAAATTGCTATTAAATACAAATGTACTGTATTTGCCCAAGTAATTCTTTACGAAATATTAGAAGTTAATGAGTCAAACCATTGGAGTTCAAGATTTAATTCTCTTCAAAATAAAATAAATAGAAAAAGTATTGATTTTACAATATGTAATAATTTAGGTAAAATACTTTTTTGTATAGAATTAGATGACAAAACGCATTATAAGAAAAAAAGACAAGAAAGAGATGCTTTCTTAGATGAAATTTTTGATGAAGCTCAATTAGAACTAATTCATATAAAAACAAGTAACATATATAGTTTAGAATTTTTAGATAAAACATTTTCAAGAATACTTGCAGAAACTTATAGAAAAATTTAACTTTGCTATCTCGTTTCGTTCCACTAGGTGCTTTGCACCTACTCGACACGCAAATCAATTAAATTAGATTTTCAAATCTATTTCATTGTTCATACCCGGCAGGTCATGTGTTCAAATCACATCTTCGCTACCACAAAAAAAAGCTTGAAATATCAAGCTTTTTTGTTTTGCTATTTATCATAATTTTTCTTTAGAGCAACTCCATAAATATATTGTAAAAAAATAGAATATATAGTAAACTATAAATATATAATTTTATTAAAATTGGAGGAAAATCAATATGGAGAAAAAAGTTACAAAGTTAAATTTATCAACATTATTTTTAATATTAGCAATACTAGTAATAATAGTAATGTCTACATTTATGTTCAAACTTTATAATGAAAAAATGACTGAAGTAAATAAGTCATCTGTTCTTCAATCTCAAGTAAATATCTTAAATGAAAAACTTACAAATTTACAAGAAAAAATAAATAAAATATCAGAAACTGTAAATGAGAACTCAACAACACAGACAAATTCTTCTAACAATTCAGAAACAACTAATAATACAGCATCAAAAGTAACTTATTCAATTAACACTAAAGATGGAATATTTGCAACAATAACTGCTACTAAAGATGATAAAACTGTTACAAAAGAGTTTGAAATGTCTGCTGAAATTTTAAATACTGGTACAATGGAACTTCCAACTTTAGGTACTGTTGCATTAGTTGCTGATTCAGGTGGCGAATATTGTGGTGTAAGTATATATCAATTAGTTAACAATGAAATTAAATTAGTTGGAACTATAAATTGTGGTGCTGATATGGTTAAAGATGCTACTTATACAGTTACAAACAAAAATAAAAACACAGCAATCATAAATGCAAAAATAAATAATGAAACAATCTCAAAAGAATTTGAAATGTCAACTACAATTACTAATACAAGTATTATAGATATTTTTAATTTTGGTAAAGTTGTTTTAATATCTGAAACTGAAGGTGAAAATTCTAAAACACAAGTATATAGATTAAGTAAAGATTATACTACAGGAAAAATCACAGAAATCAAAAATGTTGGTTCAATACAATAATAACATATAACTAAAAAGTTCCAGCGTGAGCTGGAACTTTTATTATTGCCTTATTTTCTATTTATTTAGGTTCTCTTTGACATATATAATATATAGTCATTTTCATTATCTATTAAAAATTCATTTTCAACATCATAAGTTAATTCGCCGTTTCTTCCATCATCATATTTTAATTCTATTGTAGTATTATTTTTTATTGTATAAATTCCATCATCTATAAATTCAGAAGATCTACCACCTGTAATGTTGTTAGTAAATTTTTTATTATCATAGAATGTAAAATCACCTGTAATACCTAATGAACCAAATATAGTCATTGGACTAATTTCATTGCCATTTTTATCTGTTACTTTTTCAAATTTCCAATCACCTTTTAAGATTTCATCTGTTATTTGAATTTGTTTATCATTTGTATCTTCCCTATTTTCTTTATTTTCATTATCTTTTGTATTTTCTTTATTTTCTATATCTTCCGTATTTAATATATTGTTTCCCCCAGTTGTATTTTCTTGTTTCGCCATAATATCATTTGAATTCTTAACACCATTTAATTTGTAAATTTTAAAAAATATTCCTGCCATTACTCCAATAATAATTATTATAATTGCAAATTTTAAACCTATTTTAATTTCTTCATTTTCTTTCATAAAATCCCTCTTTCAATAATATAATACTACATAATATTGTAACATAAATTGAATATATAGTAAACTATAAATTTATATGCCATATTCCTTTAATTTTATTTATTATTTTCTTTAAAAAAGTTTCTTTATACTCTATCAATTCATTATTTTTTGAAGTTTTTTCTACCATAATTTCATTTTTAAAAATATCATCTGGATTATACTTTTCTCTTAACATTTTTTCGTATTTCATATCATTTTCTGTACATTCTTTAAGTAGCACATCTTTTTCTGATTGATCACACATATAATTTAAATATAAGCCTGCTATAAAATCCTTGGTTTCATCCATCATTTGATTTTCATATATTTTTAACTCTGAATTATATTGATATTTATATAATTTATCTCTGTTATTTATAATATTTTCTTTAAGTTCTTCTGGTATTTTACTCAGTAGCTCATTTGGTAAATAATTGAAAATTTCGTATAATTCAGAAAACATTTTTGCATAATTACATTCAACTTTATTCATATTTTATCCTTATCTATCGTTTCCTTCACTCTTTTTATCTTGTAGTTCGATTTCTCCATTAACATGATGTTTTTTGCTAAATATATTAGAAAGAAAATTTTTTGCACCTATAATTGTTGCTTGAATTTTAGAAAATCTTCTTGTTTCTGTCAATTGTTGTAAATCACCTGTAGTAATTGATGGAGATACCTCATCTTGGTACTTCTCTACTGTAACTTCAGGCATATATGGTTGCTGTTTATATTTTTCAATTAAATCTTTTGCTCTTTGAGCATCAGTTATATTTGCGCTAACTCTTTCTTTATCAATTGTATAATAATCTAATACTGTTATTGCATCAGTTTTAGCAACTTCATTAACTCCAGCCAATGTTTTTCCCACTTCTGATTCAAGTTCTGTTGATTTCACTGATGTATCAGAGTTTAATTTAAAGTAATCTCTTATCTTCTTTATTGTTTCAGAGTCCATATTATATTTATTAGCAACCTGTTCAGTTATTTTAGGTTCATTCAACATATCAATTAAAAGTTCCTCTTGTTCTTGTCCTGCTAAAAAATTTGGATCATCAATTAGTCTTAATAAAACTTTTAAACCATATCCCATACTTACAAACATAGCCTTTTTTAAAAAAGCTTTTCGCAATAATTCATTCTTTTTTTCTTCTGATACACTTGAAGATAATATGCTTTCGTATTCTTCTCTAAGTTCATCTTTTTTTGAAAATATATTTAGTTCTTTACATTCTTCTATATTTCCTAATTTATCTTGTAATTTTCTTTCAGCATTTAGTCTTCTAGCTAATCTATCTTCCTCATATTTACTAAACTCTTCGATTCTTTTTGACAGCATATCAACCATTGAAATATCTTTAATATTTGTCATTTCAACTTCTTTTACTCTTCCCGACTTTTCTTGCACTTCTGTTACTTTCCCCGTAACATATTCAAATGGCATAGTTAAAACTTCATTTTCAGATTTTTCATTCAATTGTTGTTCAGGAGCAAGCTGTTCAACCGGAAAAGCCTTATCATCTTTTTTCAAAATTCTACAATATCGTACTCCAGCATTCATAGTTGTAGCAGAACCTAAATCTGTACCAAAAGACACTAAACTTTCATATCGATTATTTCTTCCTTCTTCAATAGTCTGACTTGTGCCAGTTCCCATTCTTCTAATAATCATGTCATATTTTCTTGATGGCATATTATTAGCTAAAGCATCTAACCTTAGTAAACCTTCTGTGATATCCAGAACTGAAATTGCTGCATTTTCAACTTTCCCATATACACCCCTTGTCAATGAATTTATAGGCTCATATTGAGTACCTTTATAAAAATCTAAAGCTTTTTTATATTCTTCAGGTATCTTTATTTTACCATCATATAAGTTTTTCAATAAATATTCTTGTATACTTTCAGAAAACTCATTTAAATCAGCTACTTTTGTTCCATCAATATCTCTTAATGAATATTTAATAAGTCTATTGGCTGCATTTCTTGAAGTCAAAAGTGGTCTGCCATTAATAGTTTTAATGTCACTAATATTTATTAGTCTTGCATATGTTTTTCTATTATAAAAATTATCAAATTCATTTGCAAGGTCTTCAAGTTGTTCAACTTTTTTAGGATTATATTCTTTTTCGAGCATATCACAACTATATGCAACAGATTCTTGTAAACTTTTTCCAGTTACACCTTTCCTTCTGTTATATTCTATATCCTGAATTGCTAATTTTCTTACAGCATCATCACTCGTTTCTGGAAAAGCTTCTTGTAATTTTTTAATCAAAGAATTCGGATATGCATATCTTCTAGTCTGAATTTCTACATTTTCATAATCTTCATTACAAGTCACATTAAATTTTCCATTTTCTCTCATTGCCAACACATAATTTAAAATAATTTGTTCTGTGTCTGCTTGAACATTTTCTGCTGAACCAAATCTAATTATATAATCATCATTGTTTTCACATCTAAAATATATTGCTGGAATTTCACCACTTAATGGTATTACTCTAATATCATTTTTATATGATTCTAAACTTCTAAATGCTTGTTTATAAATTGTAGGTGTATCAATACCACTCCACAAATAATTATAATCAACTTCGACTGGTTCTGGAATATTTTTTCCATAAAAATCAGGATCTCTATCTGGAAAATATTTCTCACCTTTTTCTGCTAATTCTTCTTTCTTTCTAAATGCCTGTTTAAATTTATCTTGAAAAAATTCTTTTCTTTCTACAATTTTATTAAGTAATTCTTGTGTTTTAGCTTCATCTCCTTTGCATTTTGAAAAAGCATAATCATGAAATATAGCCATGTAATCAGCTTTAGATATACTTTGTAGACGTTCAATATATTTTTGCATTTCTTCTAAAAAATCAATTCCATATATTCCAAAAATTGCATTACTAACAACATAATTATATATTGGAGCTTCTTCTTTATATAGAGTATTAAAATTTGTTGACATATATAAATCTTTACTATCTGGTTCATCTATATATCTAAAAGCTTGTTCTTTATCAACTCCAAAAACTCTATTATCGTTTGTAACTATAAAATTTCTACTATGAGAGTCATAATTGCAAAGCAAATAATCTACTACATATTCTCCTAATAATTGCTCGTATATTTCTTTTTTTTCATCATTATACAAGTAAAGGTTTCTACCCTCTTTATATTCTTGAACAGCACCAAATCTACCATCAACAGTTGCTAAAGAAACTTTTACAGCTGTATCCGGTGAAATTATTTGTTGTAGTTTTGAGGCAGCAACTTGAATATATGCCCTATATTCCTTTAAATTACCACTCTTATCTTGTGCTGGTTTAAACAAATATCTATTTCCATCAGGATTTATTATTTCAATTATCTCTCCTGTATTCCCCTTATCGAATCTCCTTTTTTCCGCACTATCTGAAATAATAATTTCTTCTTCCATACATTACCTCAATTAAATCTCTATTATTTATATAAATATATTACCATATAAAAAATTTCTCTTCAATTAAAGACAATAATGTTATACAATTGTTATATTTTTAAGCTATTTATAAATTGCATTATCAAATGAATTTGTTTTCCAAAAATTTCCAACACAACTTTCTATAACAAAAGTGGAAATCATAATAATTGCAAAAAAAAATCTCGAAGTTATATTCTAACCACGAGATTTCTATATATCACTCTTCCAGTCCGAAACTTATACCTATTGCATTATTTACTCTACTCATAATATTTGTATCATCAATATGTCCTATTTTTTCTTTCAGTCTACTTTTATCAATAGTTCTTATTTGTTCAGCAAGAACTACAGAATCAGATTTCAAACCATTAGCATCTGATGCAATTTCTATATGAGTTGGCAATTTATTTTTTCCAGTTTGTGATGTAATCGCTGCTGCAATTACTGTTGGACTATATTTATTTCCCATATCATTTTGTATAATCAATACTGGTCTTATTCCACCTTGTTCTGAACCTATTACAGGGCTCAAATCTGCATAAAACATATCTCCTCTTTTTATTACCATTTTCTTCACTCCTATTTTACATATAGAACGCAATTATTGCTATGCTTATTTAGTTTATTTCTATATCTGTATATAATATGCAAATTGTTGTTTTTTTGTTTTCATCTTTAACTTCGATTTTCACAGGTCTTTTTTCTTTCTTGCTAAATATTAGTTGAATATATTTACCGTATGTATTATTTTCTAGATTTTTTACTGTTACTATTAAATCTTCATTTTCTTCATAGCTTTCTAAAATTCCATTTTCTAAGTTTTTTGAAAAAGTTGTCAAATACATTGTATTTAAAAAATATTTTCCATAATCATTATATACTTTTTCTAAATTAGAGTTACTTTTCTTTACTTTTATTACACCTAAATCGTTTTCTATCGTTAGATTTTTCAATTCTTCTGGCGATTTTACTATTTGAATACTACCATTTGATTTTACTTCTTGATATACTTCATACCTATTTTCTGTTTTATTACTATTTATAACAACAATTGCATTTGCTTTATAATTCTTTATATTTTTAACATAAGCAATAACATCTTCATTGTTTTTGATACTTATATTATTACCAGTAATATAATTTTTATAATAAAAAAATATAAAAATTATTAAAATAGTAAAAATTAAAAAAATCAAAATTTTCTTTTCTTTAAATAACTTCATATTTGCCATAATTAACCCTTTAAGAGCTAATTACTAACTCCTTTCATAACATCACAAAAAACCGAATAGATTAACTCTATCCGGTTTCATTATATTCTCAATATGATTTTTTATGATTTTATAAAGTACCAAAATATTCATCTAATATTTCAAAAAACTTATTTGCTGTGTCTACTTGATTTATTGCATCTCTAAATACACTAGCATTTTTCATACCTTTAACATACCATGCAATATGTTTTCTTATTTCTCTTGTAGCTACATATTCTCCTTTTTCTTCTAATAATAGACTAAAATGTTCTAAAATTACAGATTTTATTTCTTCATTTGAAATTTGAAGCAATTTTTCCCCTGTTTCTAAATAATATCTAATCTTTGAAAATATCCATGGATTTCCTAAGCTAGCTCTTCCAATCATTATTCCGTCAACACCTGTTTCTTCAAACATCCTTTTAGCATCTTCTTCAGACTTTATATCTCCATTTCCTATTACAGGTATTTTTACAGCATCTTTTACATCTTTTATAATATTCCAATCAGCAGTTCCTGAATAATATTCTTCCCTAGTTCTTCCATGTATTACAATTGCTGAAGCTCCAGCTTTTTCAATTATTTGAGCAGCTTGAACTGCAACTATATGTTCACTATCCCAGCCTTTTCTTATCTTAACTGTTACAGGTTTTTTAGAGTTTTTTACAACTTCTTTTACAATATTTTCTACTAATTCTAAATTTAGCAAAAGTTTGCTTCCATCTCCATTTTTTACCACTTTTGGTGCTGGACATCCCATATTTATATCTAAAATATCTGAAATTTCGCTAACTATTCCAGCCGCTTTCCCCATTATTTCAGGTTCATTTCCAAATATTTGCATAGATATTGGTCTTTCGATTTCATTATAATTAAGCATTGCTTTAGTTTTCTCATCATTATAGCAAATCGCTTTTGCACTAACCATTTCATTACATATTAGTCCTGGATTTCCATATTTCTTACAAATAATACGAAAAGGCAGGTCTGTTACACCTGCCATTGGAGCTAATATCAAATTGTTATCTAAAGTTAAATTTCCAATTTTTAATTTTTTTAAATACATATTTTACCCCATAAAAATTGCTTTTTGTCGTCTAGAACTAATGTTTAATAATAGTCCTATACTTATAAAATTCGTTACTAATGAAGTTCCACCATAGCTTACAAATGGTAATGGAACACCAGTAATTGGTAAAAGTCCTATTGTCATTCCTATATTTTCTACCATGTAAAAAATGAACATGCCAGCAATTCCTATTGCTATATATGAACCAATATTATCCTTTGCCGTTTTAGCTATATATATTGCCTTTGTTATAAGAATTATATATAAAATAACAATTGTACCTGTTGCAACAAATCCAAGTTCCTCACCAATAACAGCAAATATAAAATCAGTTGTCTTTGGATATAAAAAACCAAGTTGAGTTTGATTTCCTTTTAGTAATCCCATTCCAAAAGCCTGTCCTGCTCCTATTGCAAGTTTTGATTGATACATATTATATGAAGCACCTCTTATATCCTTTTCTGGATGTAAGAAGCTATCAATTCTTGATATAGCATGTGCTGGTAAATGCGTATAAATAATTGGAGCTGCAACTGCAATTACTATAACTGCAAATATAATATATCTTTTATCTAATCCAGACACAAATAACATACATAATAAAGCTGTAATAAAAGCCATAGCAGTTCCATAATCTGGTTGCTTAATTACCAAAAGAATTGGTATTGCCATAAATAAAAAATATATAAATAATTTCCAAATTTTGTTTATTTCTTTTCTTCCTTTTAGTTGTAACTTATTTAATATAAAAGCCATAAATAAAATTACTGCAATTTTAGCTATTTCCGAAGGTTGAAAAGTAAAAGATTTTCCTATTTTAAACCAGCTGGAAGCTCCACTTATTGGTTTTGTAAATAATACACCTATCAACATGCCTATACTAATTACATACAGCAAAGGTGAAAATTTTACTATTATATTGTAGTCTATTGTCATAGCTAATATTAGAAAAGGAATACTTATACAAAACCATCTTATCTGCTTTATAAACTCATCTAATTCTGTAGTTTGAGTTGCTGAAAATAAAGCTACAGCCCCAATTATGAATAAGATTATACTCACAATCAATACAGCCCATTCCGTATTTTTCAGTAATTTATTTCTCATTCTTTCTTCCCTTCAAATTCTTTTGTTTTCTTTCGTTAAAATTATTTTTTCTTTTTAGTTTTTTTCTTCTCTGTTTTAGCTTTTTCTTCTTTTATATTTTCTTCTAAATCTGCTTCTTCAGCAGCTTTTAATAAATCATCAAATGTTACATCATCATCATCGTCATCATCATAGTCTAATTCATCTATATTTTTAAGAAGTTCATCATTCATATCATATTCTGTTGATATTACAATTTTCTCTACTTCCTTAGGTGTTTCCACATCTTCTTTATCTTTCAAATCAGATTTTGTATTATCTTCAGGAATCACTTCTTTTATTTCTTTATCTTCCTCTGTTTCATTTGGCAAAGAAACTTCTATATTTTCTTCAACAATTTTTGAGTTATTTTCATCAGAAATAATTTCACCATTTAATTCTTTTAATATTTTCTCATCTATTAAATTAGCTCTTGTATCTTCTATATTTTTTTCAATTTTTTCTTCTATTTTTTCATGTTCTGTAGGAATTACTTCTTTATTTTCGTTCTTTAATAGTTCTCTATTTTTTTCACCTTTTGCCTCATTCTTTATATTTACTATTGGAATATTTGCGTATAATAGAGGAGCTCCATTTGTACCATCTGAATTGACTTGCGTTGTTAATCTGACATCAATTGCTTTTTCATCAACTTCTATATATTTCTTAATAACATCTATAATTTCTTGTTTCATAAGTTCTAAAAAATCAGCTGATACATTAGCTCTATCTTGCATTAAAACTAATTGTAATCTTTCTTTTGCTGCTTCTTTAGATTCTACTTCTTCTACATTTTCTGGCTTAACCATTTTTTTGAAAAAATTTCCAAAATTTTCAAACATCTTCTTTTCTTCCCCTCTGATTATGATTTAAGCTTTTCCAAATAATCTTTTTAGTCTTGCAAAGAAACCAGTTTCCTTTCCAGGTACTGTAACTTCTATATTCTCTCCTAATATTCTTCTTGATATTTCTATATAAGCTTTTCCTGCTGGAGCCTTTTTATTAGAAATAACAGGCTCTCCTTTATTAGTTTGTGTGATAATGTATTCATCATCTGGAACTACTCCAATTAAACTAATTGATAATAAATCAACTATATCATCAACATCCATCATTTCACCACGTCTAACCATATTAGGTTTTAATCTATTTACTATTAACTCTGGATTTTTAATTTCAGATGATTCTAATAAACCGATTATTCTATCTGCATCACGAATTGCTGATATTTCAGCAGTTGTTACAACTAAAGCTCTATCAGCACCAGCAATTGCATTCTTAAAACCTTGTTCGATTCCAGCTGGACAATCAATCAATATATAATCAAATTCTTCTTTTAATTTTTTAACTAATTCCTTCATTTGTTCTTCGTTAATTGCAGTTTTATCTTTAGTTTGTGCAGCAGGAAGTAAGAAAAGTTCTTTAAATCTCTTATCTTTTATTAAAGCTTGTCTTAATTTACACTTTTCTTCAATTACATCTACTAAATCATATACAATTCTGTTTTCTAGTCCCATAACAACATCTAAATTTCTTAATCCAATGTCTGTATCTACTAAAGCTACTTTTTTTCCAGCTAAAGCTAATGCAGAACCTAAATTCGCTGTTGTCGTTGTTTTTCCAACTCCACCTTTTCCTGATGTTATTACAATAACTTCTCCCATTAGTTATCCTCCTTAAAATCCATTCGATAATACTTTTTTCAGTTTTAAAAAATCTTGTGATTTAAAATCAAAAAATCTCATCTTAATTTTACTTATATATATTATATTTTTTTTCATAAAAAGTCAATGCGTATAAGATTTTTTTTGTAATATTTTTGTAACAATTTGTTACTATTCGATATTTTTAATCATTCTGCCTCTAATTTATCTTCAAATATTCAGATTTGAGTTTAATACTCTCTTTCATTATATAAAAAGCGATATATTCAGTTCTCACTCAATATACCGCTTATTTCCCTATATATACAAATTTATCATCTTAATCTTTTTTATTAGTCATTTCCTCTAAATCTAAAAGCTCTTGCCATCTATCATCAACTTCTTTTTGGAATGCTTCAATCATCCACTCATTTCCTGGTTTAAACATGTGTTTAAATCTTTTTTGTGGTTTCAAAAATTCTTCTATTGGAAGCTTTTTAGCTGGTTTATATGTTATATGATATACTCCATCTACAACTTCATATAGAGGCCAGTAGCAAGTTTCTACAGCAAGTTTGTTTATTTGCATTAAATCTTCTGTATTATATCCCCAACCTCTTGGGCAAGGAGCTAATACATTTAAGAAAGTTGGTCCTTCTGTATAAATTGCTTTTTCTGCTTTTTCATACAAATCTTTAAAGTTTGTATAAGCTAAAGTTTGAGCTACATAAGGTAAATGATGTCCAACCATAATTTTTGCTAAATCTTTACGTGATTGCATCTTTCCAGGTATCTTTGTACCTGCTGGTGATGTTGTAGTATCTGCAAATCTTGGTGTTGCTGATGAACGTTGAATACCAGTATTCATATATGCTCCATTATCATAGCAAACATAAAGCATATCATGTCCTCTTTCCATTGCGCCAGATAAACTTTGAAGTCCAATATCATAAGTGCCACCATCTCCACCAAAAGCTATAAATTTGGTAACTTCGTCTTTTGGTAATTTTCCTGTTGCTTTCATTGCTTTATAAGCTGCTTCAACTCCTGATAATGTTGCTGCGGCATTCTCAAAAGCTGTATGAATATATGAATCAGTCCAAGCTGAATATGGATATAAAAATGTAGAAACTTCCATACAACCAGTAGCATTTGAAACAACAACATGGTCTTCTGGTTTTACCGCACGAAGTATCATTCTTGCAACAGCTGGTGCTCCACAGCCTGCACACATTCTATGTCCTGAAGTAAATCTTGATGGTCTATTTGCAACAACTTCTTTATGATTATATGCCATTATTTATCCCCCCTTAATCCCAAATATCTATAAGGTCTTTCAATTTTTCCTTCATCTTTTATTTTTAATAAATCTTCATAAACTGTCTCTAAATCTTCAACAGTTGTATCTCTTCCACCAATTCCGTAAATGTAATTTACTGTTGGAACTTGAATATTATTTACAAACATTCCTGAAGTAACATCTTCAAATAAAGCTCCACCAGCAGCATTTAATGAATCAGCTTTATCTAAAACTGCAACGGCTTTTAAACCTTTTAATGCTTCTGCAATTTCTTTTGCTGGGAAAGGTCTAAATACTCTAATCTTTAATAGTCCAGCCTTTATACCTTTTTCTCTTAATTTATTTACAGTAGCTTTTGCTGTTCCAGCAGTTGAATTCATGCAGACTATTGCTATTTCAGCATCATCTAATTTATATTCTTCAAAGAAACCATATTTTCTTCCTGTTAATTTTTCAAAGTCTTTAGCAACTTCTAATATAACATCTTTTGCCTTTTCCATTGCTTTGCCTTGTTGTGCTTTATGTTCAAACAAATATGCTTGCAAATCTAAAGGTCCTACAGCCATAGGCTCTTGTTTATTTAATAAATAATGCTCTGGTTGATATTTTCCAACAAACTCTTTTACTTTTTCATCTTCAATAAGTTCAATATTTTCAATTGAATGTGATGTGATAAATCCATCTTGGCAAACCATAAGTGGAAGTAAAACATCTTTATGTTCTGCAATTCTATGAGCCATAATTAAATTATCATAAGCTTCTTGGTTTGTTTCTGAAAATAATTGTATCCAACCACTATCTCTAACTCCCATTGCATCAGAATGATCACAATGAATATTTAAAGGTCCTGAAACAGCTCTATTTACTAAAGACATTACTATTGGTAATCTTAAACTTGATGCTATGTATATCATTTCCCACATTAAAGATAGTCCATTTGCTGATGTAGCTGTCATTGCTCTTACACCAGCCGCTTCAGCACCAATACAAGCACTCATAGCACTATGTTCACTTTCAACTGCAACAAATTCTGTATCTACTAATCCATTACTTACAAAAGTTGAAAAATATTGAGGTATCTCTGTTGATGGTGTAATTGGAAATGCAGCAACAACATCTGGATTTATTTGTTTCATTGCTGTTGCGGCAGCTTCGTTACCACTTAATCTTTCTCTTATTCCCATATTAACTTCCTTTCTATTCCATTACTATTGCTTTAAAAGGACAAACTTTTGCACAAACGCCACAACCTTTACAAGCATCATAATTAAAATCTTCTCTTTTACAATCTTTATTTACTGGTATTGCATCATCTGGACATACTGGAAAACAAAGTCCGCATTGTTTACAAAGTTCTGATTTAAAAATAGGTTTTGAAGAACGCCAATCACCTGTCTTAAATTCTCTTGCATTACCAGCTTCATAAATATTTCCTCCAATTGTTAAATCTTGATATGGAGTATTTTTATTTATTCTATCTTCAGTCATATCTATTTATCCTTTCTAATTGATTTTTTCTACTTCTTTTAAAGCCATTTGTAAAGCTTTCATATTTCCATCTATAACATCTGGTTTTTTAGCAAATTTATGTTTAAATGAACCAATCATATCTTCTAAGAAAGCTTCTTCTGGCATAACTTTTGAAACTTTTACAATTGCTGCAAGCATTGGTGTATTAGGGAAATATCTTCCTAAAGTTTCCATTGAAATTTTTCTTGCATCAATTTTATAAATTGCTCCAGAATATCCTTTTAATTTTTCTTTTAAAACACTATTTTCTAAAGTTGAATTTATTACTATTGCTCCATCTTCTTTTAATCCTGCTGTAACATCAACAGAATCTAATAAAGTATCATCAACAACTACAACATAATCTGGATAATAAATATTGCTATGAACAGTTATTGGTTCATCACTTATACGATTGTATGCCGTAATTGGAGCACCCATTCTTTCTGGTCCATATTCTGGAAAGCCTTGAATATATTTTCCTGTATTAAATGCAGCATCAGCTAAAAGTAAAGAAGCTGTTTTTGCACCTTGTCCGCCTCTACCATGCCAACGAATTTCTATTAAGTTGTTCATAATTACCTCCTAACTTTATTTATATATTATGAATAACAGTATTTCTGAATCATACTATAATTTTATTTTTTACTAATCAATTTGCAAAAATATTATATGAGATATATTTGCAAAAATCAATATACGGTTCAGTCAGTTTTGCATTAATTATTATATCACATTTTTGGTAAAAAGCTATTACTTAATATAAAATATTATATTTTATTTGTATTCCAAGCATTATTTTGGTATACTACATTTATGGAAAAAGATAGATATAATCATTTAAATAAATTTTTAAAAGAAAAATTTGG
The DNA here is from genome assembly GCA_934141445.1 of uncultured Clostridia bacterium. Taxonomy (GTDB): domain Bacteria; phylum Bacillota; class Clostridia; order TANB77; family CAG-508; genus Scatovivens. The sequence goes on along the minus strand of CAKPCF010000008.1, from coordinate 40,864 downwards.
AGAGAGAACTTTAAAAATATGTATTGATGGTCATTTTACATGTCCAAACAGAGATGGATCATGTCGGAACAAGTGGCTGTATTTTTTGTAGTGAAAAAGGTTCTGGCGAACACATCCGTAGAATTGCCGGAAACTCTGATGTAATAAATAGCTTATCTAATACATCATATATTACAGAAGTTACTAACTCAATTAGAAAACAAGTTGAAAATTATTTTAACAGCTACAAAAGTACTCGTGCAAATAAATTTATTGTATATTTTCAAAATTTTACTAATACCTATGATACAATTGAAAATTTAAAACAAAAATATGATTCTGCTCTTATAGATAAAAGAATTGTTGGAATTGAAGTTGCAACACGCCCAGATTGTATCAATGAAGAAATTGTAAAACTTTTACATTCATATTCCCAAAAATATTATGTATGCGTAGAATTAGGCTTACAAACCTCTAATAACATTACAGGAAATTTGATAAATCGTGGATATAACACTACAGATTTTGAAAAAGCTGTACATCTATTAAGAAAATATAACATAGATATAGTTTCTCACATCATGGTAGGATTACCAAATGAAACAATTAAAGATGTTATGAACACTGTAAAATTCATAAATAGCTTTGATATTCAAGGTATAAAAATTCATTCTACATACATTGTTAAAAACACTAAATTGGAAGAAATGTATTTAAACAAGCAATATATTCCTATATCTCTTGAATACTACTTAAACTGTTTAGAAATGATTCTTACTAACCTAAACCCTAACATAATAATTCATAGAATAAATGGTGATGCTCCCAAAGAATTGCTAGTTGCTCCTGAATGGAACTCTCATAAAAAATGGATTTTAAATGGAATTGATAAAATACTACGTGAGAAAGATTTATGGCAAGGATGCAAATTTTAATATTTACAATTGTGCCCATTTTTATTATTTTGTGGCACAATTGTAAATGTATTTTAGATATGATTTTTCCCATGGAAAAAGAGCCCCCAGTCTGGAGGCTCCCTTTCCTGCCGTGAAAAAATTTTTTTCTTTTTTATATCCCTGCTTTCTTAAAACTCTTGAAGTTTAACGCTTCTTGTTGGCCCGCTTCTGCATGTTCTTGTACTTGTTAACATGCTTATGTGCCTTATGGCGCACCACACGGATCTTACTTGCATTCTTCTGCAACTTTTCGTCATGCCAAGATGCCTGGCGAGGATGTACTACAGGCCCCCGCACATAGTTGAACTTCTTGTCCGGAGACAACAAGTACTGATAATCCTCACATTCATCTTTGAAATGCCTATGATTTGCAATCGCACCGATTGCCTTGACATGCCGCTTCTCACGAAGCAGAGCGTTATAACGCTTGCCAGCCTTATCTTTGCGATGCTTCACTGCATCAACACGGTTGAACTCCCAATCCAGTGATCTCACTTCATCCATAATTTCATCACTGGATTTGTCATCATCACATACTGCAGACATACCGAAGTAACCATTTACTTCGTCCTGTTCCACATTGTAATTAAATCCCATAATGATAAAACTAGTATTATAGAAATCGTACTCGCCTGCATGCTCATCCAGATATGCGAGCTTCATATAGTCTTCAAAGCTCATAACTTCGGAGTTCACAGTGAGCTCATTAGCCCACTCAGGATACTCCTTGCAACGCATTGCAGTGGCAAAATATGCCTTCTTGGCTTCTTCAGTAGACCGTTCTGCATCAAACATCAATGCATAACCATCATCGATCATGTGAGTTCGCCATGCCTTGTTCATCTCCTGCTGGATACATACTTCAGAATACACATTCGGATTGTGCTCATCATATGCCAACTCGATTTCGTGTGCTTTCAATGCTTCAGCTTCTTCCTTTTGTTTTTCCGCTTCAGCTTTTTCGATAGCCTCACGTTTCTTGTCTTCCAAGTAGTCAATGTAGCCTTCCATAAACACTGTGCATTTCTTTTTCATAAAAAACCCTTTCATTGCAACCAAAATAGAAATTCGGACAAATATATTGTAACATATTTTACATAAATTGTCAACTTTCAAATTATGTTGTTTGCTCTTTTATGTTTTTTCATTTAAAATAATTTTATAGCTTACATTGCATCAAATTTCCTCAAAAGGATTATAGCTTTTTTTGTCGAATAATAATATGTAAATGAAATTGAAGGGGAAATGATTATGGAAAATAAATCTGAAATAAAAAATATATTTGTTGGCTGTTCATCTAGAGACATAGACAATAATAATTTTAATAAATTAGCAGAAGATATTGGAAACTTTATAGTTGAAAATAATCTTAACTATGTTTTTGGTGGTTGTAAAGATGGATTAATGGGAAAAATTTATTCTATTGTTAAAAATAGCAATAGTGACATAATCGTTACAATGGCAAAAGCATATGAAGAAGAATTAAAAGGATTATCATACAGTAAATCTTATTTATATAATACAGTTAATGAAAGAAAAAATGGATTTATCAGTTTATCAGATATAATGATTTTTATTCCTGGTGGAATAGGTACAATTGATGAACTTTTTACTGCAATTGAAGCTTGCAGAAGCAAAGACTATACTGTTCCTATTATTATAATAAATATAGATGGTTTCTTTGATCCAGTTTTAGATATGTTTGAAAAAATATACAATCTTAAACTAGCTGACAATAAAAGTAGAGAATTATATTTTGTTGCAAATTCTTTTGATGAAGCAAAACAGTATATATTAAACTTACAAAAATAATTTTTATATTCAAATAAAAAACAAAATGGGCTGATTAAATTTATTTAATATTATCTAAATTCCTTTAAATATTAAAATATAAATTTCAGCCCATATATTTTTGCTATATATAATTTATATAACATATATAATTTGTTTGTATATAAAATAAAATAAAACAAAATAAATTATAAACAATGTATTGATTATTTTTATTCAAAATTCTTTAAATATTCTACTATATTCTTACCAATATCCTTATCCCCATTAAAAATTATATCATTTGGTTCATTATTCATTAGTTCGTTTAATAATACATTTGGATTTACCTGTAATGCTAAACACAATTTAAGAAAGTTTATAATTGAGCAAGCATATATTCCTTTTTCTACTGCTCTTATATAACTTTCAGACAAAAAAGTTATATCTGCTATTTTTTCTAATGTGACATTCTTACTTTTTCTAATTTTACTTAATTGAACACCTAAAGATTTAAGAATTATATCTTTTCCATCTATTAAACTTTCTGTAGTTATATCTGGTTTCATAGCCCACTTCCTTTACGAACATATTTTCGTATATTGTATCATATGTATTAGTAAAATGAAAGTATTTTTTGCAAAAAATTAAGAGAGTATAAATTAAGCAAACTATACTTACTTTATTAAAAAGTTTTATTATTTTAGTTCACTTAATTTTATAATCTCTTATATAATAAATTTATGTTTTATTAGTTATTATCTAAATGTGGTGCTCCTACTGGGCAAACTCCTGCACAAGTTCCACACTCAATGCAAGCATTTTTGTCTATAACCATTTTATCTTCACCTTGTGATATGCAACTCATTGGGCAAGCTCCTACACAAGCTCCACAACTAATACAAGCATCTGAAATTACGTAAGCCATTTTGATTTCCTCCTTAAAAAGTATTATATATAAATATATTTTATGCTTTCAACACACTAATATTATCTTACAATTTTATATTTTTTTCAAGTACTTTTTAGCAATTGTTAAACTTTACCTTATTTACACAATCTTTTTGCTATCTTCTTTACTTGTTTCATTACCTCTTTTTCATTGATATTACGCATTTTTCTATTTTGCATAATCATTTTTCCATCAATCATAACGCTATCAACATCTGCACCATTTGCAGAATAAACAATATTTGTACAAATATCATTTTCAGGGCATAAATGAATTTTATCTGTTTTAATGAAAATTAAGTCTGCCTTTTTACCAACTTCAATTGTTCCTATTTGATTATCTAATCCTAAAACTTTAGCTCCCTCTATTGTAGCCATCTTTAATATATCATAAGCATTGATTGAAGTAGGTTCCATTGTATTTATTTTTTGCAAATATGCTGCAGTCTTCATTTCCTCAAACATATCTAAAGTTGTTGTACTGCCAATACCATCTGTACCAAGTCCTACATTTATTCCATTTTTTCTTAAATTTACTACATCACATATACCTGAAGAAAGCTTACAATTACTAATCGGATTATGAGATATTCCGCCTCTAATATTATGCTTTTTTAGAATTTCTATATCACTTTCAGAAATGTATATGCCATGTGCTAATACAACTGGAACATCAAAAACATCTAAATCTGCTAAATATTCTGTTGCTGTTTTTCCATATCTATCTCTAATTGTAGTAACTTCATTTTGAGTTTCTGCTAAATGAATATGCAAACCTGTATTTAATTCCTTTGCTAAATCTACACATAATTTTATAGTATCTGGATTACATGAATACGGTGCATGAGGAGATGTAAATATTGTTATTTTACTATCTTCTTTATTATTATAAATTTTAGCATATTCTCTTGTTCTTTCTATTTTGTCTCTAATTGAATCATCTGTCAAGCACCACGCAACAACAGCTCTCAATCCAGTTGCTTCAATTGCTTCAATAACCTTATTCATTCCAAAATACATATCATTGCAAGTTGTTGTTCCAGATTTAATCATTTCTAAGCAAGACAAATATGAATTCCAATATATATCATCTGGTTGAAGTTTGTCTTCAACTGGAAATATAGCATTTTCAAGCCAATCCATTAACTTTCTGTCATCTTTATAACCTCTAAAAATGCTCATTGCTAAATGTGTATGAGTATTTACCAAACCTGGCATAACCAACATATTTTTAGCATTTATTTTTTCATCTGCATCTACTTCTATATCCTTTTCTATTTCTTTTATTATATTATTTTCTATTAGTATATCTTTCTTTTGAATATTAGGCACTTCACCAACCATATCCAAAATATAAGCATGCTTTATCAAAGTTTTCATTTTCTATTTCCCCTTATAGTACATTATAAAAATGACATATTTTAATTATCTTCATTTTTTATTTTCAGCTTATAACTTATTTCAAGCAACTTTTCCTTTGTATTTTATAAATTTAAATATCATCTGTTTGATTCTTTTTATCAGCTTTTTCTAGCTTTTCAAGTTTCTTTAATTCTTCTAAATCTTCAGCACTATCAGCAATGATTCTATCATCCTCTTGAGCATCTTTAATTACAACGATATCTTTTACATTATGTTTTTTAAAGAATGTTTCATCTCCATCTTTATATTTTACCCTAATTACTTCTTTTAAAGTCTCAACTGAAACAACTTCTCCTGTTCCTTCTTCTGATTTTACAATAGCCCCAACTTTAGGTAATCTCTTTGTCTTTTCAGTATAAACTTCTTCTTCATATTTTAAACAGCACATCAATCTACCACAATTACCTGAAATTTTTGATGGATTTAGTGAAATATTTTGCTCTTTAGCCATTTTTATAGAAACTGTTTCAAAATTACTTAAAAAAGAACAGCAACATAATTGTCTACCACAAATGCCATTTCCACCCATTCTTTTTACTTCATCTCTAACACCAATTTGTCTAAGTTCTATTCTTGTTCTAAAAACTGCTGCCAAATCCTTAACAAGTTCTCTAAAGTCAATTCTTCCATCTGCTGTAAAATAAAAAATTACCTTTGAACCATCAAATTTATATTCAACATCAATTAACTTCATTGGTAATTTATGTTTTTTTATTTTCTCTAAACAAATATTAAAAGCATTGCTTTCTTTTTCTTTAAACTCCTTAAGCATAGCTTCATCTTTTTCATTTGCTATTCTTATTACACTTTTTATAGGTTCAGTTACATCTTCATCTTCTACCTCTTTTTCAGGAAATACAACCTCACCATATTCTTCGCCCATTGCAGTATCTACAATAACATGCATTCCTCTTTCTAGCTCTAAATCGCCTTTTTCAAAATAGTAGATTTTTCCTGGTCTCTTAAATCTAACTCCTGTAACTTTTTTCATTTAATTCCTCCCACATTTTCATTATAAGAGAATCTATACTCATATCAAAATTACTATTAACTTTTAATCTTGTAATACATTCATTTACAATGTCTATACAATTTAAGTAAATTTTATTTTGCTTTCCGTTCGAATATAAACACACTATTAAATAATCTAAAATATCATATATATTTTCTTTATCATATAGTATATTACCAGCTTGAATTATTTCTGCTTTGTTTTTCTTTACTAAAGCATTTGTAAATTCTTCTATTTTTTTGTATTTTTCACTATTTTCTTTTAACTTTTCTGCTCTTCCAATACTTCCACCAAATGACTTTAACATATTATCTGAAATTTCATCATATTGTAATTCTTTTAAAGCAAATTCTTTTAATTCAGAATCTGGTATATCTTGAAATTTTAGTTTCATGCATCTTGATTTTATTGTATTTAATAATAAATTTTCATTTGAAGATATCAATATTATAGTAACAAATTCTGGTGGCTCTTCTAGAGTTTTTAATAAGCAGTTTTGTGCCTCTTTTGTCATTTTTTCACAATCATTTATTATATAGACTTTCTTCTCTGAAACAATTGGTTTTTCAATAACTTTTTTAGTTATCTCTCTTATTTGCTCAATCTTAATAGCTTCACCTTCATCATTTACAAAATTGTAATCTGGATGATTTCCACCATCAAAGCAAATACATGATTTACATTTGCAATCTGTTTCACCGTTTTCCTTGCATAAAATAGATTTTGCAAAGTTTTCAGCAATTCTTCTTTTTCCAATTCCTTCTGTTCCTAAAAATAAATAACTATGTAAAACATTATTTGTTTTAACTGAATTATACAAATAATCCTTTATTTCATTATTTCCTATAATATTATTTATTTCCATATTAAATCCTTATTATTTTATTTTTCCGAAAACATTAAATGGCCAAAATCTAAAAATTACAATTCCTTCAATTTTATCTGCTGGTATACATCCAAAATCTCTACAATCTGTACTTTTAGTTCTGTTATCTCCCATAGCAAATACATATCCATCTGGTACTATAAAATCATTAAATATATCTGTTTCTGTAATAACATCTGAACCTAAATAATCTTCTTCGAATAATTGACCATTTATGTACACATAACCATTTTGAATTTTTACATGTTCACCAGGTAAAGCAATAACCCTTTTTATATAACTTTTTTTAGTTAATTCTAAAACATTATATACAAATTTGCTAAATATTCCTCTTGGCTCATTATTATAAATAGCTACTGGATTAGATTGGTCAGCATCTAATTTACTATAATTTTTACTAGGTGCTTCAAATGTAATTATTTGACCTCTTTTTGGTAAACTATTTCCCAATCTAAAAGTTCTATTCAAAATTAGTCTTTGATTTTCTTGTAGTGTTGGATACATACTTCTTTGTCTTACTATTGTTGGTGTTGCTACAAAATACCTAAAAATCAAAGCTAAAACTAAAGCTATTACTATACAATAAACCCATTCCAAAATATTTTTCATATTTTCTTTACCCAGCTCCTTTTCAATGCACTTCTATTTCTTTTTTCTAGTTGTTTTTTCTTTAGAGTCTTTTTTTGTTTTTTCAGCAGTCTTATTCATTCTTTCTGCTTGATTTTTCATTAGATTTTGTTCCATTTGATTTAAGAATCCAATGTCTAATTTTGGTTCTTCTTCATCTTCTACAACTTCTTCTTTTTTATTATCTTCTTCATGAGTAAAAGTAATATCTGGTAAATCATCAATTTCAGCTGATAATCTATCAGTATTATCATATTCATTTTTTGTATTATTTACTGTTTCTTCTACTTTATCTTCTTTAACCTTTTTTCTAGTATATTTTTTATGTTCTGTTTTATTTTCTTCTACATTTGTTGTATTTGTATTTCCAAAAGAGAATGATGTTACTTCTTCATCATCAGAATTATTGTTTTCTTCCTTAGTTGAGAATCCAGCAAAGTCATCAGCATCTTGCTCATATTTTTTCAAATTATTTAAGAAATCTTGTGGATTTTCTACTTCATTATTGCTTTTTTCTAATTCAGCCATTTTCTTATTTACAACTTCATCATCAATATCATCTAAATCATCAAGCTCATCAATTTTTTGATTTAAATCACCTATTTCATATTCTGAGTTTTCTTCCTCATTAGAATTTTCATCTTCTTTTGAATCTTCATTCATATTAAATACCATTGTTGAATCAAAATTTGACTTAGCAGAATTTTTTGAAGGGAATAGACTTTCCTCTTCAAATTCAGTATCTTCTACTTCATCTTGAATGGATTTTACTTCTGCTTTTTCTGGCTCATATTTTTCATCTTTTTCAGCTTCATAAGGTACATCATTATCATTAAGAGCTTTTTTAGTTTCTACTTTTTCTTGTTTTTTCTCTTTTTTAGTTTTCTTTTCTTTTTTTGCTTTTGGTTCTTTTATTTCCTTTGGCTCTTTATCAGCATTTTTATCCATTTTATAGCTCAAACCTAATATAGCTAAAATTAAAGCCAAACCACCAACTAATAAAATTGTTTTTCCACCTGAAGAACTACTTGAAGTAGTATCTGATACTGCATATACATTCTTTCCAAAAAATATTAAAGAACTTGCTAAACCAGCTAGCAATTTTTTTCCATTGTTTCCCTTCATACAATTACCTCCAAATTATTTTCTTTTGTTACTCTTTATTTTCATCTTTATTATATTTTTCTAATCCTTGTTTTGTTGGTATTCTAATAACAACCTCTGTACCTTTACCTAGCTCACTTTTTATATCAATTCTTCCATCATTTTTATCTAAAATTTCTTTAGCAATTGAAAGCCCTAATCCTGTTCCACCCATTTCTCTTGTTCTAGACTTATCAACTCTATAAAATCTATCAAAAATTCTTTCCAAATCTTCTTTTGATATACCTATACCAGTATCTATTATTTTTATATAAGCATCATTGTACACAAAACCAACATAAGCTTTGACATTTCCGTTTTCTTTAGTATATTTTATTGCATTTGTTAAAATGTTAATAATTACTCTTTGAATTCCACTTTTATCTGCATAAACTAATGGTACATTAGATGTTACAAAACATTCACCTATAATGGACTTTTTCTCCATTTCAAGTTTTAAACCATCAAAAGTATACTTTACTAATTCACCTAAATCAAATTCTGTTTTTTCTATTCTAACTTTTGAACTATCATATCTAGATAAAGTTAATAAATCATATACTAAATTAGACATTCTTTGAGCTTCTGAAGATATCCTTTTTAAAAAATTTTTTTGAGTTTCTTCATCTAAATCATTCTCTAATATAGTATCTGCATACCCCATTATTGATGTAATTGGTGTTTTTAATTCATGAGATACATCTGCTACAAATTCTTTTCGCATACTATCTAATTTAACATGTTCTGTAATATCTTGAATTACTACTATTACGCCTGCTGGACGTTCATTTTCATTTTTAAATGGTGCAAAAAATAGATTTATTGTTTTTTCATTCACATTGATTTTTTTCTCTGAAGATGTCCAATTTTCTAAATAGATAATTTTTTCCATATTGATGTCTACATTAAATTTTTCAAATATACTTTCAAATTTTTCATTTTCTTGAATATTTAAAAGTGTTTTAGCTGCATGATTTATATGAATAATATTTCCATCAATATTAAAGGCTATAATTCCATCTGTCATGTGAAGTAAAATAGTTTCAATTTGCTTTTTCTGTCTTGTTACCTCATTAAGATTTTCTTTTAATTCCTTATTCATAGTACCAAGAGCTTTTACTAATTCATCTATTTCACTTTTCCCTACAGCTTGATTTTTTTCAATGTTATTTTCAATTTCTTCACCTTTTACTATTTTTTCAGCACTTTTTAAAAGCTTTGAAAATGGACTAATCAATATCTTAGAAACAATAATTCCTAAAGCTAGTGAACTACCAAGAAAAAAAATAGAACTATATAATATTTGTTTTTCTGTTTTTTCAGCTTCAATAGCTATTTGTTCACTAGTAATTTCATTTTGTAAATTACTTGTACTCTCTAGTTTCCTTATGTTAAAAATATTTAATGTTCCTATTGCAGTTGTAACAAGTATTCCAAAAATCACAAAAACCATTATTATTTTGGTTTGTATATTTTTTAACATAATTGCTCCTATTTTTAGAGTGAAATCACCCATTTTTCGTTACTATTATATACTTATCTTTTTCTATATTCAAGTAAATTTTTTATTTGGTATAAAAAATTTAAAAAACTACTAACAAATTTTTATATTTGTTAGTAGTTTTCAATACATCTTTATTAACTCTTATCAGTTACATAATAGCCAACGCCTCTTTTTGTAATCAATATTTTAGGGTTTGCTTTATCCTTTTCTATTTTGTCTCTAATACGATTCATTGTAACATCTATTGTTCTAATTGCACCAACATATTCTTCATATTCCCAAACCTCACGAAGTAACATCTCTCTTGTAACAACTTGGCCTGGTTGACTAGCTAAATATTTTAGTACATCAAATTCTTTCTTTGTTAGGTTTATTACTTCACCTTTTACTCTTACTTCAACTTTCTTTGTGTCTAATGTCAAATCTCCAACTTTTATTATATTGCTTTTATCATTTGCTTTAGCATTTTGAGAACTTTCATAATTAGAATTTAGTTCAGCTTTTCTTAAATTTGCTTTTATTCTAGCCATTACTTCTCTAATTTGAAAAGGTTTTGTAATATAATCATCTGCTCCCATTTCTAATCCTACAATTTTATCTGATTCACTATCTTTAGCAGAAATCATTAAAATTGGAATATTAGAAATATTTAAAGCATAACGAATCTTTTTACAAACTGAAATTCCATCTAATTTTGGTATCATTACATCTAACAAAATTAAATCTGGTTTCTTCTCAAGAGCCATATCAACTGCAGTAATTCCATCTTGTGCTTCTAAGGTATTATATCCCTCTTTTTGTAAGTTAAAAACAAGCAATTCTCTAATATTTTCTTCGTCATCGACAACTAAAATTGTTTTTTTATCTTTTTCACCCACTATATTTTCCACAAGTTTCCCGCCTTTCTGAAATTCTATACTGTACTCTTTTTTACAAATTAAGTTATATCATATTTCAACATTTTGCACAAGTTTTTTTCAATTTTTTTTCATTTTTATTACATCATTACATAAAAATGTCAATTGCATAAATTTTTCCGTCATCTTGTAACATTACTCTTTTTTCTTTTATTTCTTCTCCATTTAATATAAATTTAGATACACCAGTATTTTTACCATTTAAATTTTTCACTTTTATCTGATAAATACTTGTTTTATACTTGTATCGAATTTCATACTCTTTCCAATCTTTTGATATACAAGGCTCTATATAAAGATATCCATTTTTCAATTTTAGTCCCAATATATTTTCAATTGTTACTTTATAATACCAACTACTAGAACCTGTATATAAACTCCATCCACCTCTTCCAACTAAATCTCTGTTTGAATACACATCTGCTGCAATACTATATGGTTCCAGTTTATATTTTTGTGCTTTCTCAAGATTATTTGAATGATTTATTGGATTGATTAGTTCCAATAATTTAACTGCTTCATCTCCAAATCCAAGTAAAGCTTCAGCCATAATAAACCAAATTGCAGCGTGAGTATATTGACCTCCATTTTCTCTTACACCTGGTTTATATCCACGAATATATCCGGGTTTGATATTTCCTTTTTCAAAAGGAGGGTCAAAAAGTTTTATCAATTGATTTTCATAATCTACTAGATTATTTTTTACTGACTCTAATGCAATAAATTTTTTATCATTATCACCAGCATTAGATATTACAGCCCAACTCTGACTTAAACTGTCAATTTTAGCTTCTTCTGAATTCATACTTCCTATCACTTGTCCATCATCTGTTATAGCTCTTTTATACCATCTTCCATCCCATGCCTCAGTGTTTAGAGATTTTTTCAACTTTTCTTTTATTTCAATATATCTTTTAGCTCTTTCTTCATCATTTTTCAAAGTACAAATTAAGTTCCATCTATTCAAAATATCATATAAGAAGAATCCAAGCCATATACTTTGTCCTTTTCCTTTAGAACCCACTTCACTAAAGCCATCATTCCAGTCGCCGGTTCCTATCTTTGGAAAAGGTTCTATTCCTCTAGCAATAACTTTTTCTATAGCTCTATTACAATGTGAATAAATATTTTCTTTTATTTCACTATTATAAAAAATATTATAAACTTCAAATTCATCATCTTTTAATTCTTCTCCAGATAGATATTCAACTTCTACATCTAATATAGAATTATCATTTGTAAATTCTATATATTCCAAAGTCGCATAAACAAGCCATAATAAATCATCTGAAAACCTTGTCCTTATTCCTCTTTTGGTATCACTATGCCACCAATGAAGTACATCTCCTTCTATAAATTGATGACCAGCACAATTTACAATTTGTTCTTTTAAAATGTTTATATCAATCAACTTCATTCCTAAAGAATCTTGTAATTGGTCTCTAAATCCAAAAGCTCCTCCAGACTGATAAAAACCTGTTCTACCATATATTCTACTAGATAATGTTTGATATATTAACCAACCATTTATTAGTAAATTTATGCTTTCAGATGGAGTATTTACAGTTAATGTTTGAATTATATTATTCCAATTCTGTTTAACTTCATCTAAAGCTTTTTCTCTATCTGTTTTGCTTAAGAAACTATTTGTACTTTGTATAATATTTTCTTCTTTTTCTTCACCTAAAATAATTGTAAATTCTTTATTTTCATAAGCATTTAGCATTATTTCAAATTCTAGAGCAATACATGAATTTTTTCCAAGTCCATTTTTTTCATCTAGCTTTTCATATAAAGCTCTAGGATTTTTCAAACCATTAGTTCCTAAAAATATATCTTTATTTCCTGTAAAACTTTTTATTTTTAAATCACTAGTGATAAAAAATGTTTTATCGTAAATTTCATCTCTCAAAATATTTTTTGCTATAATTACATTTTCTTTTTTATTAACTTCTATATCAGAATTAGTAAAAATTTCATCTTCACCTAAAACTGGTTTTATATATATTAACAATTTCAAATTCCTAGATTTGTTTGCTGTATTTCTAATTTTTACATTATTGACTTTAAAGCTTTCATTTTGTGGTATAAAAGTTTCTATCTCTTGAACTAACTCATTGTTAGTATTCTTGAATTTCGCATATCCAAACCCATAACTAATATAATAGTAATTTTCATTTGGATTGACACCACTATTTATAGTCCACATCATGTCATTTTCTACAACATACCATATTTCTGATGGCACATTTGATATAGGTTTATTTCCCCAAGCTGTAAGTCTATTCAACCTACTATTTTTACTCCAAGTATAACCACTAAAGTTATCAGTAACAAGCGTTCCAAAGAATTTATTTGCTAATATATGAGACCATGCAAAAGGTGTTTTATTTTGCTTATTTGTATAAATATGATATTCTTTTCCATCTTGAGTAAAGCCTCCATATCCATTAAAATATAGCAAATCTTCTTTTTGTAAAGGCAAAATCTCAGTTGTATTCTTTTTAACATTATTGCTTCTTGATTTTTTATAACTTTTTTCTCTTCTATTGACAATTTTTTCTACATAACTCTCTAAATCTGTCTTTCCTAAATCAATTATCAATTTCGATTTTAGTATAATAGTTTCAATTTCATCTTTATTATTAGGATTGCTCTCTATTATAAAGATTCCACCATTTATATTTTTCAAATATTGCATTTGCTTTTCTGAAATCAATTCTTCAATACTATTTAATACATATTTTTCATATATATTATCTTCTTCATCAATAATTACTATATCTACAAATGTTGATTTTGCCCTAAAATATTCATAAGCTTTTAATATTTGTTTTAGTCCATTTACTTCTTCCATTTTTCTTAATTTCACAGAAATAATAGGATTGTCGCCAGAAATTCCATGTCTCCACAAATAATCTTTTTTGTATTTCTTTCCTTGCGACATTTTATAGTTTGGCGCAGATAAGAAAATATAATCAAGAATTTTTTGGTAAAGTGCAAGTTCCTTTCTTCTTATCTGTAAAAATTGAAGCTCTTCCTCGCTTCTCACTTTAGCTACATCAATTATTCTAGATATTTCCTGTGAAGATAGTAATTTTTTCATTTCATCTTTTAATTCGTTTTTATTTAAAGATGGCATGACTAACATGGTAAATTTTATCTTTTCTCCTGGTAATATTTTGAATATTTTTTTAATAGCCAAAATTAAATCTGTTGTTTCTTTCATTTCATTTGAAAATTTTTTATTTTCTTTTAACATATCTGGTATATCAATATTATTTCTTCCATAATATTTTTCTTTATCTATTTCATATTCAGTATCCACAATTTGTTCATTATTTGTGTATAAAGTTGTGCCTAAATATATATCTTCTTCTCCTAAACGATTTTTTCTTGTGATATAAAATACTTCTCCACTTTTTTCAATTTGCAAAAAAAGCTTATTAAATGCAGGATGTGAATATTCTTGCATTTTAGGGCTTAAAATCGGTTCAAATTCAGATACAAGTTCATAAATTTCTTCTGTACTACCTATATTTTCTATTTCTATATTCCTAATTTCTAATGGTTTATTCGGGTCAAGAATGATTTCTGTTGAAAGTTTCAATTTTCCTTCATTTTTCACATAAGAAATTTTATCTGGTGCAAAAATAACAGTTGAATTTTCATAAACATTAACTATATCTTTTGTTTTAACATTTTTAATATAGAAAAATATTCCTTGTTTTCCTTCATCAGTAGGCTTATATTTGTAGATTAAATTTTTTCTAAATTCACTACAACTGTTTCCTAAATCATCTACGATTACTCTATAATCACCATTAGAAATAACACCTATATTTCTATATACAGGGTGATGCCTTTGGATAATTCTTTCATTATATGCATTTTCATTCAATAATTTAATATTTTCTATTTTTTCTTTATACTCTTTAGTTAAAATCATATTTATTGGCATTCTCTCTTGAAGTAGAATATCAACAGCTTCAATTTCTGCATTTCTATTAAATCTCTGTTTTAATATTTCATCATTTAAATAATTATTTATTGATAATAAAATTAAAGCCTGATGATGTGCCATATAAGTTTTAACCAATTCATATTTCTGATTTTTCTTCATTCTACTTTTAGTGAAATCAATTGATTCATAAAAGCCAAATTCTTGATATGCACCTATTTTTTCTAGTTCTTTTGCATTTTTTATAGCCAATTCATTTGCTTCATCTAATGCTAAAAAAGTACTATAAGGTGATATAACAATATCATTTTCCAATCCTCTTTTTAAACCTAGCCATGGTATTCCAAAAGCTTTATATTGATAATTATTATATAAATCTTTTAAACCATAAGCAGATTCAGAAATTCCCCATGGTACATTTAATCTTTTAGCATATTCAATCTGACACATTACAGCAAACTTACTTGATTCATCAATTAAACTACCTTTATAATTTTTCAAATTGATATTTGGCATTAAATATTCAAAGGCTGTTCCAGACCATGAAATTAAGCCTTTATAGCCTTTCAAACTAGTCAAAGTTCTACTTAATGCATTCCAATGCTTACTTGGTACATCTCTTTTAGCAATTGCAATTAAGCTAGCTTGCCTAGCTTCAGAAGCTAAAAAATCATAATATGAATCTGTTAATTTATTTTCTTCAAGATTAAATCCTATTGAAAATAATTTATTTTCTTTACTATATAATACAGAAAAATCAACATCATTTATAAGATTTTCTACGTTTTTAATTAAAAAGTCAAATTCGCCTTTTTCTTTATTTTCAATTAAAAATTCTTTTAATATATACAAATATCCAACATAATTTCCACTATCAACAGTTGAAATATATCTTGGAATTAAAGGAGCTAAAGTCCTTGTATCATACCAATTATATAAATGTCCATTCCATTTTGCCAAATTGTTTATTGTTCCAATTATATCTTCTATATATTTTTTAGCTCTATCAAAAGATATAAACTCTAAATCATAAGCTGATATTACTGCAATAAGCGACAATCCTATATTAGTAGAAGATGTCCTATTAACAATTGCTTTTTCTCTATCTTCTTGATAATTATCTATCATCAAATAATGATTTTCTGGTGTGATATAAGTTTCAAAAAATCCCCAAGTTCTTTTAGCAATATCTTTTAGATATTCTTCATTTTCATAAGATATCTTTCTTTTGCTTTCTCTGTTTAAACTAATATACCATGCTATTGCTGGCCCAATTAGCCATAAAATTGCAAATATACATGTATATTTATTAAATAAAAAAAGTACGCCAAATATCACATTTACAAACATCTCTTTATAAATTGACTTCAAATCATTTTTACTTTGTTTCTCTCCATCTTCTGCAGTTACCCACTCTAGAAGTTTTGATTTCTTTTTCATTCTATACAAACTTCTAATAATTGCATCAAGATTTTCTATAGCTTCATAAGGTAGAAAAGATATTTGTAAAATCAATCTTATTATGCTCTTTTTTACATTGCCAATATCTTTTGAATATTTTTTATCAGCATAAATTTCGCCTTCAATATAGCTTTCTTTAAAGATTATAATATTTAATATATCTAAACAATATGATACTATTAGTGAAATAACAGATATCCAAATCAAACTTTTACCAAAACTATTTAAGCAAATTGTACCTAATATAATTCCAAGAAAAGCTATTACATTAACCAAACTTCTTCTTAAATTATCATATATTTTAAATTTAGATATTTCATTTAGCTTATCACTAAATAACCATTTGAATATTTGCCAATCTCCTCTAACCCATCTGTGATTTCTTTTTATATAAGGAACATATTTAAGTGGATAACCATCTAATAATGTAACATCTGTAAGTAGACCGCATCTTAAATAATTACCCTCTAGTAAATCATGACTTAATACTGTATTTTCTGGAATTTCGTTTTTTAATATATCATCATAAACTTTTAAATTGTATATTCCCTTACCAGTAAATATTCCCTCCTTAAAATAATCTTGATAAATGTCTGATATAGCATTTGAATATAAATCAATTCCTCCTTGCATACTAAATAATTCAACAAAATATGTTTTTTGAGCAATTTCTAAATCTAACCCTATTCTTGGTTGCATTATTCCATATCCTTTAACAACTTTTTGCTTCTTTATAATTGGTTGATTTAATATATGGTCCATAGCTCCAACTAATTTAGAAACTGAATTCATTATCAAATTAGTATCACTATCTAATGTTATTATATATTTAATTTTAGGCATTTTTTCTTTATTTTTTTCTATTGTGTTTACACGAAAATTATCATCTATGTTTTTTAGTATATATTCATTAAATGTTACTAATAAGCCTCTTTTTCTTTCCCAACCAATATATGAATTCTCGTTTTGATTCCATACTCTATTTCTATATAAAAAATGAAATCTTGGAAAATCATTCTTTTTATATTTAGCATTTAGCTGTTCTACTATTTTTTCTCCTTCTGATACAACTTCATCATCAAAATTCATACTTTGACTTTTTTCTTCTGAACAATCTCCAAGTAGTGCAAAATATACATTTTCAAGTTTATTAGCTAAATAATATACTTCTAATTTCTTTAGCATTTCTGCTACTTTTTCTTTGCTTTTTAATATAGTTGGAATAACAACAAATGTCGCTGCCTCTTCAGGTAAACCATCTTCATAGTTCATTTTAGGTATTACTTCCGGCTTTTTGCATTTACTTAATACATAGTTAAATAATTTTGTACAAATTTCTGATATTGGCACATATAAAATGATTGCAAAAAATATTGACAACCATATATTTTTATAAAAATTATAAATTGTAATTCCTAAACAAAAACAAAAATAGATTGGTATAAAAGTTAATGATGATATATATAAATTAGTAATATTTATAGTCTTTCTTTTACTTTTTATTTCCAATTTTTCTTTTAATTCATATAATCCATCATCTACTAGATAATATCCTATATGTGATTTTCTTTTTTCTTCTAAATCTTTTTTATTTTCATATCTTTTTGCTAATTCAATTATTCTCTCTGCAATATATACTTCTGAAATTTTACTTTTCTTTGATAATTTTGATATCTTTTCCCTATAGAAGTTTTTACTTTCTTCATCCATATTTTGGTATACTTTTGCAGGGTCAAGATTTAAAATTTCTTCTGTTGCATTAGTAAAAGAAAATAATTCTCCAAAATTTATATGACCAATCTCTTTTAAACTTTTTATTCCATTTCCTATTGTAATTTTTATATTTGCTATTTGAAAGTGTTCTTTTTGAATTACTTCAGAAACAGTCATTCCAAGTTTTGCAACTTCCTTTTCCAAAATCTTTTGATATTCTACTGCTTCTTTTCCATATTCCTTTAATTTATATGACATATATTCAATAAATGGATATTTCGGTTCTGAATCATTTACTTTTATTTTATATCCTATTTTATATTCATTATCTTCTTGTTTTTCTATAATTTTTTTTATTATGTTTTCAACTTTTAATTTTTGAATTTGTGATAAATATATCTTTTCACACATTTCACTTATTTGAGAAATTAAAGCTAATTTCAAAAAAACATTCAAATCCCATATTTCTTGCATACTTAATAGTTTCTTTTTCTGATAAGCTTTCAAACAAAAATTTACATTTTCCGAATCAATTTTGCTATCAGTAAATGCAACTATTTCAGACGCTAATACATAACATCTTGCAAAACCTTGATATTTTCCACTAGAAATACCTGGCATTTGTTTATATCTTTTTATAGTCAATTTTTTTTGAATTGCCTTCACATTTTCCTCTATAATATAAAAATTATCTAATATCCACTCACCTGCTGAATGAATCTTTATTCCCATTTTTATATGTTTAGACAGCAAATTATAAGTTTCTAATATTATATGATATTTATTTTTTAAAGTTTGTAATGGATAAGTATCTGCATCACTATAATTACATACATTGTGTTCAGATGCAATTTTTTCCATATATTTTTCTAATTGCACATTATCCAATAAAGTTCCTGAAATACTTAATTCTTTATAATTTTTCATAAAAATCTCCTTAAATTTTGCTAGAAATATTTTCTACAATTTTTTCAAAATTTATTCTTTTTATAAAAAATTTCCGAATTTTATTTAATATGAATCATATATTATTATAAACATTTCCATAGTGAGGTAATTTATGATTATAATTAACAAGAAAAGATTGATTTTCATTGAAATTTCACTTATATTTTCAATATTTATTGCAACTATTATGAACAAATCTACAAATGATACAATTTCAACATCTTCTATTCCAGTTGCTTCTCATACAGTAACAATAGATGCAGGTCATGGAATTCCAGATGAAGGAGCTCAAAATGAAAATGGTCTTACAGAATCTGGAATAAATCTGAAAATCGCATTAAAGGTTCAAAAACTATTAGAAATTAGTGATTGTACTGTAATTTTAACTCGTTCTGATGAAAACGGAATATATGATATGGATAGTAAAAGCTTGCGAGAAATGAAAGTTAGTGATATGAAAAATAGAGTTAAAATTGGTAATTCTAGCAATAGCGATATATTTGTTTCAATTCACTTAAATAAAATTCCTCAAAATCAATACTATGGCTGGCAAACATTTTATAAAAAAGATTCTGAAGATGGGAAAAATTTAAGTAATTATATACAAGAAAATTTGAATCAAAGCATTCAAATTGAAAATAAACGTGTACCGCAAACTATTAGTGGTAAATATATTATTGAAAATTTAAAAATTCCAACTGTTATTGTTGAATGTGGATTTCTATCTAATAAAAATGAAGCTCAACTTCTAACTCAAGATGATTATCAAGATAAAATTGCATGGGGAATATATTGTGGAATAATGGATTATTTTGATAATAATTCTTAAATAAAAAAAGTTATAATATATTTATTTAATATTGCTGATAAACTAATCTATACAATATTTAAACAATATATTATAACTTTTATTTTAAAATTTTCTTTTATTTATAACATAAGTACTGCCCATTATAGTTTTAGCAAGATGCTTTACTTGTGCAGCAACTTCGCCGATCTCTAAAGCAGTTTTAATTGTCTTGTTATCTACTTCAACAACTCCAATTGAAATTGATGTTAAAGGAAATTGTTCTATTATTCCCCTTCTATTTGCTACTTCAACATATCCTCTTTCAACATCTTCTTCACTATAAAAGTTTACAGCTTCTTTGTCAAATTCAGCTATAATGTCTTGACACACTCTATCATAATCAGTTTCTTCGACAATTGCAACAAAATCATCTCCACCAATATGTCCTATAAAATTATTTCCACCACCAATATTATGAATATGTTTTGATATTACTTTTGCAGTAAATTTTATAATTTCATCTCCATTAGCAAAACCATATACATCATTATATGCCTTAAAATTGTCTAAATCAAAGTACATCATAGCAAAAACTTCTTTATTTAATAATCTTTTTTTCATTTCTGCTTGAATTTGAACATTGCCTGGTAAACCAGTTAATGGGCTTACTCTTCTATTGATATACATTAAAGATGTTATGTTTTTAATTGTGTAATATAAATATTCATCATCAATTGGTTTTTTTATATAATATTCTACATGTGTTTTTAAAACTTCTATTCTATGTGCTCTATCTTGATTTGATGTTATTACAACAATTGGAGTAATACTATTATCTTCATCCGCTCTTATTTTTTTACAAAGTTCTAAAATTTCCATTTGAGCTGTATCTTCATCAATTATAATAAGAGAAGGTATATTACGCAAAGCTTCTTCCAAATTATCTGTTCCAACAGTTTTAAAATGATATTCTGAATTCTCTTTAAATTGTTCTTTTAAATTTTCTATTAACTCTTTTTTATCATCAATTATATATACTTCCTGTATCATACCTATCTCCTATTTATCTATTGTACTGTAAAAGTTTTTTCTACTACTTGAGTAGCTCCATCTTTTCCAACTACTGTTAAAGTGATTTTGTTCTCACCTGTTACTAAATCAAGTTCAAAGTTTCCATCAGTCATATTATCTCCAACATTTATATCATAGTTTTGACCATTGAATTGTAATGTTGCAGATTGTACTCCTTTATCATAAGAAATTTCAACAAAAACTTTTTTGTTATCATCAGCTTTTTGCTCTACTGTAACTTTTGGTTTATTAGCTGTTTGATTGTTGTTTGTGTTGTTGTTTGTATTATTAGTTGTATTAGTGTTTGTGTTATTTGTATTTTCAACTGTATTTGTATTATTTGCATCACTAGCTGTATTGTTTCCAATAATATTTGTTCCTTCAACACCATAAGTAAATTCTTGTTCAGCTGTTGTTTCTGTTCCATCAACACTTGAAGCAACTACTTTAATAGTATTTTTTCCTTCTGCTAAATCTAAATCGAAGCTAACATTTTTTGTGTCTTGTTCAATTCCATCTACATTGAAGTCTTGACCATTTAAAGCTCCTGTAATTCCTTTTATGCCATTTTCATGATTGATTTCTATAGTAACTTTTGTTTTATCTGCTGATAAAGTCATTTTAATTTCAGGTTTAGTTAAACCTGTGTAGCTCTTTGTTTCTGTTGTTGTATTGTTACTGCTATCAACTGCTATAATTGTTATGTCATGTGTTCCTTTTAATATATCAATTTCGATTTCAATTTTCTTTTTATCTTCTTCAGTTGGTTCAACTTTTACTTCTTCATCTGTATCCCAGCGATATGTAACAAAATCTAATGCTGTTTCATCAGTTACACTTATTTTTAATTTTCTTTGTTCTGTTACACTTAATGTAATAACTGGATTTAATATATCTGTTCCATTTTCTGCAACAATTTCTTCTTCGTAAGTAGTTTCGTTTCCATCTACATCCGTTACTTTTATATGTAATACATTAGTTCCAGCTGGTATTTGAATTTCTTTTTCTAATACTTTATCTCCTGTACCTTTAACAACTGTTTCTGTTCCATCATTCCAGCTATAAATCAATTTCTCAATAGCCTTTGTATGTACTACAGAAATGTTTACTGAATTATCTAATTTATCTACATTTATCACCGCTTTGGCAGTTTGTACATTATTTGTAATAGAATTATTTTCTTGATTTCTCATATAAATTCTATATACGCCACTAGCCACTAAACATAATGCAAATATTATCAAAACAATCGCAAAAAATTTAACTATTTTATCTGAACCAGATGAGGTTTTATTTCCTTTATTTGGGTTATAATCTAATATTTGGTTCATTTTACCACCTCTCCTACTTTATTTCAAAATTGATTATAACATATACATTTTTTATTGTAAATGTAAAAAAAATAAATTTATGCAATAAATTGGATTAAAATGTTGAATAATTTACATCAAAAAACTCTCATAAGTTTTATCCTTATGAGAGCTTTTTTATTATTTTATACTTTAATTATAAAACATATTTTTTGATTAAAACTACACCTGTTGCTAATATAGTAATTACTGCTGTTGGTAATACTATATATGGTTGTTCTGAACCAGTTGAAATACTTAATATTACTGGTGCTGTATCTATATCATCTTCTCCTGCAACTTTATTGTCTGGAGTTGAATCTATATCTTTTGAACCATGTTCATTATAATCTTTACTGATTTCAGCTGTATTTACTTTTTGTCCCATGTTGTCTTCTGCATTTTCCCATTGTAAAGTCACATTTACAGAAGCACTTTCACCTGGTTTTAATAAAGTATTTGCAAGTTCACTTGTAACTATTACTTTATCTGAAACTTGTGACCAAGATTTATTATCTTCTTGAACAAATTTTAAACCATCTGGAATATAGTCTTTAATCTCTTTAGCATAGCCTTCTATTTCGCCTTCATTTGTAATTGTTATTTTGTATACAAACTTAACTACTGTAGAATCTATTTTCTTTCTGTTTATTTCAACTTTCATTAGTTTATCTGGATCATCAACATTTATTTCTTTTGTTTGACCATCTTCAGTAATTATTATTTTTACTAAATCTTTTCTTAATGCTAAGTCGAAATATTTTACATATACTTTTTCTTTATCAATATCATCTTCACCATCTTTATTGTTTCCTGGTGTAGAATCAATATCATCTACTGGATTTCCATCTTTGTCTTCATCATCTGTAATTTCTGCTGTATTTATTATTTGTCTATCTTCTTTTTTAGTTGTATCTTTTGATAAGTTTGTTTCAGAAACTTGGAATACTATTTGTACATCTCTGTAATCTGGATTTGCTTTTCCAGCTTCTGTACTTATTTCTGCATTTTTATCATAAGCTTTTAATAAATTATCTTCTTTTCTAGCTTCTGATTTTGCTTTTGATAAGTAATCTGTTTTTACAGAAACTGCTTGATTTATATCTGTTGTTTCTTCTCCATTTTTATCATATAATTTCCAACCATATTTTTTGTTTGTTTCATTATCTGGCAAATATACAAGTCCACTTGGAATATCATCTCCAATTTCTTTTGCATATCCATCTTGTTCGCCTTCATTATATACTCTAATTGTATATGTAATCAAATCATTATTTGCAACTGATAAAGCTTCTGACGAATGACTATATCTTAATGTTCCATCTGAATTTTTAGTAACTGTTGGAACTCTGTTTGTAATTTGATTTCCATTTAATGCTGTAATAAATTTTTGTAAAGCTAAATCAAATATTTTTGGTTCTTCCATTGTTAAATCTTCATAATCATTATCATCTTGATTTTTATCATTACCTGGATAATTGTCTGGTTTTACTGTATCTGGTGTTGAATCTCTATCTGTTACATCTTCTCTATCTTCGTTTGAATGTTTTACAATTTCTGCAATATTTCTGCAGTTATTGTTTTCTACTTTATCTGCAAGAACTATACAAGCAACTTGAATATCTCTGTAATCTAATTCTGTTCCATTTTCTGGATCAAAACCGTTGATTAAATTCTTTGTATCACTTGCATTTGATTTAAGTTTTGTAGATGTTAATTTAACATTTTTTCCTGTAACAATTTCTACATCTTTTAAATCAGTTATTCCTGTAAAATCATCTTTTGATAAATTTGCTGTTCCATTTTCAATATCTGATAATTTGATTGTTTTTCCATCTGTTGGAATTGCCCAATAATTATCGATATTTACTGTATGGTTTACTAAGAAACCTAAACCTTCTGGTAAATAATCTGCAACTTCTTCTGCATATCCGCTATTTGTTCCTTCATTATATACTCTAATTGTATATAATACTATATCTCCTTTTTTTACTGTTAATGGAGTTTTTGAACCTGTATATGTTGCATTCTTTAATCCATCTTTAAGTGGTTTTACATCTACAACTGGTTCTCTACCACTTGTAGCTTTATCATTTACTCTTGAAATAAATTTCTTTAAAGCTAAATCAAAAGTTCCACCTTTTACAACTAATTTTTCAAAGTCATCATCATCTTCAATACCCTTGTAGTTGTAATTTTTATCTGTTAAATCTTGTTTGTTATCTTTATTTCCTGTATATGTTTCAGTATTTATATCTTCTTGTTTAATAGAACCTGGTGTTGAATCTCTATCTGTTATATCATCTGCTGTTATTTCAGCAACATTTGTTAATACTTTTCCAGAATTTAAATCTTTAGAAATAGTACATTCAATTTGTACTGATGTACTTGTGATTATATTTTCTTCTACATTAAATGCTGGTATAGTTACATTTGATAATATTGTTGTTGAAGCAACTCTTTTATTAGCTGATTCTGTCCAACCATATCTATTATTTATTTCGCTATTTTCTGTAAGAGTTAATCCTTCTGGTAAATAGTCGACAATTTGTGTTGCCTTTCCTTCTATTTGACCTTCATTATATACTCTTATTTCAAAAACAACTTTATCACCTACAGATACTTCAACTGGTGACTTTTCTGCATAATATTTTGCATCAGTTCCACCAGATACTAAATCTCTAGCATCTACAAGTGGTTGGTTAGCATTAGTATTATTTGAACGACGAACTTCTTCACCATTTACTGAAATAATATATTTCTTTAATGCTAAGTCAGCTGTTTTTTCTTCTACATCTTTAAATACTTTTTCTTCAACTGGTGTATTTTCTTTTGTAATTAATACTATTGGTTGATATCTACTATCGTTTGTTTCCCATAGACTAGCTTTTGTTTCATATTTGTTGTAATTTAAGTTTAGTTGAACTCTTGTTACTTCATTATTTTCTATAGGTAAATATATGTAATAATTTTTATCAAAAATTTCGTTTACTTTTTTAGTAGTAAATTCATCTTCGCCTTCAATTAAAATTGAATATTTATCTGTACTTAATTCTTTTTCTCCATCAGTTAGCTTAATTGTATAAGCACTAGCTGGTGCTGTACCACTATTAACTTTAAATGGTCCAACCTTATAGAATTTTCCATCAACATCACTTTTAATATCTGTGTTTGTTACTGCAATACTTGGATAAGTTACAGTAGCTTCTTCTTTTCCTTCAATTGCTGATTTTACTAAATAGTTATAAAGTGTTGTAGCATATTCTTGTCTAATTGCAGAACCTGTTACATCTAGATAACTACCAGAAACTTCTTGCATTGTTTCTACATCTAATCCTGTAATTAAAACAGAACCAAATGATGCATATTTTTCTACACTTCTATTTGTGAAATACCACATAGCCCATTGTTGAACAACTTCAATATCGTCATCTGTTAATCTTGATTTTATTAAATCAACTGTTGTTGGTGGTATATTATTTTTCTCTTCTTCAATTTTGTCTGCAAAAGCTTTAGCTAAAAATTCATCTTTATATTCTGGATTTTGTTTTCTTAAATAGATGTTATTTACTAACCAAACTAATGCTTTATAATCTTCAGTTGAAAGTCCTAATGCTTGTACACTTGAGTTTGTAGCATCTTTGAAATCACCTTTGTTTTCATATTCTAGACTTTCTTGTCCTGGGAATGACTTTTCAGCATTCAAACAGTACATTGCATCTTCAAAATTTACATCACCTGATTGCATAAGTTTGAATATGATTGTATCTTTGATTCTATAAGTATAAGGATTTGTATCATATTCAGATGCATAATCACCTGATAATGTTCCGCTTGATTCTTCTCCACCTTCATGAAGTCTTGAAGTTTCAATTAAAGCTTTTTCTGTTTCGTGTGTTAAACTTGCTGCTAGTACTTCAGATGTATATGGTAAAATAATTGTTACTATACATAAAGCTGCTAGCAATTTTTTAACTTTGCTCTTCAACATATATTTATCCTTCCTTTACATAGTAATATAATTATATTTTAATCTAACTACATTTTAAGTCAATACCAATTATCTGGTAATCATTAGATTAAAACCTTGTAGTTTTAGGGTTCCTACAATTTACCCATCATATGACAATTATATTACATTTCACCCTCTAAATCAAGCTTTTATGACAAATTATTATACTGTTTTAAAATTTCTAACATAAAATTTAAAAAGTTTTTTCGTTCCACTTTTTCTTTCAAGCAAATACTATATCTCGTAAGTAAATTATTTCCAACATATATCTGCATTTCTCCAACTTTTGTGTCTTTTTCTATACTTTCAGCAAATTTATTAAATGCAAAGCACTTTGTAGATATATAAGCTTCTTCATTTTTTAATATTGGAAAAGTTGTATTGCTGTCAGTAACTAAATATATACTTGGTACATTTACTAATTTATCACATCTTATCATATTATAAAAGCTTTCTTCTTCTTTTTTAAAACTACTATTTATAATAGAAGATAAATCTTTCATTTTATAATTACTATTTACATAGTTTAATATTTTTACTGAATCTGTTGTTCTATCTTTCTTTGTATTTGCACCTAATACAACAACAATTACATCTAAATCATTTTTCTTACAAGCTGTTATTAAGCATCTTCCAGCATTAAACGTAAAACCAGTTTTTACACCATATACTCCTTCATAGTTTCCTAGCAATTCATTTGTATTTGATATATTTTTAGTTGCTCCTTTCCATGAAATATTAGTATTCTTAGTTCCAACAATTTCTCTAAAAGTTTGATTTTTCAAAGCATAATTTGCTAAAATTGCCATGTCATAAGCAGTTGAATAATGCTCATCTTCATCAAGTCCATTTGGTGTAACAAAATGAGAGTTCTTCATTCCTATTTCCGTAGCTTTTTGATTCATTAAGTTTGCAAAATTTTCAACATTACCTGCAATATGTTCTGCAATTGCAACAGCTGCATCATTACCTGAACGAAGCATTAGACCATACAATAAATCTTTTAAAGATATTTCCATATTTTCACTTAATTCTAACCTTGAACCTCTTGTTTGCGCAGCATTTTTTGAAATCTTTACAATATTATTAAGATTACCTTTTTCAATAGCAATTATCGCAGTCATAATCTTAGTAGTTGATGCCATTGCAGTTTTTTCAAAGCCATTATTTTCAAATAAAATTGTTTCTGTACTTCTTTCAATACAAATTGTATGTTTTGAAGCTACTTTTGGAATATTTTTTTCTTCATAAGAAGATACTTCTATATTCTCCTCTAATTCTTCATTTTCTACATCCGCAAAGCAAATCCCTTGAACTAAAATTATACATATTAAAAAGATACTAATTATCTTACAAACTACCTTACTCATAATGTTATCTAATCCTTTCCAGTAAACATTTTATTCTATCTTATAAATATGTAAAAATTTCTTTTATATGATTTTATATTTTTGGTATAAGTTACCTTTTTTATGTCGATAATTTATTTAAACAAGATTGGAGGTTTTTATGAAAGATTTTTTTATTGAACACAAAAACACTATTTGTGTAATTTCTATTTTAATTGCATTATGTATTAGTATTTTCTCAATTTCTTTTGGTACTGAAGATTATGAAAAAACAGATTTCGAATATGCTAAAGTAACAGCATCAACTTTAAATGTCCGTAGAGGGCCAGGGATTTCATATCAAGCAGTTGGACTATTAAAAAAGGATGATTACATACGAGTATTTGCTAAAATTGGTAACTGGTATGTAATTCAAACAGAAAAAAATATTATAGGAACAGTCTATTGTGACTATGTAGAGCCTTGTAGTGAAGATACAACTTCTCCTTTTAAAGTTTCTTCTGAAACTTCTTCGGTTGCAACATCAAGCACTCAAACTAATGAAACAGTAGCATTAGATACTCCACTTATAAATTATACAGAAGATGAACAAGAATTTATAAATTTAATAAATACTGAAAGAAAAAAGAATAATTTACCTGAATTAGAAATTGATGAAGAATTGCAAAATACAGCTAGGTTAAAAGCAGAAGATTTAGTTAAAAACAACTATTTTTCACACACATCACCAACTTATGGAGATTTATATAAAATGTTAGACAACTGTGGCATAAAATATAAAACCGCTAATGAAAATATTGCTGGTAATTCAAGTGTTTCCGGTGCATTTGAAGCATTGATGGCTTCAGAAACACATAAAAATAATATTCTAAGTAATACTTTTAATTATACTGGCGTAGGTGTTGTAAACAGTCCTATATATGGAAAAATTTTAGTTGAATTATTTATTGGAAAATAACTGCAAAAAAACTGTAAATAGAAAATTTAACATTCTATTTACAGTTTTTTTCAATTTTTTATCTAATTCTATCTGTAATAACTTCTCTTAAAAGTATATTTTTACTTCCATCACAGTTTTTGCCAAGTGGAACATAAGATGTATCTATTTTTTCACTTCTTATCAATTCTGTTAATTCTCTATACATTTTTCTATCTTCTTGACTATCATTTGCATGTATAACATCTAAAATTCTTTTACCAAGCATTACATTCTTTATTTTTCCAATTTTACTTCTTAATAATGGTCTTAATGGACTATCTTGACCAGTTTTAGCTAAGAAATCATTGCATAAGCTCATTGCTTCATCATATCTTGTAGCACTAATAAGATTTTCACTTGTTACGAATATTGCTCTTGCTAAATCGCAACCTGTAAATTCCATAAATTTCTTCATAAAATCTTTTGGAGATTTTATACTTAAACTAGTTCCATTATTTGCTATATAATCTCCAATATTCAAATATACTTGTTTTTCTTGTTGCTCTGCTGTTAAAGAAAATCTATTTCCTTTTGTTAATTCGAATCTTTTATTTGCCTCATCAACAACCGCTTTTTGTCCCTCTTGAAAATCTAAATTACCATCAACTAATTTTTTAACCACTTCTTGTAATTCTGGCGTTAAGCTATTGATTTTTGCAAAGTTTTTATTATCAATTTCTTTGTTTTTACTTGCTAATTTCAATTCTAAGCTACCAACCAAAACTCGATTTTCATCTTTCATTGCTTGAGTTACCATTCCTTCTAGATTTTTTAATTCTTCTTTAGTATTTACGTAAGGAACTTCAGCTATAATTTTATTTATGAATTTTGGGAGTATTGTTCTTCTTTGTGAATACATGGCATAGTCAATCGTATCTCTTTTAAACAACTTATTATTCATTAAGCATGGTCTATATAAAATATCAACTAATCTTTTTAATTGTGAAATTGAAAATTCTTGGTCTGAAATTTTATCTACTACATCATGAATTATTTTTACTCCTTGTCTTCTTTCTTTTCTTGTACTACCTTCCAATACTTGCACTTTTGCTTCCAATACATCTATAATCTTATTAAGTTCTTCATTTTCTACAAACTCTGTTCTTTCTGGCATTGTTGATGCACCATATAGCTCATAATATTTTGCTCTAACTTTTTGGAAACCAATTAGTCTTTCAGTTCCAGTTTCTTGTGTTCTACTAGATGGTTTATTTTGTTTTTTGTTCGTTGCTGTAGTTTTTGGCTTTGTAGCAGATGGTGTATGCATATTTATTATACTTGTATCAATTGCATCTTTTTCTGCAAGAATTGCTAATTGTTTTCTTCGATTTATATTTTCTCTTATACTTTGTAATTCTTCTAATGGAATATCCAGTTCAAAAGACATAAGTTCTAATTCATATCCTTTTTGAATTAAGTCTTCTAACTCTTTAATATTTTCTCTCATTGCATTTTTACATCCTATTCTTTTAATAATAAATCTATATTAAGTATTTGCCATTATACCACGATATTAGTAAATTGTAAATACGGCAAGAGCCCTATTCGGAGTAAATTTACTCCAAAACAGGGCTCTGCCTATAAACCTATGTATTATTTTTTAAGTTCAATCCATGCTCCTCTCAATTCATTCAAAAAACTTGCTGTCTTTACCAATTTATTACTTCCATTTGCTTTCTGGTAATCGTTTACCATCTTAGCAATTTTCATTTGAAGTTCAATTCCCTTCTTCGACTCACCACCAAGCTCACATGCAACATCATCAAGAGTCTTTTTCTGCTCTGTATCAGCTACAATAACATTCAAAGCCCTACTCATTTCTTTCTTTGCATTTTCAGGTTTGTCAATCATCATTGCTGACACTAAAGCATCAATAAATTGCTCAAGAATATCATATTGCGAATTCAAAATCTGATTGATTTTCTCTGATTTTTGCAAACTCGGCAACAGCTCTTTTGCTTTTTTCTCTTCTGGAACAACATGGTCCTCTTTTAAATCTGATTCATTGGAAACAGGCTCACTCGTATTATCGTTTTTTGGGTCTGCCTCACTCGTATCAGATTCAGCATTTTTTTCAGCAGTCTTATCACTTTCATCAAAAGAAAAACCTTTTTCTTTAAGAAAATGTACAACTCTCGAAATAACTATAGTCCCTTTAAGAGTGCTACCCTGATAACGTTTTTCAATCGAATCGTTAATTTTTCCACGGAACGAAATAAGCTTATCTCTTTCATTAAATCCCAGCTTTTTTACAAAATTAACAAATGTTTGATGTTCTGTCATTCTTAATGCAATCTTAATTGCTTCAGCATACTCCTTCCATTCAGAAGTTCCTTCTGCAAAACCTAATTCATGTCCAATATCTTTGAAAAATTCTTCTCCAGAACGGTCTTGTGCAAACTTATCAATCCAAGGATAGAACCTTTGGGAAGTAGATTTGTAGATACCAGGTTCATTAGAATCTTTAGCCTTAGTAGGATGTCTTTTAGCCTTACTCTTACGCTTACTCCTTTTAGAAGACTTTTTAACATCACTAGGCTCTGCTGTCGGTTTAGGTTCTATAGCAACTTCTGCTTGTATCTCTTTATCTTCATCTTTCGGAGATATCACCTGAACCTCATCATCACCTTTGTAAGTGAATTTTTGAATTTCACTTGCCTCACCAATTATATCAACAATTCCACACTTATGAGCATCCTCAAAGAAAATCTTAACTTTTGCACTCTGCCCATCCAATTGTATTACATTTCTAGGATTAAAACTTGCAAAAAATTCTTTAACCAGTTTCGTTGCCAACTCTTTGTTAACTACAAATTCCGATTCGAAGTACCGCATAGTATTGTCCTTTCTTTTCTGTCAAATAATACATTGGCTTATTGAACTTACTATCAAAAATTATTTTAATGATTATATAATTCAAAAAACCAATTGCGTACTTTGTTAGTATAGCACAGAATAGCTACATTTTCAACATTTTTATTATCCAAGCAATGTTTTTACTACTTCATTGATAGTTTTTCCATCAGCAGCTGCTCCTATTTTATCTTTTGCACCTTTCATAACTTTTCCCATATCTTTAATACTTGTTGCACCAGTCTCAGATATTACAGCTTTAACTATTTCTTCAATTTCTTTTACTGATAATTGCTTTGGTAAGTAAGCAGATAAGATTTCTATTTCTTTATTATTCTTTTCAACTAAATCTTCTCTTCCACCTTTTTCAAAGTCAACTGCTGCATCTTTTCTCTTTTTTACTTCTTTAGCAATGATATCTATAATTTGACTATCATCAACTTCAATTCCTTTATCTTTTTCAATTTGTAAAATTCCTGCTCTAACCATTTGAACAGTATTTTTCTTTATTTCATCTTTCTCCTTCATTGCAGATTTTAAATCATTCATCAATTGTTCTTTTAACATTTTTACCCTTCCCTTCTAATGTTATAAATAACATTTTTATATTTTAATTTAATGAACTTATTCTAGTAATCGAGTAAATCTAAATACTTCTTTTTTTCTCTTTTTCAAAAAAACAAAGAACGGATATAAATATCCGTCCTCTACAACCTTATAAAATCTATATTAGCTTTTAGAATTTTCTTTTTCTTGCAGCCTCTGATTTTTTCTTTCTTCTAACACTTGGTTTTTCATAATGTTCTCTTTTTCTTACTTCTTGTAATACGCCATTTCTAGCACATTGTCTTTTAAATCTCTTTAAAGCGTCTTCTATATTACCATTATTTACTTTAACCTCTGACATTATTTCCCCTCCTTCCGAAGCTCGAAACCATCTTGTGGGATTTATGTAATAATCCTTTAGACTTCTTAACTGTTTCTTATTATACATTATTTTCAGGGTACTTGTCAATACCAAATTTACTTTAAATTCAATATTTAATGGGTTTTTCGGTATTTAATGGTTGTTAATTTGCTTCAAATAATTCTCCAATTGAAGTGGCTTCATTTATCTTTTTTATAGCCTCACCAAATAATTCTGAAATTGATACTACAACAATTTTATCTATTTGTTTTTCCTTTGTAAGAGGAATTGTATTCGTCATAACCAATTCTTTTATTGATGAATTACTAATTCTTTCAATTGCTAGACCAGATAATACTCCATGTGTACAACCCACATATATATCCTTTGCTCCATATTTCTTTATTACATCAACAGTTTCCATTATTGAACCTGCTGTATCTACTTCATCATCAAATATTAAAGCATTTTTTCCTTCAATTTCACCAATAACACTAGTAGCTATTGCCTTATCATTGTTTCCATCTCTTCTCTTATCTATTAGAGCAATTGGACATTTGAAATGTTCTGCATATTTATATGCTTTTTTTGAACTTCCAGCATCTGTGGCAACAACAACTTTATTTTCAATATCTTTTGCATCAAAGTATTTTTCTAGTAAAGATTTTCCTGTTAGAACATCACAATTTATATTGAAGTAAGCTGATATTGCTGGATTGTGTAAATCGCAAGTTAAAACTCTATTTGCACCAGCTGCCTCAATTAGTTGTGCAAATAATTTTGCTGTAACTGGTATACGAGGTTGGTCTTTTTTATCTGATCTAGAATATATGTAATATGGTAATACTACAGTAATTCTTTTAGCAGAAGCTCTTTTAACTGCATCAATTGTAATTAAAAGTTCCATTATTCTTTCGTTTACAGGTGGTGTTGTAGTTTGTATTAAAAATACGTCACTTTCTCTTACGGTTTCTTTAATTTGAACAAAGTTGTTATCATTTTTAAACTTCATTCTTGTCATTTCGCCTGGTTCGAGCTTTAAGTAATTGCATACTTCCTTTGTAAATTTGTCTGCCGATTCACTACATGAAAAAATCTTAATATTTTCCATAATACCTCCAAATCTTTTATATCTTTTTTTACATTTTTACATATTCAATTTTATAATATATGTTTTAAAATATTGTGTAAGCAATTTATTATACTTTTCTTGTATTCTTGTTATCCGTAATGTTTCCTGTATTTTCAATAAAACTTTCATTATTAGATTTTGCTGCAATTTGTTCTGTAACTTCTTGCTCTACGAAACTTGACTTACCAACTGTTTCTGGAATAAATGTGATAATCTTATCATTAGTTGATTTTGAAACACTTTCTTTAGAATTTGTAACTTCTGAAACCTTTTCTTTGGTAACAATTTCTTTATAAATTTTAGGTTTCTTAACTTCTTCTTCGTATCTTTCTTCATCTCCAAAAGGTAATCTTACCATTTTATTTTGCTTTATACTTGCTTGTACATCTATTTTTCTTTGATTATAAGAACCTCTAAATTTTAAATCAACAATATGTTTATCAACTTCAAATTGTCCATCAACAATTATATCAATATTATTTAAAAGCTCTTTTGTATAATCATATTTTTTGTACATATCATTTAATATATCTTTATCAAAATCATATCCAGTCCAACACCAAATTGATTTGTTAGGAAATTTTGCTTTTACTTCACTAACAAAACCAGCTAATGTTTGTTGATTTATTTTTTCAAATGGTTCTCCACCCAAAATAGATAGACCTTCTATATAATCATGTTCTAGGTTTTTAAAAATTCTCTCTTTTGCTGAATCATCAAATTTCTTGCCATAGTTAAAATCCCATGCTTCTTTATTGTGACATTCTGGGCAATGAAAATGACACCCACTTACATATAATGAAGTTCTAACTCCATATCCATCTTGTATATCTATATCTTTTATATCTGCGTAATTCATGTTTTTCTCCTTAAGATTTTTAAAATTAGACCGTTTGCATAATATAATTTGGCAAACGGCCTATATTGGGTAGTTAATTATAGTCTTTTGTGTATTTATATTTTTTCATTGGTTAATCTATTACAAATGTAATACTCTAGATTTAATTTCTTTTGTTTTTCCAACATTCCAGAAATTTTCACCTAAATATCCGCATGTTCTTCTTGTTACATTCATTTTGTTATGGTCTTTATTTCCGCATTGTGGACATTCCCATTCATTATTATCGTTGATAATAATTTCTCCATCAAATCCGCAAATATGACAATAATCAGATTTTGTGTTAAATTCAGCATATTGGATATTATCATAAATAAATTTAACAACTGTTTCTAGTGCAGGAATATTATTTTTCATATTTGGTATTTCAATATAAGAAATTGCACCACCACTAGATATTGGTTGGAATTGACTTTCAAATTTTAATTTATCAAAAGCATTGATTTTTTCTCTAACATCTACATGATATGAATTTGTATAATATCCTTTATCTGTTACATCTTCAATGTCTCCAAATCTCTCTTTATCAACTCTTGCGAAACGATAACATAAAGATTCAGCTGGTGTACCATATAATCCAAATCCAATATTTGTTTCCTTTTTCCATTCTTCTGTTTTTTCTTGTAAATGTTTCATAACTCTTAATGCAAATTCTTCACCTTTAGGATCTGTATGAGAAACACCTTTCATTAGTTTTGTTAATTCATATAAACCAATATATCCTAATGAAATTGATGAATATCCTCCATAAAGTAATTTATCTATTGTTTCACCTTTTGCAAGTCTTGCTAATCCACCATATTGCCAGTGAATTGGGCTTACATCTGATTTTGTTCCAAGTAAAGCATTATGTCTGCACATTAAAGCTTCTTTGCAAAGTTCTAGTCTTTGGTCAAATAATTTCCAGAATTTTTCTTCATCACCATTTGCTATTATTCCGATTTGAGGAAGATTTATACTTACAACACCTTGATTGAATCTACCTTCAAATTTATAATTTCCATTTTCATCTTTCCAAGGACTTAAAAAACTTCTGCAACCCATTGGACTGAATACATTTCCTTCATAATTCTCACGCATTTTTTTTGCTGATATATAATCAGGATACATTCTTTTTGCTGAACATGAAACTGCAAGTTTTGTTAAATAATCATATTTACCACCTTTTAAGCAGTTATTTTCATCTAAAACATAAACTAGTTTTGGGAAAGCTGGTGTAACATAAACACCTGCATCATTTTTAATTCCTTGAATTCTTTGTTTTAAAATTTCTTCAATAATTAAAGCAATTTCTTCAATATATTCATTCTTTTCATCTAAGTACATAAATAATGTTACGAATGGGCTCTGTCCATTTGTTGTCATTAAAGTATTTATTTGATATTGGATTGTTTGAACGCCTGATTTTAAATCTTCTTGTCTCTTATCTTTTGCAAGAACATCAGCTTCTTTTTCTCCATATCCCATTTTTCTATAATGATTATAAGCTTTATCATAAGTTTTTCTTAAATATTTACCTAAATGACGAATATCTATAGATTGTCCACCATATTGGTTACTTGCAACAGCTGCAATAATTTGTGTTGTAACTGTGCATGCTACTTGGAAACTCTTAGGGCTTTCTATCATTTTTCCATTCATAACAGTTCCATTATCTAACATATCACCAATGTTTACTAAACAACAGTTATGTATTGGTTGAATAAAATAATCTTTATCATGGAAGTGTAAAACACCATCATTATGAGCTTTTACAATTCTTGCTGGTAATATTAAACGGTCTGTAATATCTTTTGATACTTCTCCAGCAATTAAATCTCTTTGAGTTGCTGCTAAAAATGCATTTTTATTACTATTTTCTTCCATAGTTTCTTTGTTAGTATTTCTAACTAAACTTAATATGCTTTCATCTGTTGTATTTGATTGACGAATCATAGCATGTTTTTCTCTATATAAAATGTATTTTTTGGCTAATGTAAATTTTCCAAATTCCATTAACTTACGCTCTATAATATCTTGTATGTCTTCTACTGAAATTGTTGTTTTTCCTAAATTTTCAATATATTTTGTGATAAATTCAATATCTGCTCTAGATAATTTATCTTTTCCACCAACCTCTTTGTTTGCTTGGCTTATTGCTATTACTATTTTGTCACTATCGTATTCAACTTTTCTTCCGTCTCTTTTTATAACCTTCATTTTTCTACCCCCTGTATTATAGAACATAGCGTGTTTTGCCTTTTTTCTGTTCGTTGAATTTATTCTAACACAATAAAAAGTAATGTCAAACGAATAGTTTTTATGTTTACGCAAGTGTGTATCCTTTGCAGTTCTAAGCATACAAAATTTGTGTGTTTTTGTTCTTTTGTTCTTTTTTGTTCGGTTACATTTTGATTATCTCTTTCTACTCTAAGAATATATCATTTTTTATTTTTCAATTGTAACTTTTTTATTACATTTTTAAAATTTCAAAATTTTTACCAGCCTGTTTGTTGACTTTCAAAGCAAATTAGGAATTGTTCTCATTTTATTTTTGACATTTTTTTGCCCTTTTTTATACCCTTTGCAACTTTTATTTGTCTTTTAAGGCGACATTTTTTTCAAAAAAATTAAGTGAACTCTCAATATTAAAATTTTAATATTTTGAATTCACTTAAATTATATTTTTTGCATATTATTTTATAGGTTTATTTTTATACTTTCTTACCATTCTTGGTACTGCAAATCCTGAAGTAATTAAGCATATAAATAATATTATAGCAATTATCACTTTGTTTATGTTTTTTTCTACTGCATACATTACCATATTTTGTATTCTTCTATCCAAACCTGTTGGTGGAGTTAAAGTTATTACTTCTGGTGCTGATGAATCAACTTCTTTCAAACTTGTCATATATTCACCATTTCTAATATCTGCATTTCCTATTGTTATATCATAATTTGTTCTTCTACCTGTTGTTGAAGTATATTGGACTATCTCTGCCATATTTTCAAATCTTAAGTTATCTGTATCAGTTTCAGAAGATACCAATTTTTCTGTTGTTAATACTATCCTTCCAAGATATTTTTCAGTATCATAATTTTCTGTCATAAATGGTTCTAAGAATTTTGATAAGCTTTGGTTTACAATTGTTTCTATATTTTGATTGTCACTAGTTCTATCATCCATTGATACTACCAAATTACTTGATAAATTTGTTTCAAAAGAAACTCCTTTTAAGTTAGTTAAACTTGACATTGCATTTCCATCACTATCTTTAAATAGACTTCCATTTAATAAAGAACCATTTTGACCATCTCCATTCTTTAAAGCTTCAGTAGTAGTTGTTGCCCAAGAATGGTCTGTGTCTTTATTCTTTGCTGATGGGAAAGTTAAATTTGTATCTATGTAGTCTAAAATCTTATCAATCTTTAAATCTACTATTGTATCCCAACTTTCTCGTACTTCTTTTTGTTCATCTGAAACACCTTCGCCTAAGAAATATGTAGTTCCTAAATATTTACCATAGTAATTGCTATTACCTGTTGTCATTGTTTTTTCAGTCTTTCTATATGTGCCATCAATAGCATAAGTATCAAATTTAAGATTTCTCATTGCTGTTGCTGAACCTGTATGATTTATTGCACTTACATTGCTTCTCTCACTAGAGTCTATATTTTCTTTATATCTCAATTTGTCTAAGTTAATGCTAATCCTATCAACTTCACTCTT
This sequence comes from uncultured Clostridia bacterium, assembly GCA_934141445.1. Taxonomy (GTDB): domain Bacteria; phylum Bacillota; class Clostridia; order TANB77; family CAG-508; genus Scatovivens. The sequence continues at coordinate 2,562 of CAKPCF010000008.1, read as the reverse complement.
ATTTTTTACAGTAAGTTCATAATCAACATTTATTCTACAACCTTGTAACATAGTATCATCTACATTTATGTATACAAAACCTTGTAAAGCATAATTATCATTATTACAAATAAATTGTAAATTATTAAATCCTATACTATGCTCCAAATCAACTTCTCGTACAATTCTTCCGGTAACAGGGTTTTCTTGTATTTGTTCATCTGCATCTAAAGCATTCTTAAATACAATTTTTATTAAAGTTTCTTGGTCAGAAGTTACAAGTCTTATTTCTTTTATTTCTATGTCTAGATTAAATGCTGATTCTGGCCTATATTCAATACCAAAGTCTACATTTCTAATATTATAAGTTCTTATAGAAATTTGACTATAAGGGATATTTGTACATCTTGCATAAGTTGTACTTTCAGTATAATTATTTAATTTTTCTGGTTTTACATAGAATGTTACAGTTTCTGCATTCATCTTTGTATTATTTACTAATTCTTGCTTCATACGATTTTTTTCTTCATCTGAACCTTGAATACCTAAACCTTTTAACACTTCTGCTTTTGCATTTGTCATTACTTCTGAATATGATATTGAATTTAATCTGTCTATCTCATCATCTCTTGCATCTGAATTATTTTTCTTCTCTAATGTTGTCATTATTGTATCATATCCATTATAAAACTCTTCATCAGTTGAACTATATGTAACATTGTCAATTATATGTTCTTTATTATCTGTTCCAGTATATGTTGCTGTATACTTAGTTGATTTATAATCTTGACCATTAAATGTAAGCATTGTTTCTGATGTTGTATCTCCATAGCTAAATCTTACTATATAATATCCTGGTATGAAACCTCCAAGTACATATCTACCATTGTCATTTGTTCTTATGTTTTGTACTCTTGTCCATTTTACCTCTGTTGGATTTAATGTTTCTTCATAATACCTTGTTTCCTTTAATGAGCCATCTGGATTATATACTGGTATTTTTACAATCTCAACCAATTGCGCTTTTGCATCTTTTACTACAAAATCCTTATTTTCTGCAATTTGATAATCTGGTTGTTGTAAGATTGCATTTAACATACCCTTGTATGAAGAATTGTTATTTATCAAATCTAGAACATTGCTATTAGATTTTGCTTCTGTATTTTTAGTAGCACTATTGTTATATTTTCCATCACCTGTATATTGAATATTTAATGTATTTCCATTTGTATCATTATCTGTTATTGCTTCTGTTCTTGCATCATCCCATACAAATCCTGATAATACTCTATATCCTTTAACTCCTGGTGTATCATTTTCATTTGGAGTATCACTATCTTTAGGTGGTGGTGTAGTTTCATCTGTTGGTGGAGTTTGAACTGTTGCGACATCCATTACTATACCTGTCTTATATGTATCATCCTCATATAAATCAGTGTCATCTGCACTCTTATTTCTTGCTAAAGTTTCTGATGTAGATAATCCATTGTCATCTCCTATATTGCCTGGGTTTGAATCTTTATCTACTAGTCCTGCTGGATATCCTACTTCATAAGCTGGATTTTCTTGTTTATATTCTTCTGATACATCTCCATACCATGTTGAGTATGCATTGATTTCTGATATACCTTCTATTATATTATCAGATTTTTTCTGATCTCTAATTTTTAATGTTCTTCCCAATTGGAATTCAGTATCATCTGCTCTATCTTCAATCTTATCCAATACATATTTTACAAATACATATCCTGTTTCGCCTTCTTTTAATTTCACATTGTCAAAGCCTCTGATGTATAAAGTGTTATAACCATTTGTTGTAAAGTTTCGTTCTTCATTATAATTTGATGTATTTGATAATGTTAATGGCATTGATTCATTTGATGTCTCACTTGATTTATACCATGCTTCTGCTATCTTTATTTGTTTATCCTTTAAGTAATCTCCATCCTTTGTCCTTACTTTTAATGTATTATTTTCTTCTCCTGTATATTTAATAAAGTTTTCATCATAGTAGTCTGCAAGTTCATCTATTGTTACTTCTATTGGTATATCTTTATTCTGTCTGTATGGTTCATCATTTTCTATTTTTTCATTTGTAATTGCTATTTTAAATGTTACTTCTACATTTAACTCGCTTTCTTCTCCCTTATAATTTCTCACAGCTTCATTTGTATATACATCACGTCTATATTTAAAGTCTGATTCATAAAATTCTAAATTATAAGGACTCTTTATTACATAATCGTTTTTATATTCATTATTTACATTTTCTTGATTATAATCATAAATTACCTCTTCACCATTTATTGTTGTTTTTACTTGATATACATCTTTTGTTATTGAGATATCTACATCTTCTCTTTCTTCCAAACCTAGATTGATGTATTTCAAATATTCCGTTTCTGCTAATTGGTAATTTGATGTGCTTAATGGATATAACCATAATGATTTTGTATTATTGTCTGTTCCAAAAGCTATATTTTCTCCTTTTGTTAATACAAATGACCTTGATGTCATTACTCTACTTCTATCTTCTAAGAATGTACTTGTATGATTTTCTTTATTGTATTCTATTTTCTTTGT
>CAKPCF010000007.1 GCA_934141445.1 uncultured Clostridia bacterium | reverse complement strand
AATCAAAAAGCTATTACTCTAATAGCACTAGTAATCTCAATAATTGTAATGCTAATTCTTGCTGGTGTAAGTTTAAATGCAACCATTGGAGAAAATGGAATAATGACACAAGCAAAGAATGCAACATATATGCAAAGCATAGCTGTACTTGAAGAATACTTGCAAGATAAATATATTCAAAATTATGAAAGAATTGATGAATCTGAATCAAAAGTGGTAAATTTAGAAAATATTTATCCTGAATATTTTTATATACCTGCTAATAATGGGTATGGAAGATTAAGATATATAATAAATGATGAAGGCAAAGCTTTATATTTAATTCAAAAAAATGGTTTACCAGATGAGATAAAGAATCAATTAAGAGATGGAGAAGCTGGTCAAGGTAAATATGAAGACTATGTTAAAATGAATGATGTGTATGGTGTAACATCTGATTTAAAGGTATATTATGTAAAAAATAATGGTGAAACTATACTAGGAATATCAAAAGAACAACTAGATGAAGATGACCCAGTAAGAGAAGTTGTTTCAAAAGAAAAGGACAATAATTTATATAGTATTTTGGAAATATATGATTCAAACAAGGATGGAACAATCAATGCACAAGAAGTAAAGGGTATAAAAGAATTGGAGATTTCACCAGAGTTAATGATTTCATTTACAGATTTATATAAATTTTATGGACTTGAAAAACTTACTTTAAAAAATCTTACATTAAATAATCTGGATGGTATACAAAATGTTTCAAAATTAAATTATATATTTTTTAAGAATTGCAAGATAGGAAATTATAGTAAGCTAAGAAATTTAAAAGATGTATTGAAATATTTATATTTTTTCAATACAACAGATGAAGAAATTGAAAAATTATGCAGTAATGAAAATGGTATAGGCAATTGTGATTTTGGAAAATTACAATATTTTGCAATATCTGGTGAAGAGGAACTTATTTCTTCTGAATATATCGAGGCTCGTTTAAATAAATCAGAAAATAAAATAAGTACATTGGAACCATTAAATAATTTAAGTTCTATTACAAAAAATGCAATAGAAAATTTATCTTTAGAAAATAACGAAATTTCGGATTTGAGTGTTTTAAAAGAGTTTACTAATGTTAGATTATTAAGAGTTGAATGTAATAATTTAACAACTTTAGATGGTTTGGAGAATATGAAACAATTAAGTAAGATTTCTGCTTCAAATAATCAATTGGGAATAAATGATAGTTTAGAAGAAAGTGAAACAGATGCATTATATTCATTAAAAGATATTACAACTTTGGAAAGAGTTAATTTGGCAAATAATAATATTAAAAGAATTGACTATATTTCTTCTAATCCAGTTGGACAAATAACATATTTGAAACTTCAAGGAAATAGTGAAATGATTTCATCTTCAGTATCTAAAATAGCTGAAATATATAATGCTATTGATAATGGAAATGCAAAGAATATAGATAATAAGTATTTAAAATATTTAAGCACAAGTAATACTTTAAGTTATCCAGGAATTACTTTGGCTGATATAGAAGATATTGATTATTTAAAAAATATGAGTGCAGATGATAAGTTAAAGGTTACTTCACTTGATTTATCAACGAAAACAACAGTACTTAACAATAATACAAAGATGCAAGATAACACATTGTTAAGTGATAGTGAACTAAACGAAATAGTAAGTTCTTTTCTTAATTTAACTTTCTTGAATTTAAGTGGTCAAAGAAATTTGGAAACAGTGGATTTTCTAAATTCATTGAAATATTTAAAAGAGTTACGAATTGAAGATACTAATATTATTAGTGATGATGAAGTAAGAAAAATAAACGTTTATGGTAGTGGAAAAGAAAAAGGAATTACACTTTATATTAACAATAAGTATATGAATTTAAAAGAATTGCAAGATTTAATTAGTGTATCACAAACTGTATTTAGAGATTCAGATTTAGTTAAGCAATTAGAAAATTGTACTGAAATAACATATTTACATTTAAATAATTCAACACCTTGCAAGAATTTAGATTTATCTAAATGTACGAAGCTAAAGAGAATTTTTTGGGGATATTTTATTTGTGAAAATATTATTTTACCAGCTAGTATTGAAGAATTAGAAGGCTGGTCAAATTCAAAATTTACATTTTCAAATGGAACAAAATTGAAAAAAATTGGAATATATGAACTTTCAAATCAACAACAAAGAGTTACTGATACATTAAATTCAATAATAGATACAGGAACAACAATAGAAAAAGTATATTTTACAGACTTTAGAAGTCAAAATCCATTATTAGAAGTAAATTTATTGGAATATTTGTCAAAAATTGATATAAAAGAATTGTATTTTAGATATGTTGAATATAATGGAATTATTCAAAATCCATATAATTTAGGAAAATATATAGAACAAGGATATTGGAAAGGAAAACTTTTGAATCTAAAAACTATTAAGTTTGAAGGCTGTGTATCAGCAGATTTCGGAATAACCTCATTAGACTTTTTGAAAGATAATAAGGAATTAGTAAACTTAACTATAACAAATAATAAAATTACAGAGCTTAGTGCTTTAAAAAATTTGGAAAATTTAGAAAGTGTAAATTTAAAAGGAAATTCGATTACATCATTAAAAGGAATTGAAAACTTAATAAATTTGAAAAGCTTAGATATATCAAATAACTCATTATATGATACTTTTTCGTATCAAGATGGTTCAAAAGTAAATAATATTGATATAATAAAGCAACTAAATAAAAATGGAAGTTTAAATGAACTACATATAGGCGGAAATGAATTTCAAAATTTACAAGAAATTCAAAATTTAAAATGGACAGTATATAAAGAATAATTTTCACTTGCTTTTTACAAACTTATATAGTAAAATCTATTACAATATAAAAAGTAATAAGTAAGGAGGAGAAAAAATGTATTTTGAAAAAAATAACAAAACAAAAAGAGCAAAACAATTTATAGATACATTTTTTTCTAATTCTTTTATATTTATAAAAAACACTAAATTTTTTATTTAGTGTTTTTTTGTAGGCTAAAAATGGTTTATAGATATAACCAAAAATCTAAATAAATTCAAAAGGAGCTAAAATGAAGGGCTATTTAGTTTTAGAAAATGGGCAAATTTTTGAAGGCAAAAGAATAGGAAGTAATATTGATACTGCATGCGAAGTAGTATTTAATACAGGAATGGTAGGATATGTAGAAACATTTACAGATCCTTCCTATGCAGGTCAAGGAATTGTAATGACATATCCACTTATAGGTAATTATGGAGTATGCTTAGATGATTGTGAATCAAGAAAAATCTGGGCTAAAGCAGTGTTTATTCATAATTTAGGGGAAAATGAAAGCAATTTTAGAAGTACAGAAAATTTAGATAAATTTTTAAAAGAAAATGGAGTACCAGGTTTAAAAGGAATAAATTCAAGAAAATTGACAAAAGTTTTAAGGGATAGTGGCACAATGAAAGGTTTTCTTACATCTAATATTGATAATATTGATGAAATTCTAGAAATTATAAATAGATATAAAATAGAAAACATTGTAGAAGAGGTTACAACAAACAAAGTTACAACTTATGGAAGAACTAAACCTAAACAAGTCGCTTTAATAGATTTTGGAGCTAAAGATAATATTATAAATTCTTTATTAAAAAGAGGAGTCGGGGTAACTGTTTATCCAGCTAATACAAAAGCTGAAATGATTTTAGCAACAAGACCAGATGGAATTATGCTTTCAAATGGACCAGGAAATCCAGAAGAATGTGTTCAAGAAATAGAAAATATTAAAAAATTATATAAAACTAATATACCGATTTTTGGAATATGTCTTGGACATCAACTTATGGGGCTTGCAACTGGAGCTAAAACAGCTAAATTAAAGTATGGACATAGAGGACCAAATCATCCAGTAAAGGATTTAAAAAATGATAGAGTATATATAACTTCACAAAATCATGGATATTATATATTAGCTGAAAGCTTAAATCCAGAAGTTGCTGAAGTATCACATATAAATTTGAATGATAATACTGTTGAAGGAATAAGATACAAAAACAAAAATATATTTACAGTTCAATTTCATCCAGAGGCTTGTCCGGGGCCAGAAGATACAGCATATTTATTTGATGAGTTTATAGAAATGTTGCAATAGCAGTAATATAGATATAAATTTAGATGAAATATTTACAAACAAGAAGATTAAATTTCATAGGTTTTATATAAAGCCTAAATATTAAAGATAGGATAAAGAAAAAATGCCAAGAAATCAAGATATAAAAAAAGTTTTAGTAATGGGTTCTGGACCAATAATAATTGGTCAGGCTGCTGAATTTGACTATGCTGGAACTCAAGCTTGTAGAGAATTGAAAAAAGAAGGAATAGAAGTTATTTTAATCAATTCTAACCCAGCAACAATCATGACTGACAAAAATATGGCTGATAAAATTTACATAGAACCATTAACAGTAGAAACTGTAAAAAAAGTTATAAAAAAGGAAAAGCCAGATAGTATTTTGCCAAACTTAGGTGGACAAACTGGACTAAATTTAGCAATGGAGCTTGCAGAAAGCGGATTTCTAACTGAATATAATGTTAGACTTCTAGGCACAAAAGCAGATGGAATTAGGAAAGCTGAAGATAGACAAGCTTTTAAAGATATGATGGAAGAAATTGGAGAACCATGTATATCAAGTAAAGTTGTATATAATGTTGGAGATGCAATTGATTTTGCTAAAAAAATTGGATTACCAGTGATTGTAAGACCAGCATATACATTAGGTGGTACAGGTGGTGGCATTGCTTATACAATTGAAGAATTAGAAGAAATATGTGGTAGTGGATTGCGTTTATCAAGAGTACATGAAGTTTTAATTGAAAAATGTATTTCAGGATGGAAAGAGATTGAATATGAGGTAATGCGTGATTCAAAGGGAAACTGTATTACAATTTGTAATATGGAAAATATAGACCCTGTTGGAGTACATACAGGTGATAGCATTGTTGTTGCACCATCACAAACACTTGCAAACAAAGAATATCAAATGCTCAGAACATCAGCAATAAAAATCATTTCTAGTTTAAAAATTGAAGGTGGCTGTAATGTTCAATTTGCATTAAATCCAAAAAGCTTTGAATATGCTGTTATAGAGGTTAATCCAAGAGTAAGTCGTTCTTCTGCATTAGCTTCAAAAGCAACAGGCTATCCGATTGCTAAAGTTGCAACTAAAATTGCAATTGGCTACGCATTAGATGAAATTATCAATGAAGTTACAGGAAAAACTTATGCTTGTTTTGAACCAGTTTTAGATTATGTTGTTGTAAAAATCCCAAAATGGCCTTTCAAGAAATTTCTAACAGCAAGCAGAGATTTAGGTACACAAATGAAAGCAACAGGAGAGGTAATGGCAATTGCATCAAATCTAGAAGCAGGACTAATGAAGGCAGTTCGTTCTTTAGAAGAAAATATTGATAGTCTTATTTTACCTAAATTAAAAGAGTTTACAAGAGAAGAAATTGATGAAAAGTTAAAAAAAGTAGATAATGAAAGAATTTTTGTAATAGCTGAAGCTTTAAGAAGAGGTATTTCAATAGATGAGATACATGATTTGACAACTATTGATAAGTTTTTTATTGGTATAATCTCAAATATTGTTAAATTAGAAAAAGATTTACAAGAAAGAGAACTAGATGCAAATTTAATTCGAAAAGCTAAAGAATATGGATTTACTGATAAAGTCATTTCAGAGCTTTCAAAACAAAATATAAGAGAAATTAAAGCAATAAGACTTGGCAATAGAATAATTGCTAATTTTAAAATGGTTGATACATGTAGTGCGGAATTTGAAGCTAAAACACCATATTATTATTCTAGCTATGATGAAGAAGAGGAAGTAAAAATAAGTGATAAGAAAAAAATATTAGTTTTAGGTTCAGGACCAATTAGAATTGGTCAAGGAATAGAATTTGATTATTGTAGTGTTCATGGAATTTGGGCTTTGAAAAAAGCTGGTTATGATACAATAATTGTTAATAATAATCCAGAAACTGTTAGTACAGATTTTGATGTAGCTGATAGATTATATTTTGAACCTCTTACTCCAGAAGATGTAGAAAATATTGTAGATGTAGAAAAGCCTTATGGAGCGATAGTTCAATTTGGTGGACAAACAGCAATCAAGCTAACTAAAGCTCTAAGTGATATGGGAGTAAAAATACTTGGAACTCAAGAAAAAGATATGGATAGAGCAGAAGATAGAAAAGAATTTGATGATGCTTTAAATAATTGTGGAATTTTAAGACCAAAGGGTAGTACAATTTTTACAGTAGAAGAGGCTAAAGAAGTTGCAAATAAACTTGGCTATCCAGTTCTTGTTAGACCATCTTATGTACTTGGTGGACAAGGAATGGCAATTGCTTATGATGATAAAGAAATAGAAGAATATGTAAATGAAATAAATGAGATTGCTCAAGAACACCCAATTTTAGTTGATAAATATATTTTGGGTAAGGAAGTTGAAGTAGATGCGATTTGTGATGGAGATGATATTTTAATTCCTGGAATAATGGAACATTTAGAAAGAGCAGGAATACATTCAGGTGATAGTATTTCTGTTTATCCAACTCAAACTTTAGATAAAAAATATGAAGAGCAAATTATTGAATATACTAAAAAAATAGCAAAAGAACTAAAAATAATAGGTATGTTAAATATTCAATTTATTGTAAGTAAAGATAAAGTATATATAATTGAAGTAAATCCGCGATCAAGTAGAACAGTACCATATATAAGTAAAGTTACTAATTTACCAATGATAGATATTGCAACAGAAGTTATTTTAGGGAAAAAATTAAAAGATATGCCTTATGGAACAGGTTTGTATAAGAAGAGTGAATATGTTTGCGTGAAAATGCCAGTATTTTCTTTTGAAAAAATAAAGAATGCAGATACTAGTTTAGGACCAGAAATGAAGTCAACAGGTGAAGTTTTAGGAGTAGACAAAAACTTTGAGAATGCTATATTAAAAGCGTTTATTGCTAGTGGTGTAAATGTTGCTAGAAATGGAAATATTTTAATTACTGTAAGAGATAAAGACAAAGAGGAAATGCTACCAATAGCTAAAAAATTCAAAGATAAAGGATTTATAATATATTCAACAATTGGAACAGCAAAATTCTTAAAAGAGCATAATATAGAAACAATTGTTGTAGAAAAAATTTGGGAAGGAAAAGATAGCATTTTAGAGTTAATACAATCTGGAAAGATTAACTTTATAATAAATACTCCTACAAAGGGAAAACAAGCTAATAGAGATGGTTTCAAAATTAGAAGATTGGCAGTAGAATGTAAAATTCCTTGTTTTACATCATTAGATACGGCAAATGCACTTTATAAAGCAATTGCTGATGAAGTAGAAGAAAAAGATTTAGATATTGTTGATATAACTAGAATTTGATATTGTAATCTAAAGAACTCACTGTGCCAGTTTGGTTACTTAAAATAAAGAATTATGAAATTTTTATGAATTAAATTGACAGAAAAATAATATTATGATATAACTGTACTAGTACAGATAGTACAGTTATTTAATTTTTGGAAAGGAGTTCTATATGATAGAAATTAAAAATTTAAGTAAATCTTATGGAAAGCAAAAAGTACTAGATAAGCTTAATTGCAATATAAAAACTGGTTGTATTTATGGGCTAATTGGTGCTAATGGTGCTGGAAAATCAACTTTACTTAGAATTATAAATGATATTTATAGAAAAGATGAAGGTGAGATTTTAATTGATGGAGAAAGAATAGAGGATAATCAAGAGCTTAAACAAAAATTAGTTTTTGTACCAGATGATTTGTTTTTTTATCCATCATATACATTAAAAGATATGGCAAAGTTTTATGAAAGCATGTATAAAAAATTTGATATGAAATATTTAGAAGAACTAGCTGGTATTTTAAAATTAGATATGAATGCTAAAATTCAAAACTTTTCAAAAGGTATGAAGAGACAATGCAGTTTGATATGTGCTATATCAACTAATGCAGAATATATGTTTTTTGATGAAACATTTGATGGGTTAGACCCAGTTGTTAGAAATTTAATGAAAAAAATTATTGCTAAACAAATGGAAAAAAATAACACAACAATTATTATGACTAGTCACAATTTAAGAGAACTAGAAGATATTTGTGAAAACTTAGGACTTTTATATAAAGGTGGAATTTTATTTGAAAGTGAAGTCGATACTTTAAAAACAAACATTTTTAAAGTTCAAATTTCATTAAAAGGAGATTTTACAGAAAAAGATTTTGAAAAATTAAATATATTAAGTTTTAAGAAAAGTGGAAGTGTTGCTACAATGATTGTAAAAGGTGAAAGAGAAGAATATGAAGAATATTTAAAAGAAAAAAATCCACTAATTTTAGATTTCTTAACACTAACATTAGAAGAAATATTTATATATGAAATGGAGGTATTAGGTTATGAATTTAACGAAGTTATTTAACAAGAATTACTTAATACAAAATTTAAAGAAATCAAGAACTTTATTGCTTTTAACATTGTTTATAGTACCTGTATTGAATTTTTTAATTTTACTAAATGTGAATTCAAACTATATAACTACAAACATTATGCATGTTGCTAATATTGTAAATACAGTTGGAATGTATATAATTCCAGTTGCGATTTCATATATTTTATTCGGATATGTATTTAAAAGAAAGAGTGTTGATTTTATTGGTTCAATGCCAATAAATAGAAAAACAATTTTTACAACAAATTTAATTGGTGGAATATTACTAATATTTGCGATTCAATTACTAAATTTTCTTACATCTTTATTTGCATCAATGTGCTTTAATGGGTTAGTATTACCAATTAGTATGTTAATAGATTATTTTATATTTGGCATGGTATCTTATATATTTGTATATACAGCTACTAATATTGGTATGGCTATTTCAGGAAATCTTTTAACACAAATTGCAATTACTTTGCTTATTTTATTTTTAGTACCATTTACAATTGATGTGGTTGGAAATTTTGAGATAACCAAAACAATTCAATTTGCTAAGGATAATGCAAATATATCAGTAAATATAGAAGTAGAAAATAATTATACAATGCCTTATGGATATTTAAAAGGGCTTATTATACAAATTCCAACTTTATACTCAAATGGTAGTTTAGTTAGAACAATAGTAATGGCTGTTGTTTATGCAATAATTGGATATTTATTATTTGAAAAAAGAAAAATGGAAAATACAGAAGAGGCTTTTCAAAATGTATGGGTACATTTATTTATAAAAGGATTAACTTTAGTTCCAATGATTGCTATATTAGTTAAATTGGAAGAAAGTATAAAAATTACAGCACTTATATTAGCATTTATATTTATATATTATTATGTATACGATCTAGTAACAAGAAGAAAAGTAAAATTAAAATTAGAAATTCCAGCATTTATACTTACTGTTGCAGTTCTTTTTGGATGTTTTAAAATATCTAATGATTATTTTTCAGAGCAAAGTAATGACTGGAAAACATATTCAAAAGAAGATATTAAGAGCTTAGGATTTTTTATTTTAAATCCTACAGATACAAAAAAGAGTGGATTTAATTCAGAAGAAATAAAATATGAGTTTACTGATAGCGAAATAATTGATGAATTCTATGAAGGATTATTTGCAGATGAATATTTGAACTATTATGCAAGAACTGTTATAGGAAATAAGGACACAGAATATGTTTATGTAAAAATTAGGCTAAAAGATGGTCAAGAAATAACAAAAAATATTAGATTAGTTTCAAAGAATGCTAGAATTATAAAATGGAAAACTATGCAAAATGAAGAGTACATGAAAATGGTAAAGGCTGATTTTGAGTATGGAATTGCTAGTGATAGTGTAATGATTTTCCAAAATAAAAAAGTAAAAGGAACAGAGAAAAATAATATAAAAAATATATTAAATAATTTAGTAGATAACAATTTTTCTAGCATTGTAAACAATAATAATACAAAAACATTTATAGAAAATGAGATTGATTGTTATTACTATAAAAATCATCGATTACATAAAAGAAAAGTTTTAGCAACGACAAGTGATGAATTAAAAGCTTATTTGGCTAATTATTCAAATAGATTAGCTAAGGCAAATATAATTTTAGATGAAGATGATGGTAACCATATAACTAATGCATTAGTTTTTGAATCAAGTAGTAGTAAATATGTTTTTATGAATAGTTTTGGAGATATAAAAAATTTTGTAAAAAATAGTTCTGAAAATGTTGACCTAACAAAAGATTATTTGAAAATTTCAATTAGTCAATATAAGAATGATAATGATAGCGAACAATTATATTTCTATTCTAATGATGTCGAAAAATATGAGGAATGGAAAGTGAAAAATGATGAATATGGAGGCAGTTATACAATAGATAATTCTCCAGATTTAGATGAAGATTTTACAAAATATAATGCAGACGATATTGAAGTTTCTGGTGATGAAGAAGATTCAATAGATGCAGATATAAATAAAGTAACAGTCACAACTGATATATAAAATTTATTTAGAAAGGTGTGACAAAAATGATAAATTTAGATTATAAAAGTAGAGTTCCTATTTATGAACAAATTGTTAACGAAATAGAAAGATATGTTGTGCTTGGAATATTAAAACCAGAGGAACAATTACCTTCTGTAAGAGAGATGGCAACAGAATTAGGAATAAATCCAAATACAGTAAAAAAAGCTTATACAGAATTAGAAAGAAAAGGTGTTACAGTTACATTATCTACTAAAGGAACATATATAGCATATAATACTCAAAAGTTAGTAGATGAAAAGATAGAAGAGAAGTTACAAGAAATTAGAAAAATTGTAGAAGAAATTGAACAGTTAGGTTTAAGCAAAGAGGAAATTAAAAATAAAATATAGATTAAAAACTAAAAAAAGTGTGGAGGACTAAATCCTTCACACTTTTTGTCTGTGGTTATTAGCTAAACCACGAAAAGGAAAAACTTAAGATGCATCTCCTTTACTAGAACCTCTCTCATGCTTGGAAATTGATTTATAATAGTACATTTCTTGGTCTGCTGAATTCTCAACTTCTTCTACTGAACATGTATCAAATTTTTCATGATATGAAATACCAAAACTTACATAAGGCATACTTTTGAAAGCACTACGATGCTCCATAAGCAATGCAATAAATTTTCTATTTAGCTTATCCATATCAGTTATAGGCTTAGTAAGAATTGCTGCGAACTCATCACCACCAATACGATAAATGTTTCCATAATCTCTGTAGGTTTCAAATATACACTCTGCAACGATACGAAGCACTTCATCTCCGACCTTGTGACCATAGTTGTCGTTGACTTTTTTAAAATCGTCAACATCAAACATTATCAATGTGTATGAACAATTCAAACGCTGAATCCGATTAGAATAAGCCCGCTTGTTTAACAATTGAGTAAGAGCATCAGTGTATTGTGTAAGTTCTAAATAATAAGTATATACAAAACTTGATGCAATACTTAAAGTTAACCAACAGGTCTTAAAGGTAGAATCTGCAATTTGAATTAAAACACCAAAAGTAATGAAGAGCAAAATTGAAGTAAGCATTGTTGAATTACTGTTTTGATGTTTTTTGCTAAATTGGAATGCCTTGACAAAAAATCTTACACCAAATAGGATAAACATAAAAATGTATTCACAATAGAATAGTCCATGGTGATATACATTATTTTTATCAATAAAAAATATCCAATGTGTAGCTCTGGTAGATACTACAAGAGTTGTATGCAATATTGATAAAAATGCAAAAACTTTATCAATATTTGCACGGATAAAGTGGTTGTTTAATCTACTTGAAAAGACTGTATTGGCACACCAAAATGATATAAGTGGAGTAATACTCAATTCTAAAGTTTTTACTAAATAGTGTACAGATATTAAACTAGAACTGAAGTTTAATCCATCAATTAAAATGCCAGACCATTCACAAATGCTACATAGCATTATGAGTATATAAGTTCCAAGAAAGCCACTCCGTTTATATGGGTTGATATTTCGATTGGATAGTGTGTTAATAATCAAGACTAAATCAGTCAAAAAACTGATTAGTATTAAAATGTCATAAGATTTTGTCATAGTGAAGACCTCCAATCTTCATTTTCAAGGTTCATTTAAGTAAAAATAATTTTTGCATAATTCTTATTATACAATGAAAATACTGCTTTTTCAATACTTTGATAAAAAATACGGAATCATGTGAAATAAAAAGAGTAATAAAAAAGTAAATACAATTTTGAAAAACTAAATGTAATGAAATAAAAAAAGAAAAAAATAAATTTAAAAATCTTGAAAAAAAAATAAAAAAATTATATAATTCATTTAAATTTATGTTAGGTGGAATAAAATGAATAAAACTAAGAGAAAAATTTTTGAGACATCAATGAAGCTTTTTGCTGAAAAAGGCTATGATGCAACAAGCATAGAAGAAATTACATCAGTTGTAGGAGTAGCAAAAGGCACATTGTATTATCATTTTTCAAGCAAAGAAGAAATTTTTAACTTTCTTGTTGATGAAGGAATGAAATTATTAAAAAATAGTATAGAAATTAAGACTTCAAAGTGTGAAACAACGATTGAAAAATTAAAAGCAATTTCAATTATTCAATTAAAAGTAATTTATAAATACGAAAATATTATAACAATTGTATTAAGTCAAATGTTTGGAACAGGAAATAGAAATGTTTTTTGTAAAAATAAGGTGTTAGAATATATTGGAGTTATTCAAAAAATAATAGAAGAAGGATTAGAAAAAAATGAAATAAGAAAGTGCAATAGTAAACTAATGGCTTCTCAAATTTTTTCTTTAACTTGTTCTAGTTTAATTTATACTAGAGATACAAATGAGGAATTAAATATAAAAGAAATAGAAAAAGAATATGAAATGAATTTTTTAAGTTTACTTGGAAAATAAAGGAAGGAACTGGAAATGGAAGATAGAAAACATACTTGTACAAAGAAATTGTATGAGCCTCAAAAATTCAATAATTTAAAAGAAATAATTAACAATACTAAAGAAAAATTTGGAGATAGACCTGCTTTCAAATTAAAAACAGATAAAGAAGGAGAATTTAAGGAAATTACATATAATGAATATATTGACGATATAAATTCTTTAGGAACAGCACTTATTAGTATTGGATTAAAAGATAAAAAAATAGGTGTAATTGGTGAGAATAGAAAAGAATGGGAACTTGGATATTTATCTGTTGTTTGTGGTACAGGTATTGTTGTGCCACTAGATAAAGCTTTACCAGAAAATGAAATATTAAGCTTAATTGAAAGATCTGAGATTGAAGCTATTTTTTATTCTGAAAAATATAATAGTGTTATGGAAAAGGTTAAAGAAGAAAAAATAGGTAAAATAAAATTCTTTATTTCAATGGATGCCACAGAAACTAAAGATGATATTTACTCTCAAATGGAACTTGTAAAATTAGGTAGAGATTTAATAAAAAATGGTGCTAGAAGTTTTTTAGATGCTGAAATAAATAATGAAAAAATGTCTATAATGCTATTTACATCAGGTACAACATCAAAATCTAAAGCTGTTGCTTTATCACATAAAAATATATGTTCAAATATATATGATATTTCATCTGTATTTGATGTTGGGATAAATGATACATTATTGTCATTTTTACCACTTCATCATACATTTGAATCAACAGTTGGTTTCTTGTACCCGGTTAGTGTTGGTGCTTGTGTTGCTTTTTGTGAAGGTTTAAGACATATTGCACAAAATATAAAAGAGTATCAAGTAAGCGTTATGATTGCAGTTCCAATATTATTTGAAAATATGTATAAACAAATATTGAAAACAATAGATAAACAAGGAAAAACAAAGAAAGTAAAATTTGGTGTTAAATTAAGTAATTTCTTGATGAAAATTGGTATAGATAAAAGAAGAGAAATATTTAAAGACATACATGCTAGTTTAGGTGGAAAATTAAGATTATTTGTTGCAGGTGCTGCTGCATTTAATCCTGAAGCTGAAAAAGGATTCAATAGTTTTGGTGTTGAAACATATCAAGGATATGGCTTAACAGAAACATCACCTGTTATTGCTGCTGAACATAAAGAATGTACAAAACTTGGCTCAATTGGTAAATTATTCCCAAGCTTTGAAGGAAAAATTATTGAACCAAATGAACAAGGAATTGGTGAACTTGCTGTAAAAGGACCATCAGTTATGCTTGGATATGATAACAATGAAGAGGCAACTAAATCAGCTTTCCAAGATGGTTGGTTCTTAACAGGTGACTTAGCATATTTTGATAAAGATGATTATATTTTTATCACTGGTAGAAAGAAAAGTGTTATTGTATTAAAAAATGGAAAGAATATTTATCCAGAAGAATTAGAAGCTTTAATAAATGAAATTCCAGGTGTTAAAGAATCTTTTGTTTATGGAAAGTCAGATAATGATGATAAAGATGATTTAAAAATTGGAGCTAAACTTGTTTATGACAAAGATTATTTTGAAAAAGAATATAATTTGACAAACGAAGATGAAATTAAAGCTAAATTATGGAAAGATGTAAAAGAAATAAATAAAAAAATGCCAACATATAAGTATGTAAAAGAAATTAAAATTACACAAGAAGAATTGATAAAAACAACTACTTTAAAAGTAAAGAGATTTGAAGAAATGAAAAAAATCTAGTTTGAAAAAATTTAGAATATCGCAACTTTTTATAAAAAATAAAAGAGTTGCGATTTTTCTTTTGCAATTATCATGATGTTCACTTTTGTTCTATAATAGGAAAGCGTTTTATATAGAAATTTACAGAAAGCTACAAATTGTAACAATGTAACGAAAATGTAATAGAAAAAAGTCGAAAATCACTTGAAATGAAAATTAAAACAAAGTATAATTATTCTAGTATTTAAAAAAGTATTAGGGAAGTAGTACGAAGGAGGTAAGTTTACAAATGTCATTTTTTCACAAATCAGGCATAGTAAACGTGAAGATGGTAATCACGGAAGAAAAAATTTTATCAAATATAGATAAAGTTCAAAAGTTAATCAATCCAAACAGTAAGAAGCAAATTGTGCAATTGGAAGATGATTCTTATTTTAAAGATTTAGTTGAATCAATAAAAACTTATCTTTTAGAGTATCCAAAAAAGAAAAATTTTCCAAAAAGTGTATATAAAGCTGCTTATGATTTAGTTGAATATGCAACAAATCAATTTGAAGAAAACACTAAGAAAATTGAAGATTTGATTAGAAAAAGAGAAAAGAATATTAAATTAGCAAGTGTTTTAAGAGATGCAACAGCAGCAGTAAAAGCTAAAGCAAAAAATTGGAAAGAAATTGTTAAAAAATTACAAACAAAATATCCAGCAGATGTTGCAGAAGCTTTAAATATAATTGGATCATCAAAAGATAAAGAATCTGAAGAATATAAAGATGCTTGTAAATTGATAGATGCTAAAATAAATAATCTTGAAGGAAATTTACATATTGAAATAGATATGGAAAGAATTGAAGATAGATCAAAAGCTTTAAGTTACATTGGAATAGAAATTGCAGAAGCATTAAAATATATTCCAGCACCAGTTGAAGACTTTTTACAATCTGAAGAAAAAGTGGAAGAAAATGTTTCAAATGCAATTATACAAGAGGAAAGTTCTGAAAATAAAGTTGCAAAGGCTTCTAAAGAAGAGAAAAAACAAAATGTACAAATTATTGAAACAAAAGAAGTTAAATCAGCAATTATTTCAACTCCAGTTACTGAAGAAATTTCTCAAGAAGAAGAACAAGCAGCATTTATTGAAGAAACAAGATTTGAAGCAAAACCTTCATTATGGCAAAGAATTAAGAATAGCAAATTTGTTAGAACAATTAAATATATTATGCAAATTAAAGTTGTTCTTGACTATCCAGCTTTACCAGAAGGAAGAGAAAACTAATAATGATATTAAATTAGAGGCTGTACATTATGTACAGTCTTTTTCTGTAAAATTTTTGTGAAACTTGTTGAATAAAAAAAGTTACTATGATATAGTACAGATAAATCGTAATTTAGGAGGAAGACAATGACACAGGCTGATAAAATTTTTATAGATACTTGCAAAGAAATTATTGAGCATGGATATTCTTCAGAAGGTACAAATGTGCGTACAAGATGGGAAGATGGTAGCGAGGCAAATTATATTTCTATTGTTGGTGTATCAAATAAATATGATGTAGGAAAAGAATTTCCTATGATTACATTAAGAAATAATAGTGGAACTGTAAAAAGAGCTATTGATGAAGTTTTATGGATATGGCAAAAAAAGTCAAATAAAATTAGTGAATTAAATTCTCATATTTGGGATCAATGGGCTAGAGAAGATGGAACAATAGGTAAAGCTTATGGATATCAAATGGGAAAGAAGTATCAATTTAAAACAAAAGATGGACTAAAAGAAATGGACCAAGTAGATTTTGTTTTATATTTACTAAAAAATGATCCTTCTAGTAGAAGAATTATGACAAATATATTTAATCATGAAGAATTAAAAGATATGGCATTAGAACCTTGCGTATATGGTACACAATGGTTAGTAAAACAAGGTAAATTGCATTTGATATTAAATCAAAGGTCACAAGATATGCTTGCTGCTAATGGTTGGAATACAATGCAATATGCTGCTTTACTTTGTATGTTTGCACAAGTTTCAGGTTTAGAAGTTGGAACATTAACTCACAATATAGGAGATTGCCATATTTATGATAGACATATACCTTTAGTTAAGAAACTTATCGAAGGAAAATCAATGGATGTATCTCCAAAATTGATTATTAAAAATCCTACAAAAGATTTTTATGATTTCAAAGTGGAAGATTTTGAAATAGAAAATTATGAATACAATAAAGAAATGAAACTAGGAAAAATTCCAGTTGCAGAATAGAATACAAAAAGAAAAGAGGATAAAGAAATGTTAAGTATAATAGTTGCAAAAGCAAAAAATAATATAATAGGAAAAAATAATGGTTTATTATGGTATTTACCAGAAGATTTAAGAAGATTTAAAGAAAAAACAACAGGACATGTAATAATAATGGGAAGAAAAACATTTGAATCACTTGGCAGAGTTTTACCAAATAGAAAACATGTTGTATTTACACAAAATCCAGATTTTCATGTAGATGATGAAAATGTAGATGTTGTACATTCAATGCTTGAAATTAAACAATACATAGATGATGAGGAAGAAAATTTTGTAATAGGTGGAGCAATGATCTATAGTTTTCTATTGCCATATGTAAATAAAATATATGCAACAGAAATTGAGCAAAACTTTGAAGGAGATGCATTCTTTCCAAAATTAAATCCAGCAGATTGGAAAGAAACAGCTAGAGAAAAAGGAATTAAAGATGAAAAGAACACACTTGATTATGACTTTGTAACTTATGAAAGAATTAAATAAAACTAAAAGCTCTATAATAACAAGTATTATGGAGCTTTTTTTTGCAATAAAAAAACTGAATTCAAATCGAATTCAGTTTTGGCTCCTCGTGTAGGACTTGAACCTACGACATTTCGGTTAACAGCCGAACGCTCTACCGACTGAGCTAACGAGGAATGTATTATTTTTAACTTCTTTTGTATTATACTTTATAATATGAAAGAATGCAAGTATTTATTCAAAAAAATATATTACATTTTTATTACAAAAAAATAATTTTATTATATTATTACTAATTGTATAAAGTGAATATTATCCTTTTATTAGCTCGCTCATTCTCCTAATAACTTTTAAAATCTTCTATTTTTGTATTTACTTATCATCTTTAAAGTGATATAATACCTATATTAAAAAGAAGAAGTAGGGCTATGAGTAAATTTTTTGTTAAAGAAAACCAAATTAAAAATAATACAGTAAAAATAATTGGTCAAGATGTTAATCATATAAAAAATGTATTAAGATTAAATCTTGAAGAGCAAATTAAAGTTTGTAATGAAGATACTAGTGAAAATTTTAATTGTAGTATCAAGCAGATTGAAAAAGATGAAATTATTTGTGAAATAAAAGAAAAAATTTCAAGTAAAGTAGAAAGTAATGTTGAAATAACAATATTTCAAGGATTACCAAAGGCAGACAAGATGGAACTTATCATTCAAAAATCTACAGAGCTTGGTGCAAGTAGGTTTGTACCAGTTGCATTAAATAGATGTATAGTAAAACTTTCTGGAAAAGATGCTCAAAAGAAAATTGAAAGATGGCAAAAAATTTCAGAAGTGGCTGCGAAACAATGTGGAAGAGATTTAATACCTAAAATAGAAAACATAGAAAATATAGAAGAAGTAAAAAATCAGATATCAGACTTTGATTTATTTTTTGTTGCTTATGAACAAGAAAAAGATGTTTATTTAAAACAAGTGCTACAAGAAGTAGATAAAAGTAAAGAAAAAATACGAATTGCTTTTTTAATAGGCCCAGAAGGTGGTTTAGAAGAAAAGGAAATTGAACAAATGAAAAACGCTGGTGCAAAAATAATCAGTTTAGGAAATAGAATTTTAAGAACTGAAACAGTTGCATTAAGTGTTACCTCTATTATAATGTATGAACTAGAAAATTTTGGAGGATAATATGAGTGAAAAAGAAATACTAATGAAAGATGAAATAGAGAGTAAAAGAAAACTATCACAAGAAGCAAAAGACAAAATGAATGGAATAATATTTTTAAATTTTAATATATCTATAACATTGATGTTGATAATGATTGCAATAAATATCGCTTTTTTAAATATTATGCCAAATAAATTTATAATGATAATAAAGTCCTTTTCAATTTTTTCAATTTTAGTAACTATAACTATGTTTGAATTAGCATATAGAAAAGAAAGCATTTCTAGAATGGTATATGGAATAGAACTATTGGTATTTAGTGTCATAATAATGTATATACCATATGTTTATATGTTTATGCCAGAAATGACTAGAAAAATATTTATGCTAACGCCAATATATTTTGCAATATATTATGTAGCAAAAAGTATTGTTATAAACAGAAAAATAACTAAAGAATATTTAGATGGTTTAAGTGATGTTAAAGAAATTGTAAAAGATGATGAAGAAGGCTATTTAGATGAAGATAGTACGAAAATAATAAAAGAAATAAACAAAATTGAAGAAGCTAAAAAAGCTGAAAAACTTGCTATAAAAGAAGCAAAGAAAAAACAAAAAATGGCAATGAAGCAAGAGCTAAAGAATAAAAAAGTAAAAGAACAAGAAAAAAATTCAAAAAATAATCAAAATGCAACTAAAGTAAAAACGACTAATAAGAAAGTAAATATAAAAGAAGATACAAAAACTGAAGAAAAGAAAAAGGTAGCTAAAACAGTAAAAACAGATTCTGAAGAAAAAAGTCAAACTAAAAAAACTGTTAAAAGAAAAAGTAAGGAGTAAAAAATGATAAAAAGTATGACCGGTTTTGGTCGTGGAAAATATGAAAATGAAGGTAGAATTTATACAGTTGAAATAAAGGCAGTAAATCATAAATATAATGATATTTCAATTAAAATGCCACGTTTTTTTAATAGTTTAGAGGATGGAATAAGAAAGAAAATTTCGAGTTCTATTGCTAGAGGAAAAATTGATGTTTTTATAACTTTTGAAAATTATAGTGACAAAGGTATTGAAATAAAGTTAAATAAAGAACTTGCTAAAATGTACATAAAACAATTAAATGATTTAGCAAATGAAACAGGTATTCAAAATAATGTAAATGTTATGGAAGTTGCAAAACTTCCAGACATACTTAATATTGATGAAGAATCTCAAGAAGAGCTTATTAAGCAAGAGCTAAATATTGCACTTGATGAAGCAATTAGCAAATTTGTACAAATGAGAGAAATTGAAGGAAGTAAATTGGCAGAAGACATAGAAAAAAGAATTCTATGGATTGAAACTAAAGTCGAAGAAATTTCAAAGTATTCTTCAACTTTAGTAAAAGAATATATAGAAAAATTAGAAGTGAGAGTTAAAGAACTATTACAAACTGATGTAGTAGATGAGAATAGATTAGCACAAGAAATTGTTATATATTCTGATAAGTGTTCAATAGAAGAAGAACTTACAAGACTTAGAAGTCATATATTACAGTTCAAGCAATTACTAAAAGGTGATTCCCCTATTGGCAAAAAATTTGATTTTCTTGTTCAAGAAATGAACAGAGAAACAAATACAATAGGTTCAAAAGCTAATTGTTTAGAAATAACAAATAGAGTTATTGATATCAAAACAGAAATAGAAAACATAAGAGAACAAATACAAAATATAGAGTAATTTCAAAGGAGGGAGCTTTTATGAAATTAGTTAACATAGGATTTGGAAATATTGTTTCTGCTGAAAGGATAATATCAATAGTTAGTCCAGAATCTGCACCAATTAAAAGAATTGTTCAAGAAGCAAAAGATTCAAAAATGGCTATTGATGCAACTTATGGAAGAAGAACAAGATCAGTTATCATTATGGATTCAGGTCATGTTATTTTATCTGCAGTGCAACCAGAAACAGTTGCTAGTAGAGTTGACAATGATGATACAAATGGTGAAGAATAATAATTATAAAAAATAAATTTAGGAGGAAGTTAAAATGTTAGTAAAACCACCAGTTACAGAATTATTAAAAATTATTGATGATAGATTTGAGTTAATTACAATCACATCAAAAAGAGCAAGACAAATTGCACAAGGAGCACCTGTCCTTACAGATCATCCAGAGGATAAATCTCCTGTTACACTTGCAGTTTGGGAAATTTCAGAAGGAAAAGTTAAATTAGATGATGCATCACAACAAGCATCAGAAAAAGAAGAACAATAAAGGAGACATATATGGAAAAGAAATGCGTAATTTCAATTTCAGGAGAACTTGCTAGTGGAAAAGGTACTGTTTCTAAATTATTAGCAGAAGAATTAGATTATTCTATTTATAGAAATGGAGAATATGCTCGTAAATTAGCTAAAGACAAAGGACTAGATATTACAAGTTTTAATGAATATTTAACAGCACACCCAGAAATAGATAGACAAATTGAAAAAAGTGCAGCAGAATATGCAGAAGAGCATAATAACTTTATTATTGATGCAAGACTTGGCTGGTATGCAGTACCAAATTCATTTAAGGTATATCTTACAATAGATATTGATGAAGCTGCTAAAAGAGCATTTAATGATGCTAATAGAAAAGATACAGAAAAATTTGAAACTGTTGAAGAACAAAAAGCAGATATGCAAAGAAGATATAAAATGGAAAATGAAAGATACTTTAATGTATATGGCATACATAAAGAAGACTTAAATAACTATGATTTAGTTGTAGATACAACTAAATTAACTCCGGAAGAAGTTAAAGAAAAAATTTTAGATGGCTATGAAGAATGGTTAAGTGAATAAAATTGCAAGGAATATGAGTTTTAAAAGGCTCATATTTTTCTTTACTTAAATTTTGAATTATGGTAAAATAGTAGCATTGTAGGGAGAGAATATGTACGCTGAAATAATAATAAATAGTAATGCAAGAGCACTTAATAGAATATTTGATTATATAATTCCAAATTCGCTTGAAAATGCTATAAAAGTAGGTTCAAGAATTTTTGTGCCATTTGGAAACGGAAAAAAATTAGAAGATGGTTTTGTAATTGGAATTAAAGAAAAATCAGAATTTGCAAATAAGGAAATTGCAAAAATTGATGAAGAAGAAAGTTTAACAGAAGAAAAAATTTTACTTGCAAAACTAATGGCAAGAAAGTATTTTTGTAATATTTCAGATTGTATAAAACTAATGTTGCCACCAGGCACTGGTGCAAAAGAAACGGAAAATAGAACAAAAGAAAAGCTAGGAAATTTTGTATATTTAAAAAAGCAAAAAGGGGAAATAGAAGAAGAATTAGCAAATAATAAAATTAAAAGTGAAAAGCAGAAACGTGCATTAAATTTTTTATTGAAAAATGATGGAATTTATGTGGTAGATTTAGAAAGTTTAGCAGATGTAAGCAAAAGTGTTTTACAAACTTTAAACAAGAATGGATATATAGATTTTATTTCAGAGCAAATCGAAAGAAATCCTTTTGTTAATAAAAATATTGAAAGAGATGAGAAAAAAATATTAACAGAAGAGCAACAAGTATGTTTTGATGGAATAAATTATTGTATTGAAAATAATGAATATTCAACTAATTTGATATATGGCGTAACAGGTTCTGGAAAAACAGAAATTTATTTGCAACTAATTGAATCAGCCTTAAAATTAAACAAATCAGCAATAGTACTAGTTCCAGAAATTTCACTTACACCACAGATGGTTGATAGATTTCTTGCTAGATTCGGAGAAAAAATTGCAGTTTTACATAGTAAATTATCAAATGGGGAAAGGTTTGATGAATGGCAAAAGATAAAGAGAAATGAAGCTAAAATTGTAATAGGTGCTCGTTCAGCAATTTTTGCACCTGTTCAAAATTTAGGAATAATTATAATTGATGAAGAACATGATGCAAGTTATAAATCTGAAATGACTCCTAAATATAATGCAAAGGAACTTGCTAAATATATTGCCGAAAAATCAAATTGTCCTTTAGTATTAGGAAGTGCTACTCCAGAAATAAATAGCTTTTATCATGCGAAAAAAAGAGATTATGAACTTTATAAATTAACTAAAAGAGCCAATAGAGCAGAATTGCCAGATACTCAAATAATTGATTTGAGATATGAACTTTCAAAGGGCAATCGTTCAATGCTTAGTACAGAATTGCAAGAAGAAATAAAAAGAAATTTGCAAAATAAAGAGCAAACTATATTATTTTTGAATAGGAGGGGTTTTTCTACTTTTATAATGTGTAGAAGCTGTGGCTATGTTGCAAAATGTAAAAATTGCAATATTAGTTTAACATATCATAAATATGAAAACAAATTAAAATGCCATTATTGTGGATATGAAACTGCTGTTATGACAAAATGCCCAGAATGTAATAGTGATAAAATAAAATATTTTGGTACTGGAACACAAAAATTAGAAGATGAAATTCATAAATTATTTCCAACAGCTTCAACAATAAGAATGGATATTGATACAGTAGGAAAGAAAAATTCCTATGAAGAGATTTTAGGAAAATTTAGAGATGAAAATATAGATATATTAGTTGGAACACAGATGGTTGTAAAAGGACATCATTTTCCAAATGTTACATTAGTTGGTGTTGTATCAGCTGATGGTGCTTTGAATATTGAAGATTATAAATCAGCAGAAAGAACATTTCAAACAATTGTACAAGTTGCAGGAAGAGCGGGAAGGGAAAATAAAAAAGGAAGAGTATATATTCAGACATACAATCCGGATCATTATGCCATAACTTTAGCACAAAAACAAAATTATGAAGAATTTTTTAATTTGGAGTTGGATTTAAGAAAAAGGTTGAATTATCCGCCTTTTTGCGATATAATACTAATTAGGTTTAATGGAAAAAATTTATCTGAAATTCAAAAAGTTTCACTAAAAATGTATAATGCTTTAAATAGTATTTTAGATAAGCAAAAAAATATTTTATACAAACCTGTTCCAGCACCAGTAGATAAAATACAAAATAAATATAGGTATCGAATGATTTTAAAGGGAAAAGTGAATCTAAAATTGATTGATTGTATAAAATATAGTATGGAAGAAAATGTAATTGGCAAAATAAAAGATACAACTATTACAGTAGATATCAATCCGAATAATATGATATAAAAAGGAGATAGAGATATGGCTATTAGAAATTTAAGATACGAAGGAGACGAGATATTAAGTAAAAGAGCAAGAGAAATAGATGTTATAGATGATAAAATAAAAGAACTTGCACAAGATATGATGGACACAATGCATAAATATGATGGAGTTGGGCTAGCAGGTCCACAAGTAGGAATTTTAAAAAGAATAATAGTAATAGATTTATATGAAGAAGGAACTCAATATATGCTTGTAAATCCAGTTATATTAAAAGAAAAAGGCGAACAATTAGTAGATGAAGGATGTTTGAGTTTTCCTAATAAATTTGGCAAAGTAAAAAGGCCAAAAGAAGTGCTAGTTGAAGCTTTAGACTTAAATGGAAAGAAAGTTAGAATAAAAGCAAAAGACTTATTAGCACAAGCTTTATGTCATGAAATAGATCATTTAAACGGAGTAGTATTTGTTAAGAGAGTTGAACCTGGAACTTTAGAAACAATTACACCAGATAAAAATAAATAAATTTTAGGATATTTTAAAGAAGGGAAAAGTTTTTATAAAACTTTAGGTATGAAAATGAGAATTCTTTTTATGGGTACACCAGATTTTGCAGCAGAATCATTAAAAGCAATTGTAGAAAATGGATATGAGGTTTGTGGAGTTGTAACAAATCCGGATAGACCAAAAGGTAGAGGAATGAAAATGTTATATTCACCAGTTAAAGAATATGCATTAGAGAAGAATTTGAAAATATTTCAACCAGAAAAGATAGCAAATAACGAGGATTTTAAAAATGAGATTAGAAACTTAAATGTTGATATAGCTTGTGTTGTAGCTTATGGTAAAATTCTACCTAAATCATTTTTAAAGATTCCTCGTTTAGGTTGCATAAATGTTCATGGCTCTTTGTTGCCTCAATATAGAGGTGCAGCACCAATACAGTGGGCTATTTTAAATGGTGACAAAGAAACAGGAATTACAACAATGTATATGAATGAAAAAATGGATGAAGGAGATATCATTTTACAAGAAAAAGTTGAAATTGGAGCAGATGAAACAACAGGAGAATTATGGTCAAAACTTTCAAATGTTGGAGCAAATTTATTGATTAAAACATTGAAAGAAATTGAAAATGGTACAGCTAAAAGGATAACTCAACCAGAAAATTTTACATTAGCTCCAATGCTAAATAAAGAAATGTCAAAGATCAATTGGAATGAGCAAACAGCTATTACAATTAAAAATTTAGTAAGAGGTTTAAACCCTATTATGGGTGCTTATTCAATGCTAAATAATAAAAAAATAAAATTTTGGAAAGTACAAGTTTTATCAGAAAAAGAGATGTCAACAATTCTTTCAAATGTAGAACTAAAAGAATACCAAAATGGAGAAGTTGTGTATAGTTCAGATAAATTAGGATTATACATAAAAGCAATTGATGGCTATATTTCAGTATTAGAAATTCAAGGAGAGAATTCTAAAAAGATGGATATAAATTCTTTCTTAAGAGGAAATAATATTTGTGAAGGTGATATATTAAAATAAAAAATGTTGGAATATTGCATCTGATAAATTATATAATATATGTTTGAAAATACCGCGTAAGCGACCAAACGAACAAAGTGAGTGCGAATGGAGCAATCTTCATATAAAATAAAAATAGAAGATTGCGACACTAAGGTATAAAAAACATATATTATATAATTTTAATGTAATAACTTTAGTAATTTTGCTTGCACAAAAAAAGGTATATTGTTATACTTATTATATAAAAGGAGGTTTTCAAATGGAAGAAAACAAAGAAGATATAAAAGTAGAGGATAAGGAAGAAAAAACAGAAAATATAGAAGAAATTTCAAGTATTGATGGTGTTCGCATTTCTAATGATGCAATTGCAACTTATGCTGGAATTGCTGTTTCAGAAGTACAGGGAGTGTATGGAATGTCTGGAACTTTTGCTGGAATTACAGAGGCTTTAATTGGAAAGAAAAATTTAGGAAAAGGTATAAAAGTAGATGCAGATGAAAAATCAGCAAAAATAGATGTAAACATTATAGTTGAATATGGAGCTAGAATTCCAGATGTAGCTTTTGAAATTCAAACACGTGTAAAGAAATCTGTAGAAACAATGACAGGACTAAAAGTAAATGAAGTAAATGTTCATGTTCAAGGTGTTCATGCAATTACAGAAAAAGAACAAGAAGAGGAAGAAAAATAGAAAAATATTTGTGGTAAAATAGGAGGAAAAAATGAAACTAATAGAAAGATTTTCTTTAAGATTATTTTCAATTATTATTATATTCTTATCAATAATTACAATTTTAACAGTAACTAGTGTATTACATATAGATTTTTTGGTTAGAGCATTAAGTTTTACTATGGAAAATGAAACATATTCAAGAATTACAATAATTGTATCAGTAATATTGATTTTGTTAGGTATTAAAAGTCTTTTAGCAAGATTAAAACCAGAAGATGAAAGTAAAAACGGAATTATATTAGAAAATGCAAGTGGAAAATTAGTCATTTCGAAAGAAAGCTTAGAAAATTTAATAGCTGGTGTATCAAAAAATATTCCAGGTGCTGAATCAATTTCTAGTAAAACTGTTTTAGATAAAGATAGAAATTTAAAGGTTTATGTAACAACAGTAGTAAGTGATGATGTTGTTTTAAAAGATATATCAACAGATTTACAAAAAAGAATAAAAGAAGCAATGAAAAAGACTGCTGATTTAGATGTAAAAGAAGTTAATATCAAAATAAAAAATATTACAAATAAAAAAGTAAAAACAAAAAATGAAAAAGAAAATATAAATGCAAATACAAAACCAGAATCAGCTATAGAAACAAAAGAAGAAGTAAAACAAGAAATTGATAATGGGGAGGAATAATTATGGAAGAAAAACCAGAAAGTTTTATGGACTTTATTGTAAAATATAAAGGTGCTATTATCGGTGGAATTATTGCTATTTTATTAGTTTGTACAGGGCTTTTCAAATTACTATTGTCACTTATAGTAATTGTAGGAGGTATATTTTTAGGAAATTACATACAAAACAATAAAGATTCTGTGAAAGATACATTAAAAAAATATATTGATAAATTTTAAAATATGAAGCAAAATTAGGAGGAAAATATGCAAAGATCTGCAATGAGAGAACTTGCTTTTAAGCTTGTTTATGAAATGGAAGTACAAAAAGATGAGGAAATTGAGATTTTTCTAGAAAACAATGAAGTTACTGATGAAAAAGTTATAGAATACTTAAAAGATATAAAAGATGGAATTACAGAAAATACAGAGCAAATCAATTCTTTAATAACAAGCAACTTAAAAGAAAATTGGAGCTTGAATAGAATTTCAAAAATAAATTTAAGTTTAATAAAACTTGCAATTTATGAAATGATTTATAAAGATTTACCATATAAAGTTGCAATAAATGAAGTTGTTGAATTAGCTAAGAAATATGCTGATGATTCAGCACCAGTATTTATCAATGGAATACTTGCTAGCATTGTAAAAGAAAAAGGTTTAAATGGAGATAAGAATGAAATTTGATCCGATTACAGTTACTGAACTAAATCGATATATGAAAGATAAAGTAGAATTAGATGAATTTTTAAATAATGTATTGGTAAAAGGTGAAATATCAAACTATAAACATCATTATACAGGTCATTTGTATTTTACTTTGAAAGATGAAAATTCGTTAATAAAATGTATAATGTTTAAGTCATCTGCGGTGAATTTAAAATTTGAGCCTAAAGATGGAATGAAAGTTATTGTTTATGGTACAGTTTCTGTATTTGAAAGAGATGGCGTTTACCAAATTTACTGTAAAGGCATGCAAGAAGATGGAATGGGCAGTTTGTATACAGCCTATGAGGAATTAAAAAAGAAATTGCAATTAGAGGGCCTTTTTGATGAAAAGCATAAAAAGAAAATACCTTTTATGCCTAAGATAATTGGTGTTTTAACATCTAATACTGGAGCAGTTATTCGTGACATAATAAATGTTTCAACAAGAAGAAATCCAAATGTAAATATAAGATTATTTCCAGTACCTGTTCAAGGGCCAGGAGCGGGAGAAAAAATTGCAGATGCTATAAAAATAATGAATGAAAAGAAATTAGCAGATGTACTTATAGTCGCAAGAGGCGGAGGTTCTTTAGAAGATTTATGGCCATTTAATGAAGAAATTGTTGCAAGAGCAATATACAATTCAGAATTACCAGTTATTTCGGCTGTTGGACATGAAACTGACTTTACAATTGCAGATTTTGTAGCAGATTTAAGAGCACCAACTCCATCAGCAGCTGCTGAACTTGCAGTAACAGATGTTAAGGAATTAGAAAATAATTTAAATTTGTATAAAAATAGATTAAAAATGGCACTTAATAGAAAAACTCAAATAATGCGATTAAGATATGAAAAGTGTATGAACTCAAGGGTATATAAATTTCCAAAGCAACATATTTCAGAACAATATCAAATTGTAGATAATAATTGTAAAAAAATGGAAAATTTAGTATTGCAAAAATTAAAGGATTCTAAATTAAATGCTATGAAATGGATTACAAAATTAGATACATTAAGTCCACTAAAAACTCTTACGAGAGGATATTGTTTAACAGAATATGATGGAAAACTTGTTACTAAAGCAAAAGATTTAAAAAATGGTATGGATGTTGATTTAAAATTTCAAGATGGAACTAAAAAAGCTACCATAAAAGAATAGGAGAAAATCTAATGAGAAGAAATAATAAAAATAATAAATTTAGAAAAATTTTATATATTGTACCAGTTTTATGCGTAATTGCAGTAGGTGCATTATTTTATATGTTATTTGATATGAATAATAAAATAGAAGAAAAGAATTATGGAGTTGATACTAATTCATCTTCTGAAAATACAAACACTATTGAAAATAACGATAATAATAATAATACATCACAAGAAAATAATGTAATAAATAATAATTCAAATAATACTGAAAATACAATAGATAACAATACTTCTAACTCAAATAATAACAATAGTCAAACACAAGAACCAACAGGAAATTTAACAAATTCAACAGATAAAAAAGAACAAGCTATTGAAATTGTAAAAAAAGAGTGGGGAGAAGAAGATGATGTATTATTTGATTGCTATGTAAATAATAATGGAGATTATATTGTTACAATCTCAACAACTTCTGGTAGCGTTATTTCATATTATAAAGTTGATTTAGATAAAAAAACAATTAGTTTATACTAATATAAGATGAAATTTTATGATTTTTATGAAATGAAAGAGGAATTTGAATGGAAAAAAAAGAAAAAGATTTTGAAGAATTGATGAAAGATTTGGAAGAAATTACTAATCAATTAGAAAGCGAAAATTTAACATTAGATAAATCTGTTGAACTATTTGAAAAAGGAATGAAAATTTCTAAAGAATGTAATGAAAAATTAGAAAATGCAGAAAAAAGAATTACTATGTTAATAAACGCTGAAACAGAAGATGAAGTAGATTTTGTTCCTAAAGCAGAATAAATAAAGTTTGGAGAAGAAGATGGATGTGTTTAAACAAATAATTACAAACAAATGCTTAATAATACCATTTTGTGTTTGGTTTGCAATACAAATATTTAAATTTTTAACAGATTTAGTTGTAAATAAAAAAATAAATTTAAAAAGACTAATGGGAGCTGGTGGAATGCCTAGTTCTCATTCTGCGGTTGTATGTGCGTTATCTGCCTGCGTAGGTAAACAATATGGCTTTGATAGTGGAATTTTTGCAATTTCAATTGTAATGGCTTTTGTTGTTATGTATGATGCAGCAGGAGTTAGAAGAGCAGCTGGAAAACAAGCTAGTATATTGAATAAAATAATTGAAACACCTGGTATGACAACACTTCAAGTTCAAGAAAAATTAGTTGAAGTATTAGGACATACACCTGTTCAAGTTTTTGTAGGTGCAATTATTGGTTTTGTAGTTGGGGCTATATTTTAAAATTACCCCAACTTTATATTAGAAAAAATAATTTGAACATAATGAAAGGAATAGTATATGAAAGATATAGAAATTGCAAGAAGTATTGAATTGAAAAATATAAACCAAATAGCAAATAAGTTTGATATACCAGAAGAATATGTTGAACCTTATGGAAAATATAAAGCTAAAGTTGATAATAAATTTACTGAAAGTTTAAAAAATAAAGATAATGGAAAGCTAATTCTTGTAACTTCTATAAATCCAACTCCATTAGGTGAGGGAAAAACAACAGTTGCTATTGGACTGGCAGATGCTTTAAATCAATTAAATCAAAAGACTGTATTAGCTTTAAGGGAGCCATCACTTGGACCAGTATTTGGAATAAAAGGAGGCGCAACTGGTGGTGGATATTCACAAGTTGCTCCAATGGAGGAAATAAACCTTCATTTTACAGGTGATATACATGCAATTACAAGTGCTAATAATTTATTATCAGCAATGATTGATAATCATATATTTTATGGAAACGAATTAAAATTTAAAAAAGTTATTTGGAAAAGATGTGTTGATTTAAATGACAGAAGTCTTAGAAAAATAGAAATTGGATTATCTAAAGAAAAAAATATGCAACCAAGGGAAGATGGATTTGATATTAGTGTTGCATCTGAAATTATGGCAATTTTCTGCTTAGCAACAGACTTAACAGATTTAAAGAGAAGAATAGGAAATATAATAGTTGGTTATAATGAATCAGATGAACCTATTACTGCAAAAGATTTAAAGGCAGATGGAGCATTAACTGTTTTGCTAAAAGATGCATTTAAACCTAATATAGTACAAACATTAGAGCATAATTTAGCAATTATTCATGGTGGTCCTTTTGCTAATATTGCTCATGGATGTAATAGTGCTGTAGCAACTAAAATGGCTTTAAAACTTGGTAAATATGTTGTTACAGAAGCAGGATTTGGAGCAGATTTAGGTGCTGAAAAATTTGTTGACATTAAATGTAGAACATCAAATTTAAAAGTTGATGTGGCCGTATGTGTTGCAACTTTGAAAGCATTAAAATATCATGGTGGGTTAACTGTAGATGAATGTACAAAAGAAAATATTGAAGCATTAAAAATTGGAACTGATAATTTATTAAAACATGTAAAAAATTTACAAGAAGAAATGGGTTTGAATGTTGTTGTTGCAATAAATAAGTTTGGACATGATACAGATAAAGAAATAAATACATTGATAGATATATTAAAAGCTAATAATATTGAGGTGAGCATAGCAAATGTTTGGGAACAAGGTGGTAAAGGTGCAATAGATTTAGCTGAAAAGATTATAAGTTTTTCAAAAAAGAAGAATAATGAGAAGTATGTATATAACTTAAATGAAAGCATTAAACAAAAGATAGAAGCTATAGCGAAAAAAATATATGGTGCTTCAGGTGTAGAATTTTCTGAAAATGCAGAAGAAGAAATTACACATATAGAAAAACTAGGATATTCAAACTTACCAATATGTATTGCCAAAACACAATATTCTTTTTCTGATAATGCAAAAAATTTACTATGTGAAGAACCTTTTAAAATACATATAAATGAGATATCATTAAAAGCAGGTGCTGAATTTATTGTGGCAAAATCTGGTAAAATATTTACTATGCCAGGTTTACCAAGAATACCTGCTGCTGAAAATATAGATATAGATGAAAACGGAAATATTATTGGAATATTTTAATTAAATAAATGTATGACTATGAAATTTTTGTAAAGAAATATAATATAGCATATTAAATAACCCGACCTTGCTAAAGGGTCGGGTTTGTAACATTTATTAAAAGATATTATAATCAATATTTACAATATTAATTATAAATACTAATTATAATCGTTAATTATTTTCAGAAGAATTAAATTGTTTTTGTAAAAACTTTGGTATTGAAACTAAAGCTTTATAAAAAGCTAATTTAACTTTCTTTTTAAATAGATAGAATTTAGTTAGCTTTCTAGGACTAACAGAAATTCCTTTTTCTTCATCTTTTACAACTGCTAAAGCAACATTTTCTTCAACTTTTGAGGAATTTTTTTCTTTTATTGCTTCTTCTAATAGAGAAGGTTCTTGTGGTTCTTCATCTTCTAAAATTGTAAAATCACTAATTTTTTGACTTGGAATTTCAACTTCTGCTTTTTGAACAAAATTATCAATTCCAAATAATTTATCTATATCTTCAATTGATTCGAAATTTTCAAATTTTGAATTTTCTACTACATTTGAAGCGAATTGTTCTGATTTATCAGATAATGTTTCTAACAATTTATCTACTTTTGCTAATTCTACTTTATTTGAATTAAAGTTATTTATGTTTGAGTAAGTATTTTCTAATATATCTTCTACTAATATTTTTTGTGTATGAGTAGGAACATCAGAAAAATTACTTTCTACATTTTCTTCAACTAATGGAGATGTAGAATCCGTTGTTGCAATATTTGATACAATACTATTCAAAAGTGTATCTGAATTATCTTGAGAGATTATAGGACTTAATATTTCCTCAATTAACTCATCTAGATTAAATTCAGCACTAGAGATAGAAGGAGTAGGTTCAGATATAGGTTCTACAATGTTTTCATAAGATTCATCTGGCATTGAAAATAATTCATCAAATAAATTAGCAATTTCATTTTCCATTTGAGTTAATTGGATATTTGCTTTTTCTATTTCTTTTTTATTTTCAATTAAAGATTTGTTATCTTCAACATTTTGAGTTGAATTATTTTCATCTATGATAGAACTAGAATTTGCTACTGGAATTTGTTTTTCAATTGGAGAGATGTAATTAAATGTATTATTATTATCCCATTCATAATTTTCATTTCTAAAACAAAAATTAAATGTATCATAAGATTTCATTTCTATTTCTGTTTCAAAACCATTATTGATTTTAGCCATATCTTTAGATTGTGTATAATCCCAATTACTACCAAATCCATAAACAATTGTTAAATTATTAGACCCCTTTTTTGCTAAAAAACCATTATATGTAATTTTTGATTTTTCATTTTCTGTTAATTTTTTATCAAAAGAGATTTCGTTTGTAAATTCCATAACCTTTTCTCCTACTTTTTTTATTTCTTACATTATAATAATAATTTTAAAAATTTTCAATAAAAATTTAACAGAAAAACCCAAAAATACATTAAATTTTCATAACATTATTACGAAAATATTACATTTTGAACTGTATAATTTTGAATGAATAGGAAACACTAGTTACAATTGGAAAAATTGATTATAAGAGGAGTTATTTAATGAAAAAATTTTTAAAAATTTCAATAAGTATTTTGATTTTAGTAGCTTTAATCATTCTTAATAATGGATTGTATACAACTGTTTATGCTTTGTCAAAATATGGCTCAAGAGGTAATGAAGTAAAACAAATACAAACAAAGTTAAAAAATTGGGGCTATTATAGTGGGAGTGTTGATGGAATTTATGGTTCACAAACTTTGGCAGCAGTAAAATATTTTCAAAGAAAAAATGGTTTGACTGTTGATGGAATAGCAGGTTCTGCGACTTTAAAAGCACTTGGAATTACAAGTAGTTCAAATTCTTCATCTGGAACTAGTAATAATAGCAATTTGAATTTATTATCAAAAGTTGTGTATTCAGAAGCAAGAGGAGAGCCATATAAAGGGCAAGTAGCTGTTGCAGCAGTTGTACTGAACAGAATTGCAAGCTCAAAGTTTCCAAATACTATGGCAGGTGTAGTATATCAATCAGGAGCTTTTACAGCAGTATCTGATGGACAAATAAATTTAGAACCAAATGCTACAGCAAGAAAAGCGGCACAAGATGCAATAAATGGTTGGGACCCAACTTCTGGTTGTATATATTATTTTAATCCCAATACAGCGACTTCAAGTTGGATTTGGTCAAGACCACAAGTTATAACTATAGGTAAGCATATTTTTTGCAAATAGAATTTGACAGATTTATTAAAGGAAAATGATAAGTGAATGGTAATAAAAATTTCTAAATTGTAAAATAAATTGATATAATTGACAAAATAAAAACAAATTGATAATATAATGTAGTATAAAATGGAGGAATGAATAATGCAAATATATCCAAAAGTGTATTGTGAAAAAGTTACAGATATTTCGATTGAAATGCTAAAAAAGCAAAGCATAAAAGCTTTAATCTTAGATGTAGATAATACATTGATTGATTATGATAGAAATATGTTACCTGGACTTGAAAAATGGATTGAAGATATAAAAAAAGAAAATATTAAATGTATAATTGTATCAAATAGCAACAAAAAAGAAAAAGTAGAAAATGTTGCACAAAAATTAGATATACCTTATATATTTTTTGCAACCAAGCCATTAAAAAGAGGATTTAAAAAAGCTATAAAAATGTTGGGAATAACCAATAATAAAGAAATTGCAGTAGTTGGAGATCAGATTTTTACAGATGTTATTGGTGCAAATAGATTAGAAATGTTTTCAATACTGGTAAAACCAATAAATGAAAAAGATATATTTATTACAAAATGGAAAAGACCAATTGAGGAAAAAATTTTACAAAATTATTTTAAAAAACAAAATACGAAAGATTAGAGGAAGAAAAAAATGTATTTTAATAATGTACACATAGTTTTTTATTTGGTTATAGCTGTTTTAGGATTTGCAGTTGGAAAATTTATTGCATGGTGTAATGAATGCTTTCCGGAAGAAAAGAAAATTTTTAGTAAAGAATTTTTTAAGGCTAATAAAGAAGGTTTAAAGAACAATTATATTTTAATGTGCCTTACTGCAGTTATGTATGTAGCTTTGCTATATAAATTTGGAATAAAAAATGTATTTTATCAAAATTTAGATTTGATAAAATATTTAATTTTAACCCCAATGCTACTTAGTGCATTTTTTGTAGATTTGAAGCATAGAATAATACCAAATCGCTTAAATTTAACAATTTTTGAAATTGGTTTAGTATTAGTATTTTTATATGGATTAAATAATATCAATATTGCAAAAGATATGCTATTAGGAATGTTTACAGGAGCAGGAATTTTCGTGGCAATTACACTATTAGGAGGTTTGATTGCTGGAAAAGAGGCAATGGGCTTTGGTGATGTTAAATTTATGGGAGCAATTGGATTATATTTTGGTGCTGGAAGCATTGCTGAAATATCACTTTTAGCATTTATAATTGCTGCGATTTTATCAATAATTATATTATTAGCAAGATTTATTATGAAAAAGGATGATGAATACATTCCATTCGGGCCATTTTTAGTAATTGCAGCAATATTCTGTATTTTTGCACCTACTAATACAGTATTTTTAGCTTTCTTGAGTTTTTGTAAAATGTTGAGTGATAAACTATTAAGTGTACTATAGAAATAAAGGAGGTTGCAAATGAATATAAGGTTAAAATGGCTAAGAGACCAATTAAAATCTTTAAATTTAGATGGTATGCTAGTATCTAATCCAATAAATATTAAGTATTTAACAGGTCTAGAAGCTGAAGGAACACTAGTAATAGCGCCAAAAGAAAATGTTTTTATAACAGATAGCAGATATATTGAAGAGGTTAATAATAAATTGACAATTTCTGATGAAATTATTGCCTGTGATTGCAAAAAGCTTAGTAAATATGATTATGAAGGTTTCTTTATGATTTGTGAAAATATTGGATTTGAAGAAACATATGTAACTTATGCTGATTATCAAAAATATTTGCAAACTTATAAAGTAAATTTAGTTGAAACAGAAGCGTTAATCGAAAAACAAAGAACTATAAAAGAAGAAAATGAAATCGAGTGTATAAAAAAGGCTTGTGAAATAACTGATAATACATTTGAATATATTATAAAAAATATAAGAAAAGGAATGACTGAAAAGCAGGTCGCCTTTGAAATTGAAAGATATATGATTATGCAGGGGGCTGATGGTTTAGCCTTTGAAACAATTGTAGCTTCAGGTGAAAATAGTTCAATGCCACATGCAGTTCCAACAGATAGAGTAATAAAAAATGGAGATATATTATTGTTTGATATGGGAGCAAAATATAAAGGATATTGTTCGGATTTATCAAGAACTGTAATTGTTGGAGAAGAATCTATTTTTGAAAATGAATATAATTTTGTATTAGAAATGCAAAAAGAAATATCTGAACAATTTAAAGCAGGAGAGAACATAAAACCAATTTTAAAAGAGGTAGAAGCTAAATATCAAGAGCATAATTATGAAATAATGCATGCCTTTGGTCATGGAGTAGGATTAAATATTCATGAAACACCAGTTTTACGAACAAACATAGATAAAAATATAAAAGCAAATATGATTTTGGCGATTGAGCCAGGTATATATGTAGCTGGAAAGTTTGGAATAAGAATAGAAGATACTTTTCTAGTAACAGAAAATGGCTGTGAAAATTTAACAAAATGCAATAAAGACTATATTAAAATTTCACTAAAAGCTTGATTTTAGTAGAAAAATATGCTAGTATATAAAATAGTTTAATATGAAATTATAGGAAAAGAGGTAAAATTTTATGGCAGATGTATATATGGCAGGAGATTTAAGAAATGGAACAACATTTGAATTAGACTCAAATGTATTTAAAGTAGTTGAATTTCAACACGTAAAACCAGGAAAAGGAGCAGCTTTCGTTAGAGTAAAAATGAAAAATGTTGTAACAGGAGCTGTTATTGAAAGAACTTTCAATCCATCAGAAAAATTACAAGGTGCTGAAATTGAAAAAAGAGAAATGCAATACTTGTACAATGATGGAGATTTATATTATTTTATGGATAATACAAATTATGAACAAATCCCATTAAATAAAGACCAAATAGGTGATGCATTAAAATATATAAAAGAAAACATGAATGTAACAATGCAATCTATTAAAGGAAAAGTATTTAATGTTGAACCACCAATGTTCGTTGAACTAGAAGTTACATATACAGAACCAGGTTTTAGTGGAAATACAACAACAACATCTGGAAAACCTGCAACTTTAGAAAATGGTTTAGAAATCTCTGTACCTTTATTTGTTAATATAGGAGATATTATTAGAATAGATACAAGAACTGGTCTATATATGGAAAGACTATAGGAGGAAGTTTTAATTCAATGCTTGATAAAAGATATAATGAAGTGATTGAAGAATTGAACAAGAATATGGAGAGTGAAAGTGATTCGCAATATGCCAAAATGGTTATTACTGAATTAACACTAATGTATTTAGACGAAGTAAATAAACTAGAAAAAGCTTACGAAAAGAAAATTCAATTATGCAATCTTAGATTAGCAGAATTAGAGCAAAGAATAGAAGGATTAGAAAACGATATATTTGATGAAGAAGATGATGGAAGTGTTTGTATATCATGTCCATATTGTAATGCTGATATCATATTGGATTCTTCAACTCCAGAAGATGAAATAGAATGTCCAGAATGTAAAAATATGATAGAACTTGACTGGGGTTTTTTAGATGATGATGATATAATGTAATCAATTACTTATAAAATTAAATATATTTATCTAATAGATAGAATATCAAGAGGGTCAATAGCTTGACCTTCTTTTTTTATGGTCAAATGAAGATGAGGACCAGTTGTTGCACCATTTGTAGATTTGCCGACTTGAATCTTTATAAGTGTTATTTGAACTTGCCGGTACATATTTTGGACCAACTGTTGCAATTTTTTCACCTTTAGAAACAAATTCTGAAATCTCAACTTCGAAATCAGGATTTACATGGCAATAAGAGATTAAGTATGGTGTAGACTTTACAGTTACAGTATATCCATTAGCACCACTAAATCCAGTAAAATTTATATAACCATCACAAATAGAGTAGATTGATGAACCTTCTGGTGCACCAATATCAATTCCAGAATGATATCTGGAAGCTCCTGTTGTAGGAGCTGTTCGATTACCAAAATATGATGTAATAGTAGTATATTTTGAAGGCCATACAAATTCACTTGGAGCAATAACTATTAAATCTTCATTTTCAAGAATGTTAGGTAACACAAAAGTACAAATAAATAAGAGCAAAGAAACTAAAATAAAAAAATATATTATGATTGATTTTTTTAACATATTTACCTCTGAAAGTTTTAATTTTTATAGAAATAAAAATAGAGATGAAAAAATTCATCTCTATTTTGGCAGGGGTGGAAAGAATCGAACTCTCATCAGGAGTTTTGGAGACTCTTATTCTACCATTGAACTACACCCCTATATTTTATTATTTATTTACCCCGCTGACTTTTATAATTATACACGAGTTAATTTTAAAAAGCAATAGAAAAAAGTAAAAAAATAAAAAAAATTTTCTTTATAGATTTACCTATTTACAAAAAATGAAAAATAAAATACAATGTAATAAATTTGAGAAATTATTGTTTTGGGAGGATTACTTTGAAAGATAATAAAAAACGAGATAAAGCATACGAATTTGCTATCATTGCTGTATTTTTAATTTTAATGTCAGTTTTTCTAATGATAGCAGGAGCAGATTCAGATGATCTTACAATATCAAACATTAAACAAATAACAAGTAAAAATTCTACATTTAAACTAATTTCTAGTACTGAAAACAAGGATTTAGACACAGTATTAAAGGATTTCGCAAAAAGTAAAAATATAGACTTGGAAATAGATTATGCTGGAACAATTGATATTATGCAAAAGTTAAATAGCGGAGAACAGTATAATGGTGTATGGGTTTCAAATTCAATTTGGCTTTATATGCTAGATAGTAATAAAGTTAAAACATCAAACTCTAAATCTACAAGTATAAATCCTGTTGTTTTCGGAATTACAAAAGAAAAAGCAAAAGAGTTAGGATTTGTTGATAAAGATATATATACTAAAGATATAGTTGATGCAATAAAAAGTGGAAAATTAAAATTTAGTATGTCAAATCCAACACAAACTAATACTGGTGCAACTGCTTATTTGGGATTACTAATGACATTAGCAGGTAATCCAGAGGTATTAAGAGAAAGTAATTTAGAAGATGAAAATTTAAAATCAGAGTTAACAGCATTATTTTCAGGGCTAGAACGTTCATCTGGAAGTGAGGACTTTTTGGAGGAACTATTTTTAAAAGGAAATTACGAAGCTGTTGTTACTTATGAATTTTCAATAATAAATATGAATAAAAAATTAGTTGCAGAGGGAAAAGAACCTTTATATATTGTATACCCTATTGATGGAGTTTCAATTTCAGATTCACCAATTGCTTATATAAAACAAGATAGTGGAAATAATGAAGAATTTTTTAAGGAATTGCAAGGATATATTTTAAGCAATGAAGGACAAGAAATTTTAGCATCAAAAGGAAGAAGAACCTGGTATGGTGGTACTAAAAAAGATGTAGACCAAACAGTATTTAATAAAGAATGGGGAATTGATACAACTAAATATATTGTTCCTATTAAATTTCCAAATACTGAAATTATAAAAAAAGCTTTAGGAATATATCAATCAGAACTTAGAAAACCTGTTCATACAGTATTTTGTTTGGACTATTCAGGAAGTATGTCTGGTGATGGATATAATCAATTAAAAGAAGCAATGGAATATATTTTGACAGAAGAAAAAGCTTCTAATGATATGTTACAGTTTACTTCAAAAGATAAGATTAGTGTAATACCATTTAATGGATATATATTAGGCAAGTGGCACACTGATGATGGAAGTTATACAAAGGAATTATTAGATAATATTAGTAATTTAAGACCATCTGGTGCAACTAATATTTATGAAACTGCTGAAGAAGCAATTGAATTATTAAAAGATGAAGATATGGAAAAATATAATGTATCTGTAATTTTAATGACAGATGGTATGTCAAATGTAGGTAGCTTTAGGAATTTTTCAAAATATTACAAATATTTGAATAAAGATATTCCAGTATATTCAATTATGTTTGGAGATGCTTATGAAAATGAACTAGAAGATATTGCAAATTTAACTAATGCAAAAGTATTTGATGGCAAAAAAGACTTGCTTAAAGCATTTAAAGAAGTTAGAGGATATAATTAAAAATTTTCTATCTTAAGGAAGGAATGAAATTAGAAATGAAAAAAGGCTATATTGTATCAGCAATATTGGGTGCTGGTTTTGTAGCAGTTCCACTATTTATGGGAATAGAAACACCAATAGCTGTTGGTATGGGTGTTGTCGCTTATGTCGCTGGAAATTTAATTTTTTCAGAGAAAGAGACAGAAGTAAAATTTGAAAGTGAAAATTTATATGATGTATTAAATTCTGCTAAGAAAACAAATGCTGAAATTTGTGGGATGATAGATAAAGTAGAAGATAAACAGTTACAAGATGATATTAGAGAAATATATAGAATATCAAATAAAATTATAGATACTGTATCTAAAAATCCAACAAAGCAGAAAAAAGTCAATAACTTTTTTCAATATTATTTACCAGTAACTTTGAAAATTCTAAAAAAATATGATGAAATTGAAAATCAACGATTAGAGAGTGAAGAGGGCAAGTCTTTTATGGA
The DNA here is from genome assembly GCA_934141445.1 of uncultured Clostridia bacterium. Taxonomy (GTDB): domain Bacteria; phylum Bacillota; class Clostridia; order TANB77; family CAG-508; genus Scatovivens. The sequence goes on along the minus strand of CAKPCF010000007.1, from coordinate 34,180 downwards.
AAATACTAGAAAAATGGTTGGAACAATTAAAAAGTCATTTAATGAACAACTTTCTAATTTATATCAAGCAGATATGATTGATACTGATGCAGATATGAAGGTATTTAAGACAATGCTTAAAACAGATGGATATTCTGATATAGATGATTTCAATATAGATAAGCCAGAGAAATAATTTGTAATAGGAGGATAATACTTTGAAAAAGAAACAATTGATAGGAATAGGAATTTTTATACTATTAGTATTGATTATCATTTGCGTTAAGTTTTATACTGAAAAGGATAATACTGTTAATATGAATTTAAAAACAGTTACTGTTGCAACAGGTGGTGGAAAAGAAGACTTTATAGCAGACGAAGATGTTAATAAAATACTTAGAGAAAAATATGGACTAAATGTAGTATATGACAGTTGGAGCAATGGAAAATTGATTTTGAATCCATTAGTAAGAGATAATGGAGATAAATATGATTTAATGTTTTGCTCAGACCAAAGATTTTATGATTACTATAAATTAGTTCCAAATAAAGAAAAAAATGAAGCCGATAGATATACTGTATTAGATGGTGGACTTACATTAAATACTCCAATAGTAATTTATAGCTGGGTTGAAGTAGTTGATGCATTTATTAAAGATGGAATAGTAACAGAAAAAGATGGAACTTATTATATAACAGATATGAATAAATTATTGGGATATATATTAGAAGGTAAAAAATGGTCTGATATAGGTTTAGATATGCTTTATGGAAGTATAAATATTGCTTCAACAGACCCAGTTACTTCTTCTCCAGGTGCAACATACTATGGTCTTTTATTATCTATAATGTGTGGTGGTAATGTGACAGATACATCAATGCAAGAGAATTTACCAAAGTTAAAAGAATTTTATGAAAAATCTGGTTATATGAATAATACACCGGCAGATTTGTTTGAAAGATATTTAAAAACAGGTTTAGGTGGAGAGCCTATGATAGTTGACTATGAAAAGAGCATTGTAGAGTTTGCAAACGAAAATCCTGATGGATTTGCACAAGTAAAAGATGATATAAGAATTTTATATCCAGAACCTACAATTTGGAATTCACATTGTATTGCAACTTTTACAGAAAATGGAAACGAATATTATAAAGCAATTCAAGATAAAGATATAAGTCAAATAGCTTGGGAAAAATATGGATTTAGAACTGGTGTAACAGGCGGAAACTATAATGTAGAAAGTTTAGGAATAAAAGGAATACCAAGTACAATTAAGAGTACAGTTAATAGTTTAAAAATGAATATGTATGAAAATTTAATTAGTTTTTTTAAAGGTAATAATTAGTTTATTATAAATTATTATATAAAATAAAACAGAAAGGAGTGTATGATTTTTATATCATACAATAAGAAAATGAGCGATAAATTAGAATTAAGTGTAAAACCAGAAGCACTAAATAAAGAGGTAGAAGTAGAATTATTAGCAAAGGATAAAGTTGAAGAAGCAACAGTTGAAAAATCATTAAATTATGATGCTTTAACACCAGCAGAACAAAAAGCAATTGATGACTTTGTTTCAAAAGTAGATGTTGCAGATACTACTCAAATTTTACAATATGGTGCTACTGCTCAAAGTAAGATTTCAAAATTTTCTGATAGTGTTTTAGAAAATGTAAAAACTAAAAATGCTGGAGAAGTTGGAGATTTACTTTCAAGCTTAGTTGTTGAAATAAAAGACTTTGATACAACTGTTGGAGGAGAAAAACCAAAGGGAATTTTTGGTATTTTTCATAGTGTAAAAAATGATATAGAAAAATTATTAGCTAAATATCAAAAAGTAGAAGTAAATGTAAGCAAAATTGAAAAAGATTTAGAAGCACATAAACTTCAAATGTTAAAAGATATTACAATTTTTGATACAATGTATGAAAAGAATTTAGAATATTTCAAAGAAATTTCTTTATACATAATTGCTGGTGAAAAGAAATTAGAAGAATTGAAAACAGTTACTTTACCGGAATTAAAGAAAGCAGCAGAAGAAAGCAAAGAACAAATTGATGTTCAAAAAGTAAATGATATGTCAAATATGATAAATCGTTTCGAAAAGAAATTATATGACTTAAAAACAACTAGAATCATATCAATACAAATGGCACCACAAATTAGACTAATTCAAAATAATGATAGTGAATTAGTTGAAAAAATTCAAAGCTCTCTAATAAATACAATTCCATTATGGAAAAACCAAATTGTAATAGCTTTAGGTATTAACAATGCTAAAAATGCTTTAGGAGCACAAAGAGCTGTTACAGATATGACAAATGAAATGCTTAAGAAAAATAGTGATTTATTAAAACAAGGAACTATTGAAATTACTGAAGAATCAGAAAGAGCAATTGTTGATGTTGAAACTTTAAAACAAACTAATAAAGATATAATTGAGACATTAGACAAAGTACTAGAAATTCATGAAAATGGAAGAATTAAACGTGAAGAAGCTGAAAAAGAATTAACTTCAATAGAAGAAGAATTAAAAAGCAAACTTTTAGAGATTAAAGTTGAATCTGAAAATAAATAGATTATAAAGGAAAGGATTGGTATATATCAGTCCTTTCTTTAATAATATTTAATTAGTATTATAAGTGGCAAAATGAATGATATTACAGATAGTAAGCAAAATAATTTGCCAGATTTAGGATTATTATTTTGTATTTCGTAAAGCCCATAATAAAAGCTTTTCAAAAAACAAAAAATTGAAAATAGTATTGCTATAAAAAACATATTTATTTAAAAGATGTATTAAGAAAAAAGCTTAATACATCTTTTCCCCTTTCTAATATTATTGTTTTGTAATTAAACTACTAGATGCAACTTCGGAGTGAATTCTAACTTTGAAAAATGAGTCTTTAAATATATTTCCCCAATTGATTTTTTTAAAATCATCAAGAGTAGCATATTTAGTTGAAAGCCTTTCACCAAAGGATATTGTGTCACATGAATATTCTTTGGTAATTGTGTCTAAATATTCATAAACAATTCGTTCTATATATCTGTTTAAATTATTCTCTAGTTGTCTAATATTATCTGCAGACGAGTAATCAGAATTTGCATGTGCAGTTAAAATATTTGCTGATAAATATATGTCACATTCAATAAATGGACTATTATTTACAAGAGTAACATCTATTTGTGTTTGTTTTCTTCTGGTCAAAGATAAATCAATTTTATCATCTTTTTTAAATGGAGATGGAATAGTAACAACAGTTGTAGTTAAGTCATTTGTTAGAAGTAAATGGCTAATAACTCCTTCTATATCAAGATGTCCAATCATATTATCTTCTTTAAATACTGCAATGCCAGTGTTCTGGATTATATCATCTGAAACAGTAGTATAGATTGCAAGAGCACTTTCATTTGGACTATTCATATCAGAAAAAAATTTACGAAGATTACTTTTAGCAGTAAAACCAGTATATTTTTCAGAATTGATTATATATTCAAAATATCTAGCAGAAAAATTTTCTCCTGAGTTTGACACTTTATCTAAGACATCATAAGCAGATTTATCACTAATTATAATATTACAGTCTGGACGAACTTCAACATTGTTTTGTAAAGTATTTATATAGGAAATTATTCCAGAACGAGCTAATTCTTCTGAAAATATGATTGTAGAACAATGTGAAAGGTCAATTTTTTTACTTAAATAATTATTAAGTATATTTATTCCTGAGTCAATTGATAAACAATCAATTGTGTATAATATATGCTTTGTAGATTGATTTGTACTGCCAGATTCAGAAGAACTCTGAGCAATTTGTACAGTTAGTCTGATATTGTTAGAATTTTTTATTTTGTCAATACCAACAGAAACGGCATAATAGAAATCTTCTACACTCGTAGCATCATAACAACCAGTTAAAGAAAATAAAATCAAAATGCTAAAAAATATATATGAAATTATTAATTTAGTTTTTGATAATTGCATTTTTGGCAACTCCTTTTCGAACTTTAAATTTTTCTTTTAGCATTGCTAATATTAGTATTATAGGGCTCATTATAAAAACAATACCAGTTGTCATATATTTTAGTATGCTTGTTTCTAAAAAAGTGATAGTTGAAATGTCAAAAGGCAATAATGAAAATCCAAATAGTAACATACAGGTTATATATGTGAACATTTTATTGTCTGAGATATTAACTATTTTAGAAAAGCATAAATTTGTAAAAAATACTAGTGAACTTAAATAGCAAAGTAGTGATAATATCCAAAAGAGTACAAAAATACCATCTAGTCTTTGTAAAAAGTCACTAAAGCTTACATTTCTTGAGAGCAAGTATAAAGGGTTTATAGTAATACCAGTACTTGCTAAAGGTAGCAAAGTTAGTATAGAACATACTGTAATAAATAGTAGTCCAAATGATATAAAAAATGAAATGTAGCTGATTCTTTTGTAATCTGTAGGTTCTTTAAGTAATGGTTGTAAAAAATAGTAAAAACTAATAAAACTAAAGCTAAAAATATTAAGTAATCCATTTATAAATGTTGTTTGATAATTATATCCTAAAACGGGTGTTATTTTATCAATTGAAAAATTATCAATAGTCCCAATAAACGCAGTAAATATACTTAATAAAACGAATGGAAATAGGAAACTAATCATTCGTATTATTGATTTAAAGCCTATTAAATTTGAAACTAGAATTCCAATTATGAAAAATAGCAATATAAAAGGCTTTGGAGAATTTTGGTAGTAAATCATTTTTAACAGATTGGAAAAATCAGTCAAAAATGTAAACAAAATAAAAGAAAAAAGAGCTATGAAAATGATTCCAACAATTGTTTTTAAAAATTTTCCACCAAGAATATTCGATATATCTAAGATATCTGAATTTGGAAAATTTTTCAAACAAGAATTTATAATAAATATTAAAAATAATGTAATTATTCCAATATAAATTAAATTGACAAATGTACCTGTTCCAGTTATGGAAATCAATATAGTTGGTAAATTAAGAATAAGTTTATTTAGCATTATCATACAGACAAAGAAAATACATTCTTTTCTTTCTAATTCAATTCTCATTTATTTAGTATTTTGCCTCCATTTCATACTTATTTTTTCCTCTTTCTGAGGTCGTTTAGTGTTTAGACTTCTATTTCTAGTTTCTCTTTTCCAGATACTTTTTAAGGAATAGCTTGCATTATTGGTAATATCTGAAATTGGTATATACGGCGAAAAATATGGTACACCGAATGATTTTATGCTTGCCCAATATATAAAGTGAATATAAAAACCAACCGCAATACCAAGAAAACCTGCTAAATAGCCTAATATAATGTAAAGGAACCTTAATACTCTTACAGAAAAGCCAAGTAAGAAATCAGGAATAGCGAATCCACATATACCAGTAAAGGCAACTATAATAATTAAAATAGGACTAACGATATTTGCATTTACAGCAGATTCACCTAATACTAAAGCACCAATAATACCGATTGTATTACTAAATGATGATGAAACACGAAGTCCAGCTTCACGCAATAGTTCAAAAGAAATTTCCATAATCAGTATTTCGAAGATTACAGGAAATGGAATTGATTCACGTGAACTTGCAATTGCAAATAGTAATTCAGAAGGTATCAGTTCTTGATGAAAGTTTGTAATTGCAACATAGAAACCAGGAAGAAATATTGCAAATAAAAATGCAATTCCTCTTAAGAATCTTAAAAAATTACTTAATCGATAATTTATATTAACATCTTCAGGCGATTCTAAAAAATCAATTAAAACACCAGGAGCAATTAGTGCATAAGGTGAGCCATTTAATAAAATTACTACTTTACCATTTAAAAGTGAATTGCATGCTTTATCTGGTCTCTCTGTTGAAATTAGTTGTGGAAGATGTAATTTTGGATTATCTTTTATCAGTTGCTGAAGTTCACCAGTAGAGGTTATATAATCAATGTCGAGATTTTGAATTCTATATTTTACTTCTGCTACTAAATCATCATTAGTAATATTTTTCATATAACAAACAACTACTTGAGTATTGGTTATTTTACCAACATTACAGCTTTCCATAACTAAATTTTCATTATTTATTATTTTTCTAATTAGACCAGTATTATTTCTAATATTTTCTACAAATGCTTCTTGAGAACCTTGAATTACAGCTTCATTTTTTGCAGTTTCAATACTTCTACCAGGAATTTTTTTTGTTTCTATACAAAATGCTATATTTAATGTATCAACTAATAAAATACAAAAACCCAAATTTAATTTTTCTATTAGTTCTTTGAAATCTTTGGCTTTTGAAATACTATTTTGAGGTATTAAGCTATTATACAAAAAATCTTCTAAATCAAATTTTCTAACTTTTTTTACAGAGATATCTTTACTAATAGCCACTGTTTTTGTTGGTTGCATAGTAATAGAATTGCGTAAAAGAAGAGGTGATAAAATAGAATCATTTATAGAATCTGTATCAACTATACCATCTATATAGATTATTGCAGCAGAAAATTCTTTAGCCTTTATTGGCAAATTAAATTTTCTAACATTTATATCACTATTGATAATTAGATTGTATTTTGATTTTAAATATTCTAAATTAACAGAAAGTGAAGGATAGATATCGACAATTTCTGTATCGTCATTAACAATATTATTCGCTGTATCTGGCAAAATAAAATTATATTCTTTGGGTGGTTTATATCCAAATATTTTACTAATTAAGCTCATAAACTACTATAATTCTCCTATAAATTTATATATTAAGAAGTTTTTTAATTTATTGTAGTATTTGTAAATTTTAAATAAATATTCTTTTAAATGGAAATTAAAGATTGTAATTAAAATGTAACAGAAATTATATTGATAAAAATATATTTTTTAGATAATATAATATATATTATTATAATTTATAGAGGTAAATAATATGAAGAAAAATAAATTAAAAAATCAAAATGGAGCAATTTCTTTGTTTGTTATGTTATCTATGCTATTTTTTCTAATGTTTATGTTAGGTGCTTACACAATAGTAAATAGAAGAAATCAAGCACAAGTACAGGCGACAACACAACTTAAAAGTTTGTATTCATCTAAAACAGCACAATTATCAAGTGAGTATAAAACGAAGTTCGCTGAATCAGATGAAGTTATACCGATTTCAAATGCTACTGAATTTAGTTTGATAGCTACTGGAAAAAGCTTTGAAAAAGATGGGAAAATTTATACATGTAAAACAAATGGAAAATATCAATTAACAAATGATATTATTATAGATATAGATAATGATATTGCTGGAAAAGAATTCAATTTTTCAGAATATGTATTATATAATAATGGAAATTCAACAGATACAGCTTCAATAGATACAGCAAATTATCAAGTATTGTATTATAAAGAAAATGCATATTGGAAATGTTTAGTTTATCAAAATGTTTCAGAAAGTAAAGGGCTGTTTAATGAGGATGATAATTCAGATTTTTCAAAATCTGATTTTAATACTACTTGGATTTTTAATTCAAAAAATGCGTTTTGTAGACTTGGGGAATTAAACAATAGTGCAAACAATTTTAATAGATATACTACAACTGGTACAACAGGTGGAAACAATTATGAGTTTTTACTAATGTATGATATTAGCACGACTAATAAAGTTTTTGATAAAGATAAATATAAAAGATGGCTTCAATCTGCAAATCCAATTACTACAGAAGAATCTGGTACTACAAATCCTACAAGGTTAATAACAAATGCTTCTTCATATCCAATAAAAAGACCATCGACAGGCGATACAAAAGAATTTCAAGGATTAGCAAAAATAAAATCAACGTTAACTGCAAGTGGAAATGCATACTTAAATGGTGATTTGACTGGAACATGGTATAATGCAGTATGTACAATAAAAAAATGGAATAATGGTATTCCTGCTGGCAATGATACAGCAACATCTCAATGTTTACTATTTGTTAGAGTAGAAAAATAATTTAATTTTATAAGTCATAAAAATTAGCTCCCTGAATACATTTAATTAAAAGATGTACAAAGTAAACAGGGGGTATTTTTTATGGAAAATTACGAAATATATCAAGATATCGCCAAAAGAACACAAGGCGATATTTATATAGGAGTAGTAGGACCAGTAAGAACTGGAAAATCAACATTTATAAAAAGATTTATGGAATTGTTAGTTCTTCCCAATATTGAAGACAGTTATAAAAAAGAAAGGGCAATTGATGAATTACCACAGAGTGCTAGTGGAAAAACTATAATGACAACTGAACCAAAATTTATACCAAATGAAGCAGTTGAAATTGTATTAGAACAAAATATAAAAATGAAAGCAAGGCTTGTTGATTGCGTTGGATATTTAGTAAACCCAGCACTAGGGTATTTAGAAGATAATATGCCTAGAATGGTAAAAACACCATGGTCAGAAGAGGAAATTCCTTTTGAAACAGCAGCTGAACTTGGAACAAGAAAAGTTATTACAGAACATTCAACAGTGGGAATTGTTGTAACAACAGATGGAAGTATAACTGATATTCCAAGAAGTGAGTATTTAGAAGCTGAAAGTAGAGTTATAGAAGAATTAAAGGCTTATAATAAACCTTTTATAATATTACTTAATTGTCAAAATCCAAAAGACATGTATAGCATAGAACTTGCACAAGATTTGTCAAAAAAATATAGCACAACTGTTATACCTGTGAATTGTTTAGAATTAAATTTAGAAGATATAAATTCTATTTTTTCACAATTACTATATGAATTTTCAATAGAAAGAGTACAAATAAGCTATCCAAGATGGATAAGTGGATTAAGTGCTGATAGTGAACTTAAACAAACTTTATTTAATGTTGTTAAAGATACTTTTGAAAATGTAAATAAAATAAAAGATTTACAGAACACTTATCTATCAATGGAGAAATGTGAATATATCAAGAAAGTTAGTTTGCAAGAGGCAAATCTTGGAAATGGAGTCGTTAGTTTAAATGCTGAATTAGAAGAAAGCTTATTTTATGAAATGATAACAAATTTAACTGGAATGACAATTAGAAATGAAGGCGAACTATTTGCTAGTATGACAGAATTTGCACATATAAAGAAAGAATATGATAAATTATCTTATGCATTACATGAAGTAAATGAAAGGGGATATGGTATAGTATCTCCAGGAATAGATGATTTAATATTAGAAGAACCTGAAATTGTAAAACAGGGACAAAGATTTGGTGTGAAATTAAAGGCGAAAGCACCATCAATTCATATGATGAAAATTTGTACAGAAACAGAGGTTTCTCCAATTGTTGGTAGTGAAAAACAATCAGAAGATTTAGTTAAATATTTATTATCAGAATTTGAAAATGATCCTAAAAAAATTTGGGAATCAAATATATTTGGAAAGAATTTGCATGAATTAGTAAATGAAGGATTGCAAAATAAATTAGCTAAAATGCCAGAAGAGGCTCAAAACAAATTAAGGGAAACACTAGAAAGAATTGTTAATGAGGGAAGTGGAGGCTTAATTTGTATTATTTTGTAACTATGTTTAAATAAAATTTATATAAGTAAGAAAAATTAAGAAATTCTATGTAATTTTATGAAGAGAGTGCATAATGAAACAATATCATAAAATAATTAGAATTTCTTAACTTTTATAATAATAGTATCTTTAATTAAATTGACTATTATATAGTTCAAAATAATTTCCATGCAAGCTTATTAAATCTTTATGAGAACCCATTTCGACAATTTCTCCATTTTCCATATATAAAATAGTGTCTGAATTTACAATAGTAGAAAGTCTATGTGCTATAGTTAATGAAGTTGAGCGTTTTATTAAATTAGAAAAACTTTTTTGAATGGCTTGTTCAGTAAGTAAATCTACATTACTTGTTGCTTCATCTAAAATTAAAATAGAAGGGTGATATAAAATCATTCTTGCTATTGTAATTAACTGTGTTTCACCAGCAGACAAAGTCTTAGGTGATGAAATATAAGTCGAATATTTATATGGTAAATTTTGTATGAATTTGTCTGCATAAGCAAGTTGTGATGCTTGCAAAATATCGATTTCATTTGAATTGTTACTTCCATAAGAGATATTTGAAAGAATCGTATCAGTAAATAATTTATTATCTTGTAAAACAATACCAATATTTTTTCGTAAAAGATTTTTATCAATATTTTTAATGTTAATTCCATCTATTAAAATTTCTCCAGAATTGACATCATAAAATCTCATCAAAAGATTTATCAATGTAGTTTTACCGCACCCTGTTTTTCCAACTAAAGCAAAATGTTCACCAGGTTTTATATGAAAACTAATATTTTTTAATACAGGCTCATTAGGCACATAAGAAAAGTATACATTTTTAAATTCAATTTCTCCTTTAAATTGTGTAGAATTTGGTAAAGGAAAAATTGGAAAGTTTTCAATTTCTTCAGGTAATTCAAGAAATTGTTTAATTCTTTTAAATGAGGTACTTGCTGTTTGAAGTTCAGTAAAAACAGAAGTAAATTCATTGAAAGGTCTTATAAAAACATTTGTATATAGTAATGCTGTTGCTATGTTTCCAAAAGTAATATATCCTTTAGAAGTTAGAAAAAGTCCTAAAATACCAATAAAACAGTAACTTATATTTGACACAAATCTAGTTGATGGATTTGCTAGTGAAGCATAGAATTGTGCTTTTTGTCCAACTCTAAAATAACTATTATTAAGATTTTCAAAATTTTCTGATAATTTAGAAAAATAGTTAAAATCTTGAATTGTTTTAATATTCTTAATACTTTCTTCCGCAAAACTATTTAAACTATCCAAAGTTTCAGCACGTTTTTTGAAAAGTGAGCTAGTTTTTTGGGCAATAAATCTTGAGATAAAATAAATAAGCGGAGCTACTAAGATAAGACTAATTGCAATAATAAAGTTTATATTAAAGACATAATATAAAGTAGCAACAATAATAATGGCTCCACCAAAAATTTTGGGAATACCTTGAAATATTGCATTAGATATATTTTCTATGTCAATTGAAAAATTGTTTAAAATTCCTCCATAAGAAATAGAGCTTAATGTACTAATATTAAGTTTGTGTATTTTATTAAAAATTTTACTCCTCAAAAATTGTGAGAAGTTTTTTGTAAAACTAGTTAAAAATTCATATTCGAGGCAGTAACTTAGAAAAATTATAAAGTAAATTTTTAACAGCTGGATTGCTTTTGGGAAAAATAAACTAGGATTTTCACCAAATAAAATATCTATAATATTTCCTGAATATAATGGGGCAAGTACAGTTAAATAAGATGCAATAGCACAAAATAAAATTATTAAAAAAATATATAAATAAAAATTTTTGAATTTCATTATCTATTCCTTTCTTGCATTTTATATAAGCTTTGATATAGTTTTGATGAATTTAATAAATTCTCATGTGTGTCAAAGCCTTTAATTTTAAAATTGTCTAATACTAAAATTTTATCACATTTCTTCAAAGTTGAAGTTTTTTGCGAAGCTATAAAAGTTGTTATATTATTTTGTTTAGAATAATTATAGATATTATTCATGATATTTGCTTCAGTTTTTAAATCAAAAGCACTAGTTACAGTATCAAGTATTAAAATTTTAGGTGGTTTTATAAAAGCTCTGGCTAGTGATATTCTTTGCTTCTGACCACCAGATAAATTTTGTGCATTATTATAAATAATTGTATTTTCTTTTTCTGTAAATCTTTCAATAAATTCTTTTGAATCAGAATTTTGTAAAGCATAATCGAAAGAATGAGGGGAGTATTCTTTACCAAGCAAAATATTTTCTTTTATAGAATTTGTGAAAAATTCAGGTTTTTGTGAGATATATGTTATATTTTCTTTTAATGCATCAAATGAATAATCTTTTATAGATTTTTCAAATAATTTAATATTACCAGAGGTACAGTCTAAACTTCTATTTATTAAGTTTAGAAATGTTGTTTTTCCAGCTGAAGTAAGTCCAACAATTCCAATTATTTCGCCAGATGCAATTGCTATATTTAGGTTTTCAAATAAATTTGTTTCTTTTGAAAAAGAAAAGTTAACATTTTCAAATTTTACAGCTATAGCATTATTATCGAATGTATTTTCATTTCCATAGATAAATTCTGGGTTTAAATTGAAAAAATCATTTAATCTATTATAAGATGAAAACGCTTTAGAGTAAGTTGTAACCAAATTCGAGAATACTATAATTACAGTTAACATTTGTGAAATGTAGTTTATAATAGCAATTAAATCACCTATTAGTAAGTTACCTGGATTGAATTTTGTAAAATATAAAATTTCTAAAATTGTAATGTCTAAAATGATTGTACTGATAGGATTTAATAAGCTGGAAATAAAATTTGCTTTAAAATAATTTTTTCCAAGCAATTTATTATTTTTTTCAAAATTTTTATTTTCAAAATGTTGCATGTTAAAGCCACGAACTAATTGAACATTTTCTAGATTTTCTTTTAAACGAGTTAACATTCTATCTAATTTTAAATTGTATTTTTCAAAAATAGGAGAAGAGTACTTAAAAATTAGAAAAACAAATATGCCTAATATTATTGTAGATAATAGTACGATTATTGAAATAGTCTTATTTAGTAAGAATATCATAAGTAGAGAACCTATAAAAATAAAAGGTACTCTAATAACTAAACGAATTAGAAGGGCAACAGCAAGTTCTAAATTGCCAATATCATTAGTAAATCGATTTGTTAGGCTGGCTGAAGAAAAGTTTTCTAATTGATTTGCTGATAAAGTAGAAAGTTTTTCAAAAAAATTTTTTCTTATTGATTTTCCAAAATTTTGAGAGGTTTTAGCGGCCATGTATTGGCATGAAATGCTGCTACCAAAAGCAATTAAAACAAGTGACAACAAAAAAAGACACAAAAAAGTGTAATTAGTTTTGACAACAGAGCTAAAATCGTTTATAATATGTGATAGAATAATTGGCAAAGAAATTTCGATAATTGCTTCACACAATTTAAAAGTTGGGCCTAATATCAATTCTTTTTTATAAGGTTTTAAATTTTTAAAAATAAAGTTCATTGCAAGATTCCTTTTCTTTGTTAGATTTATAATTTTACTATATTATACCATAAAAACTTATACAGTAAAAATTGTAACAGAAATGTTATATATATTATTAAAAGCGCTAGTATTCTGTCTGGTATTTTGATAGAAATAATGCTTTAATAGTAGTAGAGGGAGGAAAGAATATGATTGGAATAGTTGAGAAATTAGAAGAGAGTCTAGAGCTTTTCAAAAGTACAAAATGTTTACTAGAAGTACAACAGGATGGACCGGTTTCCTTTAAATTAAATTCAAAATTAGTTGATTACTGTGTTAATGATTGCTATGAACTAGTTTTAAGATTTGAGAACATAAAGTTAGTTATCAATCTTTCTGAAGTGTATTCTTATGCAACAGAAGAAAATATGGTTCAACTTGCAATTGATGGTGGAAACATATTTACAATTACTGAAAAGAAGTAAAATAGACTTTAAAAGCAAAAAAAATAAACCGTGATTTACGGTTTATTTTTTATTAAAACTATTTAGATTTTTTTTCTTTGTCATTAAATATTTCTTTAACAGCACCAAGAGAACTTAGAGCTGAAGTTGCTTCGAAAGGAATAAATATTTTATTTGCATCTCCTTTAGCTACTTCTTTTAAAGCTTCTAATGATTTGATTTGAACTAGTTTTTCATCTGGGTCAGCTTGTTTTATAGCATCATATACCATTTGAATTTCTTTTGCTTTAGCATTTGCAACTTCACGAATAGCTTCAGCTTCACCGGCAGCTCTTTTAATACGAGATTCTCTATCTGCTTCTGCGTCTAATATTGCAGCTTGCTTTCTACCTTCTGCAAGAGTAATTGCAGATTGTCTTTCACCTTCAGCTTGTAAAACTAAAGCTCTTTTATTTCTTTCAGCGTTCATCTGTTTTTCCATTGCATCACGGATATCAGCTGGTGGAGTGATATCTTTAATTTCTACACGGTCAATTTTACAACCCCAAGCATCTGTAGCTTCATCAAGGATTGCTCTTAATTTATCGTTTATTAAATCTCTAGAACTGAATGTTTCATCTAATTCCATTTTACCAACGATATCACGAATTGTTGTAATTGCTAAGTATTCGATACCTTTTTTTAGACTTTGAATTTCATAAACTGCTTTTGCAGGGTCTGTAATTTTGTAAAATACAACAGTATCAATAGTGATTGTAACATTATCTGCAGTGATAACTCCTTGTGGTGGAATATCCATTGTTTGTTGTTTCAAACTAACAACAGAACGAACCTTATCAATAAAAGGTACAATAACAGTAAGACCAGCTTCTGCTACTTTGTGAAATCTACCTAATCTTTCAATAATGTAAACTTCAGATTGTCTAACAATTTTAATTGTTTGTGATGCGATAAAAATAATAAGAATAAGTAAAACTAATATAACACCCATAATTTCCTCCTAATATATATTTATAAAATATTTAAAACATGATTATAAAGGTTTAACAATAGCTTTTACACCATCAATTTTTTCTACTAATACTTCAGTATTCTTTGGAATAGGAATATCATTTGAAGATTTAGCAGACCAAATCTCACCATTTACTTTTATTTGTCCTTTTCCTTCTATTGGGTCAATATCTAAAGTTACTTTTCCAACTTTATTTTGAATAGAATATACATTTGTTTTAATATTAACATCTTTTTGAGTAACTTTTTGTACAAATGATTTTGTTGCAAATAAAAGAATTGTAGATGAAATTAAAAATATAGTTGTTTGTAGTAAAACACTTTCAATAAAGAAACTTGAAAGCATTGCGATAAGTGAGCCTATTGAAAACCAAAAAACTAAAAAACCTGTTGTTATAATTTCTAATGCTAAGAAGAATACAGCAAGTATTAACCATATTTGCCACATAGTAAATTCCTCCATTTCTTTACAAATAAAAACATACAATTACATTATAATATAAATTTGTCAAAAAATAAAGGAATTTCCAAAAAAATATATAAATTTTTGCGATATTATTTACTTATTAAAGGTTTTATGATATTTTAATTCTAAACTATGTATATGGAGATTGAAAACAAATGAAAAGAAAAAATTTAAATAAATTTGAAAAAAGAAGAAGAGTTGCTTTATTAGCTCTTATAGTGATTGTTTTAATAATAATCTTGATTATCATTTTGGCTGGTTCAGATAAACATAAAGTACCAGAAAAGGTTTCATTATTATTAAATAATAAACTTACAGAATTAAAAAAGGAAATGTATGTGGAAAATGATGAAATATATATTTCAAAAGAAGATATAGTAAATTTATTTGATGATACCTTGTATTATAATGAAGCTGAAAAAGAGTTAATAACTACTTATAATACACATATTGCACTATTGAAGGTAAATGAAACTTTTATGATATTAAATGATAGCAATGTTGAATTAAAAGGCTGTTTAACAGAAAAAAATGATACAGTGTATTTACCACTATCAGATATGGGAATTGTATATGATGTTGATGTAGAATATTCAGCAGAGTATAACAGAGTTATTTTAGATTCTACAAAAGAAGAAAAAAAGAGGTCAATTACATTGAAGAAAACTACTGTGTATGAAAAAGCAAGTACTTTTTCAAAAAAAGTTGAGAAAGTAAATATGAGCGAATATGTAATGGTATTAGGTACTGAAAAGAATTTTAAAAAAGTAAGAACTGAAAATGGAAATATTGGATATATAAAAACAAAAAGAATCTCAAATGAAGAAACAATTAGAGAAAAAATGACAGAACAAAAAGTAGAATTTAATGTACTAAAAGATGTTAATGAGAAAAATTATTCATCTGCAGAGGTAAATTCAGATAAGCAAAATGTTGTTATACCTACATATTTTACATTAGATAAAGAGCAAAAGATTATAGATAAAACAAATAGTAAAACTGATAATTTTAATAAATTTGTTGAATGGACCAATGAAAATAATATTCAAATATGGCCAACAATTACTAATTTGGCAAATGTTTCAGAAAATTTATTAACATATACGCAAAGAAATAATGTTATTAACAATATTTATCAATATTTAATGCAACACCAATTTCAAGGAATTTGTATTAACTTTGAAAAAATTGATGATTGGAATAGTTTTAATAGATTTTTAATTGAATTAAAGCCCAAATTAAAAGAATCTGGTTTAAAATTAGGAATTATTTACAATAGTGGAAACATTGAAAAGGAAAAAGTTGAAAATATAGCAGATTTGTTAATAGAGCAATAGAAATAATGAAAATATAAAGAATTAGGAGAGGGTAAATTGTAAAAATGAATAAGTCTAAGAAAAAAATAATATTTATAGTTATAGGAATTCTTATAGTATTAACAATAGTAGCAATTTCAAGTTTTACAGTGTGGTATAAAAATAGTTTGAAGGCTATTTCAAAAAGCTCTAAGGAAGGAACTGTAAGAATCACTATTCCAGAAAAAACATCTACTACTGATATAACAAAAATATTATATAATAAAGGTTTAATAAAGAATGCTTTAGCAGTAAATATTTATATTAGAATAAATGGAATATCAAATTTACAAGCTGGAAAATATGAATTAAAAAGAAACGAAGATGTACCTACAATAATTTCTCATATACAAAATGGTGATATTGCAAGTGATGAGGTAAAGATTACATTCATCGAAGGAAAGAATATGAGATGGATAGCTAAAAAAATTGCTGACAAAACTAATAATACTGAAGAAGATGTTTTCAATTTATTAAAAAATGAAGAATACATTGATTCTTTAATAGAAAAATATTGGTTTTTAACAGATGAAATAAAAGATGAACAAATTTATTATCCACTTGAAGGCTATTTATTACCAGATACATATACTTTTGAAAATGATGATGTATCTGTAAAAACAATATTTAATATTATTTTAAATTATATGGACAAGAAGCTAACAAGTTTAAAAGAGCAAATAGAGCAAAAAAATTATACAATTCATCAAATGCTAACACTTGCTTCAATGGCTGAATTAGAAGGAAAGTCTGATTCGGATAGAGCTGAGATAGTTGGAGTATTTTTTAACAGATTAAATCAAAATATGAGTCTAGGCAGTGATGTTACAACATATTATGCATTTAAAGTTGATATGGGAGATAGAAATCTAACTACAAATGAAATAAAAACATATAGTCCATATAATACAAGAGGACCCCAAATGAATGGAAAAATTCCAATTGGACCAATATGCAATCCAAGTGTTTCTGCAATAAAAGCTGCTTTAAATCCTACAGAAAGTGATAATTTATACTTTGTAGCAGATAAAAATGGAAAAGTATATTTTACAAAAACTTATGAAGAACATACAGAAATGATACAAAAACTAAAAGATGAAGGATTATGGTTTACATATTAAATAAAAAGCAGAAATATCAAATTTTTTAATTTTAATTTTTGATAATTCTGCTTTTATATTGTCATTTTTGAAAAAAATAAAAAAATGTGTAACTAAATTATTAGTTATTGGTTATATATTATTGTAAAGTATTAACATTACAAATTGAATTTATATAAGATATAATGTGAAGGGGGAGAAAATTATGAGAAGAATAAAGATTATTATATCAAGTATACTAATATTTTTAATTTTAGTACCATATTTTAATATGGTTTATGCTACTAATGAAATACAAAATTTTTCAAAACTTGAGGAAAATACTATAGAAGAAGACAAAACGGTTACAAAAAATACAAATGCTAATGTTACAGAAAAAGAGATGACTATTGAAAATAGTGTAAATGCTAATGTAGCAAATAATATAATTTTGTCAAATACAATAACAAATAATACTACTAATAGTACTAAAAATAATTCAGAAAATTCTGTAAAGAATAATGTAAGCAACAATGTAGAAAAAAATAATTCTAATAGTAGCAATACAACTAAAGATATGAATACTTCAAATACAAATAATAATGTTACGAAAGAAGAAAAAAAGAATAACACAGTAAACAATAATATAACAAATAAAGAATCTTTAAATGTAAGTTATAATTCAAATAGTAATTTAACTAATGTACAATCTGCAAACAAAAAAGGTAGAATGTGGTTAGACACGATACAAAATAATCCAACATATTATACACCTACTCAAAAAACAATAAGTGTAGTAGGCTGGGCAATATCAAATGATAAAAATGCAAAAGTAAGAGTATATATAAATAATAAGTTATATATATCAGAAATGACTAGAACACAAAGACCAGATGTAGATAAAATATCAGGGGAATATGGTGGAACAAATACAACATCAAAAGCGGGATATTCAAATAGAATTGATATATCATCTTTATCAGTTGGAAATTATACTTTAAAAGTAGAACAAATAGATAAAAACAATAACGTTATTTCAAAAGTTGAAGCAAAATTTTCAATAAAAGAAGTAGAATATAAAGGAAATGAATGGCTAGATACAGTTACTGAAAAAGAAAAAATAATTGTACCAACAAAAGAAACTTTACGAGTAAGAGGTTGGGCAATATCAAATGACAAAAATGCAAGAGTAGAAATATCAATAGATGGTGTAGTTCAAGTAAAAAGTGCAAAACGATTTTCAAGACCAGATGTAGATAAAATATCAGGAGAATATGGTGGAACATCTACAACACCAAAAGCAGGATATGATACAACTTTAGATATTGTTAATTTGCCAGAAGGAACACATACAGTTACAGTAAAACAGATATCAAGTACAGGTAAAACAATATCTATAATTGAAAGAAGGTTTATTATAGCAAAAGAAACTGCTAAAGGAACAATGTGGTTAGATACAATACAAAATAATCCTACATATTATACACCTACTCAAAAAACAATAAGTGTAGTAGGCTGGGCAATATCAAATGATAAAAATGCAAAAGTAAGAGTATATATAAATAATAAGTTATATATATCAGAAATGACTAGAACACAAAGACCAGATGTAGATAAAATATCAGGGGAATATGGTGGAACAAATACAACATCAAAAGCGGGATATTCAAATAGAATTGATATATCATCTTTATCAGTTGGAAATTATACTTTAAAAGTAGAACAAATAGATAAAAACAATAACGTTATTTCAAAAGTTGAAGCAAAATTTTCAATAAAAGAAGTAGAATATAAAGGAAATGAATGGCTAGATACAGTTACTGAAAAAGAAAAAATAATTGTACCAACAAAAGAAACTTTACGAGTAAGAGGTTGGGCAATATCAAATGACAAAAATGCAAGAGTAGAAATATCAATAGATGGTGTAGTTCAAGTAAAAAGTGCAAAACGATTTTCAAGACCAGATGTAGATAAAATATCAGGAGAATATGGTGGAACATCTACAACACCAAAAGCAGGATATGATACAACTTTAGATATTGTTAATTTGCCAGAAGGAACACATACAGTTACAGTAAAACAGATATCAAGTACAGGTAAAACAATATCTATAATTGAAAGAAGATTTATTATAGAAAGAGAAAAGTTTAATGGATATGTCGATATTGATTATCCAATAAATTTACAACTATATACAACAAGTAATAAGACACTTTTAGTTGCTGGTTGGACTTTATCAACAGATGCTAAGGATACTGTAGAAATAAAAATAAATGGCAAAAAATACTCTCCTAATAGATGGTATAGAAGTGATGTAAATTCAGCAGATTATGGAGGTAAATCTAAAAATCCAACTCCAGGTTATGGCTATCAGATAGATTTATCAAAATTTTCAGAAGGAACTTATACAGTTGAAGTAAGTGTAATATCAAGATGGGGAAAAGTAATTAGTTCTAGAAGTAGAAAAATTGAAATTTCTTTTTCAAAATATGCTGGTGTTGATGTATCAAGACACAATGGAAAAATAGATTGGCAAACATTGAAAAATAAAGGAATTGAATTTGCAATTATAAGGATTGGTTATGGACAAAATTCAAATCAAAAAGATGACTATTTTGAATATAATTATTCTGAATGTAAAAAATATGGAATAAAAGTAGGAGTATACTTATATAGTTATGCTATGAATGTAGAAGATTCAGAAAAAGAAGCTTTAAATTGCTTGAAGTGGTTAAATAATAAAAAACTAGATTTACCAATATACTATGATATAGAAAATGAAACTGATGGTTATCCACAACATACATTAGACAAAGGAACTTTAACAGAAATGGCTTTAACATTTTTGAAAAAGATATCTTCTTCAGGATACAAAGCAGGGCTTTATTCTAGCAAATATTGGTTAGAATCAAAGTTTGATATGAGTAGAATAGAAAATAATTATTCTGTATGGGTAGCACAATATACATCACTAATGCAAACTTCATATAAAGGAAAATATGATATTTGGCAATGGCTTGATGGAAAAAATGATGAAATGATGGGTGGACTAGATAGAAACTGGTGTTATAGAAAATCTTTAATACATTAGAAATTTTAAATATTAAGATTAAATATTTTGGACTGTTTAAAAATATTTTAAGCAGTCTTTTTTGTTCTAAAAAGAAAATATAAACATATATAAATTATAAAGTGAGGAAAAATTATGGTTTATATTGATTTTTTAGAAAATGAAGAAGAACTTTCTTTTTATAGTTTAAGAAAATATTGGAAAATTGTTAATAAGGTACGACTAATGTATTATAAAGTTTTTAGAAAGGTAATTTCTACAAGTTTAGAAGATAAGACTGTTGTGTTATTGCCTAAACTAGATAGTAGAAGTTTTAAAAAATTAGAACAGAAACTTTTACAAATGAATAGTAAAACAGTTTGCTTATCAAAGAAATTGGAAAAAAACGATATTTTGAAAAATTTCTTGAATGAAAAAAATAAGGATATTTTAGATGGAAAATGGTTATTTTCATATTTAGTTGAACACATTTTAGCATATATTGAAAAACAAACAGAGGAAAATATTTCAGAACAGGAAATTGCAATTCTTACTAATGAAATAGATGAAAAGATAGCAGGTTGGATTATAAAATTAGCTTGTAAATATAAGAAGATAGAATTGATTACCAAAGAACCGTTGAAATTTAAGAAATTGGAAGAAAATTTGTATAATGAATATGGTATAGAATTAAATGTAACATATAATGAAAGAAAGAGTTTGAAAAATGCTGGTATTGTATTAAATTTTAATTTTGCAGAAGAGGCATTAAATAAATTTTCAATTAGCAAAAATGCAATAATCATAAATTTTGAACAAGAAATTGCAATAGAGAATAGAAGCTTTAATGGAATTATTGTAAATGGTTATCACATACATTTGCCAACTAACTATTTTAAATATGTTATTCCATTTCAAAAATTTTCAAGTAATTTGATATATGAAAGTTTAATTTATAAAAAAACGAATTTTAATAATGTGTTGAAGCAAATTTTAGATGATAATGTAGAATTGCATTATTTAATTGGAATAAGAGGCAAAATAAAGAATCAAGAGTTCAAAAGAAGAAAAAAACTACTGACAAATTAAATTTTTAGAATAAATATATTGTTTTGAAATACCGCGTAAGCGACCAAACGAACAAAGTGAGTGCGAATGGAGCAATCTTCATATATTATAAAAAAGTAAGATTGCGACACCAAGGTATGAAAAACATATATTTATTCTTATTTATAACTGAAATTTTTATTGCTGTAAATCTTGACAAATTAGAAAATAAACAGTATTATAGAATACAATGTAAGTAACAAATGAAAGGGGACTTATAATATGGGAGAAAAAGAATTTTTATTAACACAAGAAGGATACGATAAATTAGAAAAAGAATTAGATTATTTAAAAACAACAGAAAGATATGCAATAGCAGAAAGAATAAAAGTTGCTTTAGGATTTGGAGATTTATCAGAAAATTCAGAATATGATGAAGCAAAAAATGCACAAGCTGCAAATGAAAATAAAATTGCTGAATTAGAAGAAAAAATAAAATATGCTAGAGTAATTGATGAATCAGAAATTGATACAGAAGTTGTTCAAGTTGGAAATATTGTTAAAGTTTTAGATATGGAATTTGATGAAGAAATCGAGTATACAATAGTTGGTTCAACAGAAGTTGATTTAGCTCAAAACAAAATTTCAAATGAGTCACCAATTGGTCAAGCTTTACTTGGAAGAAAGAAAAATGAAATTGTTGATGTTCAAGCACCAGCTGGTGTATTAAAATTCAAAATATTAGAAATAACAAAATAGAGTTAGAAAGGAGTATAGAAAATATACTCCTTTTAAAGTATATAAAGAATTATTTTGAATTAAATATAAGTAGAAAGGAATGTGTGTTATGAAAAGAATAAGAGGAGCAGGTCTTGTAAAAATAAATGGTGGATATGCTTTTATGCATAGATTAAATGTAAAGCCTTCAGAAAATCCAAATAAACCTTATGGAGAATATTATGTTTTTCCAGGAGGTGGACTAGAAGGAAATGAAACAATTGAGCAATGTGTTGAAAGAGAAATTTTAGAAGAATTAGGAATTGTGGTAAAAGCAACAAAGAAATTATATACAAGAATAACACCAGATGGAAATTTAGAGGAATATGTATATTTGTGTGATTATATTTCAGGCGAATTTGGAACAGGAAGTGGTCCAGAATTTTCAAATGATCCAAGATATGCTGATAGAGGAGAATATGTACCAACAATAGTAAAAAGAGAAGAAATAAAAAATATTAGATTGATACCTGAAGAAAATAAGGAAAAATTAGTATCAGATATTGAAAATGGATTATTATAAATAAATTTTTAGTTTATAATATAATAAAAATAATAATTTATAAAATTTATTAAAAAAATCTTAAGAAATTTATAAAAAATACTGCAAAATTTTTAGATTATATGATAAAATATGCGTGATAATAAAATAAAAGGAGAGAATAGTCGTGGTAGCTTATAAAAGAGTTTTACTAAAATTAAGTGGAGAGGCTCTAGCAGGAGAAGCTGGAACAGGAATTGACCCAGAAATAATTGGTAATATATGTGATAAAGTTAAAGAAATTTTAGAAATGGGAGTTCAAGTATCAATTGTAGTTGGTGGGGGAAATTTTTGGAGAGGCCTAAAAAATGGTAAAAAAATGGCAGATAGATCAACAGCTGATTATATGGGAATGCTTGCAACTGCAATGAATGGTTTAGCACTTCAAGATGCTCTAGAAGCAAGAGGAGTTTATACAAGATTACAAACTGCTATTGAAATGAGAGAAATTGCAGAACCATATATTAAAAGAAAAGCAGAAAAGCATTTGAACAAAGGAAGAGTTGTAATATTTGCTTGCGGTACAGGGCATCCATTTTTCTCAACAGACACAGCAGCAGCTTTAAGAGCAGCAGAAACAGAGTCAGAAGTTATATTACTTGCGAAAACAATTGATGGTGTATATTCTGCAGATCCAAAAATTGATAAAACAGCAGTTAAATATGATGAAATATCTTATAAAGATGTCCTTGCACAAGATTTAAAAGTTATGGATTCAACTGCAACGGCTTTATGCAAAGATAATAATATTCCATTATTAGTTTTTGCAATAAGTGATCCAGAAAATATTGTAAGAGCTGTTAAAGGCGAAAAAATAGGAACAATTGTAAAATAAATATAAACAGATAGAAAGAGGTTTTTTTATGAACGAATTAGAAGAAAGAATGAAAAAAACAGTTAGTGTTTTTGAAGAAAATTTATCAGAAATTAGAGCAGGAAGAGCAAATCCAGCAATATTAAATAAAATTTCAGTAGAATATTATGGTGTTACAACACCAATAAATCAAGTAGCAGGAATATCAGTTCCAGAAGCTAGAATGATAGTTATTCAACCTTGGGATGCAAGTATACTAAAAGAAATTGAAAAAGCAATACTTGCTTCTGATATTGGATTAAACCCTAACAATGATGGAAAAGTTATTAGATTAAATTTCCCAGAATTAACAGAAGAAAGAAGAAAAGATTTAGTAAAAGAAATTAGAAAAATTGCTGAAGAAGCTAAAGTTGCTGTTAGGTCAATTCGTAGAGATGGAATGGAAGATGTAAAAGCAAAACAAAAAAATTCTGAGATTACTGAAGATGAAAAAGCATCAAAAGAAGATGAAATTCAAAAATTAACAGATAAATATGTTGCTGAAATAGATAAAATATTAGCAAATAAAGAAAAAGAAATTTTAAATGTATAATTGGAGAATATAATGGAAGAAGAAAATAAACCTAGACATATTGCTATTATAATGGATGGTAATAGAAGATGGGCAAAAGAAAGAAAATTACCAGTACAACTAGGTCATAAAAAAGGCGCAGAAACTTTAGAGAACATTATAAGATATGCTAATAAAATTGGTGTTGAATATGTAACTGTTTATGCTTTTTCAACAGAAAACTGGAAAAGAAGTAAAGATGAAGTTGATGCTTTAATGCAACTTTTAAAAAGCTATTTAGATAGTTATAGTAAAAGAGCAAATACAGAGAATATTCGTATAAAAGTTATTGGTGATATGTCAGCTTTGTCAAAAGATTTACAACAAAGTATAGCAAATGCAATTGAAAGAACAAAGAATAATACAGGAACAACTTTTATAGTTGCTTTGAATTATGGTGGAAGAAATGAAATTACTAATGCTGTTAAAAAAATTGCATTAAAAGTAAAAAATAATGAATTAAAAATTGAAGATATTACAGAAAATACAATTACGGAAAATCTATATACTAGTGAATTTCCAGATCCAGATATTGTAGTTAGAACAAGTGGAGAAATAAGAAGTAGTGGATTTTTAACTTGGCAAAGTGTATATTCAGAATATTTATTTTTAGAAAAATATTGGCCTGACTTTTCTGAAAAAGATTTAGATAATGTAATACAAACTTATCAAAATAGGCACAGAAGAATTGGAAAATAAAAGCAAAGGAAGAAATTTTATGAATATAAAAAGAATATTAACAGCTGTAATAGGCTTACCTATAGTTTTTTTAGGATTAGTATTTGGAAACAAATATATTATTGATATAGCAATGGCTATTGTTGCAACAATGGCATTTTATGAATATGATAATTGTGTAAAAAAAGAATATAAAGCAATTTCTTGGATTGGATATATTTTATGTATATTGATTGCTTTTATACATATTATACCAATTGAATATTATATTGGAGCTATAATAATAGGAATTCCAACTATTTTGCTATTACTATTCTTGCACATAATAATTACTGACATGAAAATAAACTTTAAAGATGTTGCAATTAGTTTTACAGGAATTTTATATATAGTAGGTTTTACAGTATTTATTCCTGTTTTATATGGAAACACAGGAAAAATTGATATGCAAAATGGAAAATTTTTAATTTGGTATCTTCTACTTAGCAGTTGGGGAACAGACATAATGGCATATCTAGTTGGTAAACATTTTGGAAAACATAAATTTAGTAAAGTTAGTCCAAATAAAACTATTGAAGGTTGCATAGCAGGAATTATTGGAGCAATTTTATCATGCTTAATATATACATTCATATTAAATAAAGTATTACATGTTGAAATTTATTCATATTTAACAATTGCAATAATTGCATTTGTATTAAGTATCATCGGACAAATTGGAGATTTCGCCGCATCAACAATAAAAAGACAATTTGATGTTAAAGATTTTAGTGAGATTTTCCCAGGACATGGTGGAATGATTGATAGAATTGATAGTGTTATATTTGCAGCTCCATATGCATATTTTATATTTATAATATTACTATAAAATATAAATTATAATATTTTAACAAATTTTATTATATATTATTTTTTATACCTTGGTGTCGCAATCTTCTATTTTTATAATTATATGAAGATTGCTTCATTCGCACTCACTTTCGTTCGTTTGGTCGCTTACGCAGTATTTCAAAATAATATATAATAAAATTAACTTACTATAATTTAGGAGGAAACTTTGGGTTTTATAATTGGTGCTTTAAAAATATTTTTTTTACTAGGATTTTTAGTTTTCATACATGAGGGAGCACATTTTTTAGTAGCAAAAAAATGTAATGTTGCTGTTAGAGAATTTTCTATTGGATTTGGACCGAAGATTTTTTCAAAATCAAGTAAAGGAACAAATTATTCAATAAGAGCAATACCACTTGGTGGTTTTGTAGATATGTATGAGGATGATTTAGAAAACAAAAATGTACAATTAAACAATAATGAAATTTCATTTCTAGATAGTAGCAAATCCAAAAGATTTGCTATAACCATTGCTGGAATAGTTGTAAACATTGTATTTGGATTTTTAGTATATTTTATATTACAATGTTCGGTAGCAAATGTTTCTACAACTATTGATAGAATTGATACTAGCTATGGAAATGAATTATCAATGCTTCAAGTTGGTGATACAATAAAAGAAATCAATGGAAAAAAGATTAGATTAAAATCACAAATAGATGCTCAAATTGCTAGTTCAAATACAGAAAATGTTAAGGTAAAAGTTGAACGTAATGGACAAATTCTAGATTTATCAATACCAGTTCAAAAAATAATTAATGAAGAAAATAACACAGCTACTTATAAGCTTGGTATTTATATGAAAAAAGCTGATAGAACTTTCAAAAATCAAGTTTATTATGCTTTTTGGAAAACAACATATTTTGCTGAAATGCTAGGAGAAAGTGTTTTATCATTATTTAAAGGAAATGTTAAAGCTGATGAAATGGTGGGACCTATTGGAATTTCGGAAATGATTGTTAAAACAGATGGATTATATGAGTTTTGTTATTTATTAGCTGTTATTTCAATATCACTTGGAGTAACAAATTTATTACCAATTCCTGGTTTGGATGGTGGTAGATTATTTTTTATAATAATAGAGGCTATTAGAAGAAAGCCTTTTGAAAGAGAGACGGAAGCAAAAATACAATTATTAGGTTTTTCATTTTTAATTTTGCTATCAATGTATATAGCATTTAATGATGTAGGAAGAATATTGTAGAGGAGAAGAAATATGAAGTGTAAAGTTTGTGGTGCTGAACTAAAAAGAGATGGAGATATTTGCAATAAATGTTATGAAAAATTTAAAAAGGAAGAAGAACTTGAATTAGACACAAATCAGTTGTATCAATTAAAATCAACTTTTGTTCCTGGGTATGAAATTTGGAAATGGGGAGAATATATACTTTTTGGAATTCTACTATTATTTGCGTTACTTTCAACACAAAAAGTAGCAGTATTCTTTGGCTTTTTAATTGTTTTTATTGCGGTAATAATTGGTGGGTTGAAATTGAAAAAGAAGAAAATCCAAACTACAACTTGCACTTTTTATGAGAAAAAGATAGTATATAATTCAAATGGAAAAGAAAAGATTTTGCTATACAAAGATATTAAAGATATGGGATATTTTGAAGATTTCTCTCAAAAATTATTCAAAGTTGGAGATATAAGAATATATCCAGAAAATGCAATTCTAATAACATCTGCTATAAATATTGAAAGTGTAAGAAATGTAAAAGAAGAATACGAAAAAGTTAAAAAAATTGTACAAGAGCAAATTAGGATAAATACTGAAGAAAACTAATATAGTAAATTTGGATAAAGGATAATAAGGTAATGCAAAAATATATAAAAGAAGTATTTGTAGATTATCAAAATGATAATCCTCTATTAGATGCGCAAATAGAGAATATAAATTTATATAAAAAGACAAATAAATTGCAAGTTGAAGTTTCTTCTGCAAACCAAATACATATAAATGAAATGGAAGATTTTGAAAATTATTTAATCAAAAGATTTCATGTAGACAAAGCTTTAATTGATATACATTATAAAGATGTACAGATTGAACAAGATGTAGAAAAACAATGGTCTACTGTAATAAACTATGTTACTAAGAAAGAACCTTTTAGCAAAGCAATATTAACAGGAAGCAAACTTGATGTTTCTGGTAAAAATATTTCTGTAAAATTGGCTCTAAAAGGAGCTGATTTTTTACTTGCTAAAAAGTTTGACAAAGGTTTAGAACATTTATTATCAAATATATATAATGAAAATTATCTTGTAAAATTTGAAGAAAACTTAGCAGATAATTATGAAGAGTTATTAGAGCAAAAGCGAAAAAGAGAAGAAGAAGAAGCTTTAAAATTCTTAAAAGTTCAAGCTGACCAAGAGGCAAAAGAAGCTAGAGAAAAGAAAAAAGAAGAAAAGAGAGAAATGGCAGAAAAACAAAATACTGCTGTACAAGCTTCTGCAAGTGTGCCAAATGAGAGTAAGCCTGTTGAACCAAAAGCTGAAGAGAAGCCAGAAGAAAAAGATACACCTTTAATAATTGGTAGAAATATGAATTTAAAAGGTGATCCAATAAAGATAAAAGATATTTCTGTAGATTCAGATAAAGTTGTAGTTGATGGTGAACTAATTGCAGACTCAATGGATTCAAGAGAAATAAAAAATGGTGAAAAAGTAATACTAATGTTCAATGTATATGATGGCACAAGTAGTATTACGTGTAAGGCTTTCTTAGATGCCGACAAATTTAAAAGTGTTTCAAAAAGAATAAAAGGTTCAAAAGGATTAAAAGTTGATGGCGTAGCAAAATATGATCAATTTGCTAAAGAAATAACCATAATGGCAAATACTATTATTGAAACTCAAGGAACTAAAAAAGTAAAGAGAATGGATGATGCTGTTAAAAAGAGAGTGGAATTGCACATGCATACTCAGATGAGCCAAATGGATGCAATAACTCCTTGTGCAGATTTAGTAAAAAGAGCTGTTTCTTGGGGCTGGAATGCAATTGCAATTACTGACCATGGTGTTGTTCAGTCTTTTCCAGATGCACATAAACTTTTAGAAAAAACAGGTGATGATATCAAAGTTTTATATGGTGTTGAAGGTTACTTTGTTCCAGATAAAGACCCTGGTGTATTCAATTCAAAAGGACAAAGTTTAGATTGTGAATATTGTGTATTGGACTTAGAAACAACGGGTATTTCTTGTCAAACAGAAAAAATTACTGAAGTAGGAATTATAAAATATAAAAATGGCGAAGTTATAGATGAATTTGAATGTTTTGTAAATCCAGAAAAGCCAATACCACCAAGAGTTGTGGAAATTACACACATTACAGATGATATGGTAAAAGATGCAGAAACAATTGACAAAATAATTCCTAAAATTATTGATTTTATAGGAGATTCTGTTTTAGTTGCACATAATGCAGATTTTGATATTGGATATTTAAAATACAATTTTGAAAAATATGGATATAAATTAGAAAATACATATATTGATACACTTCGTCTTGCTAAAGCTATTTTTCCAGATTTGAAGAAATATAAATTAGGGCTAATAGCAGACTCATTAAATATTCAAGTTGATGTAGCACATAGAGCATTAGATGATGTAAAAACTTTAGTTGCAGTTTTTAAAGTTATGATAGATAAAACTAAAGAAGAACATGGTAAAACAATAGATGATTTTGATTTGAAGTTTGAAACAGACTTTAGAAAACTTCCTTCATATCATATTATAATTATTGCTAAAAATTATGTTGGATTAAAAAATTTATATAAGTTAGTGTCATATTCACATTTGAATTATTTTTATAAAAAGCCTAGAATTTTAAAATCAATACTTAATAAATATAGAGAAGGCTTAATAATAGGTAGTGCTTGTGAGGCTGGTGAATTATATAGAGCTGTGCTTACACAAAAACCTCAAGAAGAGATTGAAGCAATCGCTTCATATTATGATTACTTAGAAATACAGCCTATTGGAAATGATGAATATCTTGTAAGAGAAGGCACTGTACAAAATGATGAGGGCCTTAGAAATATAAATAGACAAATTGTTGCATTAGGAGAAAAATTAAATAAACCTGTTTGTGCAACTTGTGATGTTCACTTCATGGATCCACAAGATGAAATATATAGAAGAATTTTACAAGCTGGACAAAAATATGAAGATGCAGATATGCAAGCTCCTTTATATTTAAGAACAACTAATGAAATGCTAGCTGAATTTGATTATTTAGGACCTGAAAAAGCTTATGAAGTTGTTGTAGAGAATACAAATTTAATTGCAGATATGTGTGAAAAAATAAAACCAATTTCACCTGAAAAATGTCCACCACATATTCCTGGTTGTGAACAAACAATTAAAGATATAGCATATCATAGAGCTATTGAATTATATGGAGATCCAATTCCAGAAGTTGTAAAAACAAGACTAGATAAGGAACTAGATTCTATTATAAGAAATGGTTTCTCCGTAATGTATATTATTGCTCAAAAATTAGTATGGAAATCAAATGAAGATGGATATTTGGTTGGTTCAAGAGGATCTGTTGGTTCATCATTTGTTGCTAATATGACAGGTATAACAGAAGTAAATTCTTTAAAGCCACATTATAGATGTCCAAATTGTAAATATTCGGATTTTACAGATTATGGATATCATAATGGTTTTGATTTACCAGATAAAAAATGTCCAGAATGTGGTCATCCTTTAGAGAAAGATGGAATGGATATACCTTTTGAAACTTTCCTTGGATTTAATGGTGATAAAGAGCCTGATATCGACTTAAACTTCTCTGGTGAATATCAAGCAAAAGCACACAAATATACAGAAGTAATATTTGGTAAAGGAACAACTTTTAAAGCCGGAACTGTTGGTACCATTGCTGATAAAACAGCTTATGGATATGTAAAAGGTTATTATGAAGATAGACATATACCAGTAAGTAGTGCAGAGATTTCAAGATTAGCAGTTGGTTGTACCGGTATAAAAAGGACAACTGGACAGCACCCTGGTGGTATTATAGTTGTACCAAAAGGTAGAGAAATTTTTGAATTTACTCCTGTACAGCATCCAGCTGATGATCCAAATTCAGACATTATAACAACTCACTTTGATTATCACTCTATTGATCAAAACTTATTAAAACTAGATATACTAGGCCATGATGATCCTACAATAATTCGTATGCTTCAAGATATTACTGGAATTGATCCACATACAATTCCTTTAGATGATAAAGATACAATGAGTATTTTCAGTTCACCAGAAGCATTGGGACTTACTGAGGAACAGATAAATTCACCAGTTGGAAGTTTTGGTGTGCCAGAGTTTGGTACTAAATTCGTAAGAGGAATGTTAGTTGATACTAAACCGAAAACTTTTGACGAACTAATAAGGATTTCTGGTTTGTCACATGGTACTGATGTATGGTTAAATAATGCTCAAGACTTAATAAATCAAGGAGTTGTTACTCTATCAGAATCTATATGTTGTAGAGATGATATTATGATTTATTTAATAAATAAAGGTTTACCACCAAACCCAGCATTTAAAATAATGGAAACAGTTCGTAAAGGTAAAGCTTTGAAAGATCCTGAAAAATGGGCTGAATATGTTGCACTTATGAAAGAACATGATGTGCCAGATTGGTATATTAAATCTTGTGAAAAAATCAAGTACATGTTCCCTAAAGCCCATGCAGCAGCTTATGTTACAATGGCATTTAGAATTGCTTGGTTTAAAGTTCATATTCCAAAAGCATATTATGCAGCATATTTTTCAATAAGAGCAAAACAATTTGATAGTGATGCAATGTGCCATGGTGCTGAAACTGTAAAAAACAAAATGAAAGAAATTGATTTAGCTGGAAATTTAGCAGCTAATAAAGATAAGGAAATGTATCCAGTACTTGAATTAGTTTTAGAAATGAATGAAAGAGGAATAGATTTCTTACCAGTAGATTTATATAAATCACATCATAGTAAATTCATTGTAGAGCCAGATGGATTGAGACCACCACTAAGTGCTATAAATGGTTTTGGCCCAATAGATGCTGAAAATTTATATAATGCAGCTAGAGAAGGTAAATTCATGTCTATTAGTGATATGCAAATTAAATCAAAAATAGGAAAAGTAGCAATAGAAACTTTAAGAAATGCTGGTTGCCTAAAAGGAATGAGCGAATCAAATCAAATGAGTTTGTTTGGATAAAATAATTTTTGTGCTAGAAAGAAATATTATAATAATTTTTAGATAAGAAGGAGGAAATATGTTAAAAGAATTTCTAAGTAATCCAGTAAATTTAAAATATACAATATGTTACTTAATTGCAGTAAATATATTTGGATTTTTAATAATGGGAATAGATAAATTTAAAGCCAAAAAAGGTTATTGGAGAACACCGGAAAAAACTTTATTTATAGTTACTTTAATTGGTGGTGGAATTGGAACTGTTGCTGGAATGTATACATTCAGACATAAAACTAAAAAAGCAAAATTTACAATAGGTCTTCCAACTATACTTATTTCTGAAATATGTTTAGTATTATATTTCATATTTTTCTATTAAGTTTTTATATAAAAAAATGGAGGAATAATAAATGAAAGAGATAAAAGTAATGAAGGCAAATAAGAGCCATAAAGATTTTATATTACATGCTAATCAAGTAATAAATGAAATAAATTGTACGGAACAATCAGATAATTTGAGAGAAAATATAGATAAAGATTACTTTGTGGAAAATCCAAAATTCCAATGTTTAATTGCAGAAGTTGATGATAAACCAGTTGGAATGATTTTATATTCATATTTTTATTGGGCAGATGATGGTGAAGTATTATGGATTTCACAAATGTTCGTAGAGGAAGAATATAGAAAATATGGAGTTTTCTTCAAGTTAATAGAAAAATTGCGTAAAGAAAATAATGATGTAAAAATAGTATCAGCAGCTACTGGAGAAACAAATAAAAGAATGCAAAAAATATTAAAATATTATGGTGCGAAAGAAATTAATTTGAAATTTTATTACAAAGAAGTTTAATAAGATAAAGCAAGTGGCATCCCGTTTAAAAGGATGCCACTTGCTTTATATAAATATGTCAATCTGCACATTGACATATAAAAAAGTTAGAAACCAGTAATGGTTGCATTGGGATAGCTTTTCCTGAGATAATGCATGAACACCCGAGGAGTAAAGAACGCCGACTCATAATAGATGATAGTGATTTCTCCGTAGAAATCATCGTTCTTTTTTATGTGATTCAAAATGTTTCCATCACACAAGTCACTCAGAATGTAAATATGGTCAGTACTGCTTGGCTGAATCTTGTTAAGAGCATTTGCGATATCAGTACCATTGCCAATATCATAATCAGCAATATCTGTTCCATCTGTAAATTCTTGCATTAAGGCTGCAAAGATATATTTTTTTCCACGAGCACCGTTAAGTTTTTTGAGCACATCAGACTGAAATGATTTCATACTACCAGAAACATCAGCCAGGATATAAGAATCTTTGCCAGCAGAATGATCTTCTTCTACACTTAAAGCAAGTGTATTAGCGATTTTTTCTGCATCTTTTTTCTCAGAATTTCCTAGCCAATTCGCTTCATCATCAGATATCTGATATGTAGGAGCTTTGGAAATGGACTCTGATTTTACAGATGTTTTTGTCTCTTTTTGTGGCTCTACTTTATCATTGGATGTTTTTTCTGTGCTGACCTGTTCGTTTAACGAACCTAATTCGTTAAATTTAATCCAACCTAACCTAAAACCAGTATCGGTAGATTCTACAATGTGAAGCATCACATTGTTTGATGCTGAGGCTGAAATGTTAAAGGTTTGGGCTTCGGGATCATACACTGCTTCAGTGGGGATGCCGTTGGAATCAAGTACTGAATAACCATTCACCCTGACAGAAAGTTTTCCGTCAGTCACAGATGTATAAGGGTTGTTGTCACTGACAGTGAAGTTCTTTCCACTACCATAGTTGGTAGAAGTTTCCCAGTATACGGTTCCTTCACTAACAGTATATTTGCCGGTTTTGTTGTTGATTACAACTTCTTCAGCAAAAGCGCTGATATTAACGAACATTGCCAAAGCAAATGTGATTGCCATCACAACAAGGTTTCTATTGAGTTTTTGGGTCATAAGTATGACCTGCCTTTCATTTTTAATTGTATATATGAAAATTGTCCTAGTGCAGAGAACAATTAAAACAAAGGTAACGACCAAACTAATTATACCATAATTTTGTTGTTATGTAAAGTAATATTGAATTAAATGAAAGACTTAATGGATAATCTAGAAAATAAATTATAAATTATAAATTATATACAAAAAAGCACTTTAAGTATGTTACTTAAAG
>CAKPCF010000006.1 GCA_934141445.1 uncultured Clostridia bacterium | reverse complement strand
ATCGTTGTTTACTTAAATAAATGCGATATGGTTGATGATCCAGAATTATTAGAATTAGTTGAAATGGAAGTTAGAGATTTATTATCTAAATATGATTTCCCTGGAGATGAAATTCCAATCGTTAAAGGATCTTCATTAAAAGTATTAGAGTCTACATCTACAGATCCTAATGCTCCAGAATATCAATGCATGAAAGAATTGATGGATGCAGTTGATAGCTATATCCCAACTCCAGATAGACCAACAGACCAACCATTCTTAATGCCAGTTGAAGATGTATTCACAATCACAGGTCGTGGTACAGTTGCAACAGGTAGAGTTGAAAGAGGTGTTGTTAAATTATCTGATGAAGTTGAAATCGTTGGTTTAAAAGCTGAAAAAATGAAAACTGTTGTTACAGGTGTTGAAATGTTCAGAAAATTATTAGACCAAGCTGAAGCTGGAGATAACATTGGTGTTCTTTTAAGAGGTGTTCAAAGAACAGATATTGAAAGAGGACAAGTTATTGCAAAACCAGGAACAATTCATCCACATACAAAATTCACATCTCAAGTTTATGTTCTAACAAAAGAAGAAGGTGGAAGACATACACCATTCTTCAATGGATATAGACCACAATTCTATTTCAGAACAACAGACGTTACAGGTGTTATCGATTTACCAGCTGGTGTAGAAATGGTTATGCCAGGTGATAACGTTTCAATGACAATCGAATTAATCACACCTATCGCTATTGAAAAAGGATTAAGATTTGCTATCCGTGAAGGTGGTAGAACAGTTGGTTCAGGTGTTGTTGCTGATATTATCGAATAATATTTAACTATAACATATATAAAGGCTTTCGAGTTTACTCGAAGGTCTTTTTTTCTATAATTTAACTTTAATAAATCCATATACATGTGTTTAATATTAAGTATTTTTATACTACTATTTACTTTTAAATTTATAAATGGTATCATTGTTTTAGATAAAATATTTTTGAGGGTTTTATGGAAGAAAAAAAGAAACAAGAAACAGTTGGAAAGATATTAAAAGAAGAATGTAAAGAAAAAGATATTAGTTTTAATGAATTATATCAAAGAATTTTTGATTTAGAATATAAAAAAACTTTTAAAAATACAATTACTAAAAAGAAATTAAAAAATTGGATAAATGATGCAGATTTTCCAAATTTAGATGCGATATATTTACTAGCAGAAGTATTGGACATGAATCCAAACGACTTGTTAGAAGCAAAAAACGAAACTCAAGATGGTATGAGGAAAAAAACAAGTCCAGCAGCTAGGAGAATGATTGGCAAGGCACTTGATTTAGCTAGACCAACAGTAAACATGATTTTACTTTTAATAGGTATAACACTTGCTATTTTAGTTGCTATGCATTTAGGAAAAGGTTATCAAAATAAAGGTATAAATGAAATGATAACATTTTTTGATGTATGGGATAAAGAAGTTGTTCCATATATGCATCAAGATAATAATGAAGAAAATACAGAAACACAAAATGTAATAGATAAGTATATGAAAGAATAATTAAAATAGTTTAGAAATTAAATGAATTATCTTTAGGAGCTATTATGAAAAAGAAAACAAAATTAGATTTGTTGAAAGAACTTGATGATTATAAGACTTTTGGAACACAACTTAAAGAAGCAATGGATAAAAAAGGATATAGTAGAATAAAACTATCAGAGGTTTTATCTAGTAAAAAATTATATGTATCAGAAAAAGAGGTTGATAATTGGCAAAAGGATAAAGTATATCCAGATATCACAACTATATATTTAATATGTGAAATATTGGAATTAAATCCTAATGATTTACTTTTAGCAAAACAATTGATGCAAGAAGCAGGACTTGGTTCTATAAATATGCAACTAATAAGAGTGGTTTGTGGAGTTTTAAATAAATCACTCGTATTTTCATATTGGTTTGTAAGAACTTTATTTTTTACTGGTTTAGTTGTTGTACTAGGAGCATCTTGGCAAGGTGTTGCCGATACATTTGGAATTTCAGTAGTATCTGCACTAGGTAAAATTATTGTTTATACAATTATTGCAATTTTAGCAGGAGTTGCAAATTATTATTGGATGCTATAAAAAATATAAATTAAGGTAAAAACTGAATTTGTGGTCAAATTATTAAAAAAGTATTGATTTTTTTTTACAAAGTAAATAAAATAGTAATGTCCAAATATTATTAGCTAGGAGGAAGAAAAATTGAAAATATTACTAGATGCTATGGGTGGAGATAATGCACCAGATGCAGTAATAAAAGGAGCAATAAGAGCGGCAAAAGAAATTGAAGCTGATATTATTTTAATAGGTGATGAAAAAGTAATAAATGATAAAATTAAAGAATTTTATGGAAAAGATAGTATTTCAGAAATAACTAATAAAATTACTATTAAACATGCTTCAGAACAAATTGAAATGGAAGATATACCTACTCAGGCAATAAAACATAAAAAAGATTCTTCAATGGTTGTAGGATTTAATATGTTGAAAAATGGAGAAGGTGATGTATTTATTTCAGCAGGAAATTCAGGAGCTTTATTAACAGGAGCAACTTTACTTGTTGGAAGAATAAAAGGAATAGATAGACCGGCTATTGCACCAATGCTTCCAGCTTATAAAAAGAGCTTTATGCTTATGGATGCAGGAGCAAATACAAATTGTAAACCAATCAATTTAGTTCAATTTGCTCAAATGTCAACGATTTATTTAAAAAGTACTTTTGGAATAAAAGATCCAAAAATTGGTTTATTAAATATTGGAACTGAAGAAACAAAAGGTAATGATTTGGTTAAAGAAACATATCATATCTTATCAGAACATGCTAAAGAATATGGTGTAAATTTCATTGGCAATATTGAAGGTAGAGATGCTTTTTCTGGTGAAGTAGATGCTGTTATAACAGATGGATTTACTGGAAATGTATTTTTAAAGACAACAGAGGGGCTTGGAAAATTAGTAAAAAGAAATTTAACAGAAAGTTTAAAAAAGAATTTTCTAACAATGTTAGGTTCAATACCTTGTTTGCCAGCAATTAAAAAATTTGCTAAAACTATGGACTATAAAGAATATGGTGGAGCTTTATTTTTAGGGGTAAAGAAACCAGTAGTTAAAGCACATGGTAGTAGTGATGAATATTTATTCTATTTCACGTTAAAACAAGCTGAAAACTTTGTAAAAAGTAAAGCTGTTGATAAAATGATTTCTGAATTTGAAAAAAGTAAAA
Source organism: uncultured Clostridia bacterium (assembly GCA_934141445.1). Taxonomy (GTDB): domain Bacteria; phylum Bacillota; class Clostridia; order TANB77; family CAG-508; genus Scatovivens. The sequence goes on along the minus strand of CAKPCF010000006.1, from coordinate 72,587 downwards.
AAACACTTGACAATTTAGAATCTATATAATAAAACTAGATTATAAATTTTATTACATTTAGAAAGGAGTTCTGACTATGAGTACAGAAGAAGTTTTCGAAAAAGTTAAAAAAATTATTGTTGAGCAATTAGGAGCTACAGAAGCTTCTGTTACAATGGAAGCATCTTTTATTGATGATTTAGGAGCTGATTCTTTAGACATTGTTGAATTAGTAATGGCTTTAGAAGAAGAATTTGATATGGAAATTCCAGATGCAGATGCAGAAAAAGTTGTAACTGTTGGAGATGTAGTTGAATATATTAAAGACAATGTTCAATAATATAAAATACAAAATTGAAAGGTGTAAGACCTTTCTTTTTTTTACATTAGCCACTTGTAAAAATTAGAAAAAGAGTATAAAATATAAATATTATATTTGGAGGTTAAAATGCAATTAGAATTATTAGAAAAAGAAATTGGATATGAATTTAAAAATATAAGTTTATTAAAAAATGCCTTAACTCATACATCTTATGCTTATGAACATAAAGTAAAAAGCAACGAGAGATTAGAGTATTTAGGAGATAGTATACTTGAGTTTATAAGTAGCAAATATTTATTTTTAAATTATGATAATTTATCAGAAGGAGAGATGACTAAAGTTAGAGCCTATGCTGTATGTGAAGAAAGCTTATACAAAATTGCTATAAAGCATAATTTTAGTGATTTCTTATTTTTAGGAAAAAGTGAACAAGCATCACATAGTTATAAAAAAGCTATTTTGGCAGATAGTGTAGAAGCTGTTATTGCAGCAATGTATTTAGATGGTGGTTTAGAAATAACTGAAAGATTTATTTTAGAGAATATCAAAGAACCAATAGAATTTGCAAGTAAGAATGTTGGAACAAAAGATTATAAAACAGTATTACAAGAGAAATTACAAGAACATGGTGAAGTATCAATTAAATATGAAATTATAAAAGAAGAAGGACCAGACCATAATAAGATGTTTACTGCACAGGTTGAGTGTAATGGAAAAAAACTTGCTATTGGTAGTGGTAAAAGTAAAAAGAATGCAGAAATGCAAGCAGCTAAGAAAGCATTAGAAGATATGATTCATAAATAAAAGACATATATGGAGGTGCGTGATGAAAAAGCAATATATAATTCCAATATTTGTACCACATTTAGGTTGTCCAAATGAATGCACATTTTGTAACCAAAGAAAAATAAGTGGGCAATTAAAAAATGTAACTGAAAAAGATGTTAGAGATACAATTGAATATTATTTAGAAAGTTTTAAAGATAATGATACTTATAAAGAAGTTGCTTTTTTTGGTGGGAGCTTTACAGCAATAGATCCAGAGCTTCAAGAAAAACTTTTAAGTGTAGCTTATGAATATATTAAGGAAAAAAAGATAGACAGTATAAGAGTATCAACAAGACCGGATTATATAAACAGAGAAATATTAAAGAGATTAAAAAAATATAAAGTAAAAACAATAGAACTTGGTGTTCAGTCTACGAATGATTATATATTGCAAAAATGCAAAAGAGGTCATACTTTTGCAGATGTAAAAAAAGCTTCAAGGTTAATTAGATGGAAAGGCTTTACTTTAGGACATCAAATGATGGTTGGATTACCTGAAAGTACCAAGTTAGATGAACTAAATACTGCAAAAGATTTAGCAAAATTAAAACCAAAAATAGTTAGAATTTATCCTGTTCTTGTAATAAAAGGTACTGAATTAGAAAAAGAATATAAAGAAGGAAAATATGAACCATTAACTGTTGAGCAAGCTGTTGAAAGATGTAAGGAATTATGCTATTTCTTTGGCAAGAAAAAAATAAATGTTATTAGAATTGGTTTGCAAAGTACAGACACAATATGCAATCCTTTAAATGAAGGAAGCGAAGTTGTTGCAGGACCTTATCATGAAACATTTAGACAACTTGTAGAGAGTGCAATGTATTATGATATGATTGTTGAAAAGATAAAAAAATTCAACACTAAAGTTAAAGAAGTTGAGATAAGAGTTAATCCACAAACTGTCAATAATGTTGTTGGTTATAAAAGACAAAATATTGAAAAACTTAAAGAGTTTTACGACTTAGATGTCATTGTAAAACAAGATATTAAATATCCAGCAGAAAAAATTGATGTAACAATAACAAAAGAATATAAAGATTATTTAGAAGAAGATGATAGAGTTTTAACTAATAAAAGATAGTAAATTCTATGATGAGTGAAAACATAAAATAAGTTTGAATTAAAAATGAACCCAATTTGTTAGATAAAATAATTAGGGTTCATTTTTGTATATAAATAAAAAAACAATTTATACTAAATAAGGGTGAGATTATGAATTCTATTATTGTTATTGTAATTGGTTGTATAATTTCTGCACTAGGAATATCTATTTTTTTATTACCGAATCAACTTTCAACAGGAGGATTTGCAGGAATTGCAACTATAGGATATTATTTTTTTAAATTACCAATGAGTGTGACAATATTAGCTTTAAATATTCCATTTTTTATATTAGGATATTTTAAACTAGGAAAACGTTTTATGTATAAAACCATGTTGTCTACGATTTTATATTCTATATTTATAGATATCTTTTCAAAAATTAGACCTCTTACAGATGACAGATTTCTGGCTAGTATATATGGTGGAATTATTGTTGGATTAGGTTTAGCTATAATTTTTAAGGCTGGTAGTTCTACAGGTGGAACAGATTTAATTGCGTATATAATTCAGTCTTATAAAAATGGTTTTAAAGTTGGAAATGTTTTAGTTGGTTTAGATGTATTTGTTGTTATTTTAAATTTAATGTGTTTTAAAAAAATTGAGATAGGTCTATATTCAGCAATTAGTATTTATATAATTGGAAAAATGTTAGACATTGTATTTGAGGGAATCAATTTTAGTAAAATGATTTATATTATTTCAGATAAATATGAAGAAATATCAGACAAAATAACGAAAGAAATGGGAAGAGGATTAACTGGCTTTTATGGTAAAGGAATGTATACAGATAAAGAAAAAATGATTATTTTATGTGTTACAAACAGAAGAAATATTGTATATATAAAGAATGTAGCACAAGAAATTGACCCATATTCATTTATAATAATTACAGATGCACGAGAAGTATATGGATTAGGTTTTAAAGAGTAAAAAAATTAAGTATTTCCATTGATAAATAAAAGAATATGTAATACAATTAAAGTGAATTTAAGCAAAAGGAAAATAAAATGGAAGAACAAGAATATATATTAAAAAATCAAAAATCTTTTTGCATGAAACATATTTTTGAATGTGGACAATGCTTTAGATGGAACAAAGAAGATGATGGAAGTTATACAGGTGTTATTAAAGATGCTGTATTAAATGTTAACCAAATTGATAATACAATAATATTTAAAGGTATAAGTGAGAAAGACTTAAAAGATATTGTGATTGAATATTTTGACTTAAATCATAATTATGAAGAATTAAAGGAAAAGCTTTCTAAAATAGATGATTTTATGAAGGAAAGCATAGAATTTGGTGAAGGAATTAGGATTTTAAACCAAGATTTATGGGAATGTATAATTTCATTTATTATTTCTGCTAATAACAATATACCTAGAATTAAGAAAATAATTGATGCTATTTCCAAAAAATATGGTAAAAAGGTTGTTTGGAATAATAAAGAATTTTATCTGTTTCCAACTGTAGATGAACTTTCAAAAGCAACTGTAGAAGAACTTAGAAGTCTTGGCACAGGTTTTAGGGATAAAAGGATATATGATACAACTCAAAAAATTTACAATAAAGAAATAAACCTAGAAGAGATAAAAAATATGCAAGATAGCAAAGAAATAGAGGAAGAACTTTTAAAATTAGATGGTGTAGGACCGAAAGTTGCTAATTGTATAATGTTATTTTCGCTAAAAAGGTATGATGTTTTCCCTATTGATGTTTGGGTAAGAAGAGTAATGAATGATTTATATATTCATAAGGAAAATGAAGAACAAGTTAATAAAAAAGAATTGCAGAATTTAGCTAATGAAAAATATAAAGATTTGGCTGGAATTGCACAACAATACTTATTTTATTGGAGAAGAGAAGATGGAACTTCTGCATAAATAGGAAGGATTTTAAATGAGAAATAACAAAGGAGAAAATTTTGTTACTGGAATACTAATAGTAGCAATTATAATAATTTTTTCAGTAACAACTTATTTTTGTTTAGACATATTTGGAATAATAGAAGTACCAGAGCAATATAGTTTAGTAAATTTGTTAGGTTCAAAGATAGAATTATCAACTGTTGCTGAAAGCCTAGAGAACATAATTCAAGAAGAAACAGAAAAAAGAAAAAAAATAGTAATTGAAGAGAGCAACACTACATATTCAAATGTTGAACCACCAACTTTTGAACATGAAAATTCTACCGAAGAAAATACAAGTAGTACTATACAATATAAAACAAATGTAGAGAATGAATTTTACTTTAGTCAGTTAGATATATATGGTAAATTGATTTATAGTGAACTTTATAAAAATATAGAAAACTTGAAAACAGGTACTTATACTGTTAATTATGGTGTGACTTTTAATGATTTATTACATGAAGAAAATGGAGCTGAAATTTTGGAAAATGATTTTCAAGTTGCTGTAAATGCGCTAATATTTGATAAACCAGAAGTGTTTTTTTTAGACATAACAAAAATGTATTTATTCACTGAAATTACAAGCTTTGGACCTAAAAAAACATATAGAATTTCAATTGGACCAAATAATGGAATATCATATTTATCATCTACATTTGCAAATGAAAATGCGGTAAGACAATATGAGAGTGAATTGGAGAATATAGCAAATAGCATTGTAACTGAGCAAGAAAGTTATAAACAAATAAAACAGGTACATGATTATATAGTAGAAAATATAGATTATGATTCAACTATTTCAAAACCAAATATATATAATATCTATGGTGCACTAATAAATAATGAGGCTGTATGCGAAGGTTATGCAAAAGCTTTTAAATATATAATGGATAAGCTAAATATACCCTGTCTAATTGCTTGTGGTGTTGGATTAAATTCCAAAGGACAAACAGAAAGCCATGCATGGAATTATGTTAGAGTGTATGGAACATGGTATGCAGTAGATACAACTTGGGACGATCCTGTAATTGTTGGTGGAGGTAGTGCAACTTATGATATGAGATACCAATATTTTTTAAAAGGTTCAAATGATTTCTTTAAAGATCATACAGAAGATGGTAATTTAATTGGAACATTTACATTTAAATATCCAACTATAAGTACAGAAAATTATAAAAGATAAGGAAGAAATATGGAATTTAAACTTGTTTATGGTAGAAGTGGAACTGGTAAAAGTACATATATTTATGAAGATATAAAAAATAAAATGAAAGACAATAAAATATTTGTAATAGTTCCAGAACAAAGTAATTTAATGACAGAGCAAAATATTTTTAGATTTACAAAAGCAAATACTTTAATGAATACAGAGGTATTGACTTTAAGTAGGATGGCTTCAAGGATAGAAGATGAATTAGGAGGAAAACTTGATGTTAAACTATCTAAAATAGGTAAGAGTATGCTTATATATAATTTACTTGGAAAATATAAGAGTAAACTCCAATTCTTGGGCAAGACTGCCAAAAATGTTGATACTGTAAGTCAATTAATAACAGAATTTAAAAAGCATAATATAAAAATAGAAGATATAAAGAATTTAGAGCCAACCAATAAATATCAAAAATTGAAATTACAAGATATGTTATTTTTATATGAGGCATATGAACAAAGCATTTCAAATAAGCTTATAGATGAAAATGATAGAATAAATAGACTGATAGATGGTTTAGATAATTCAGTTTTAATAGATGAAGCATGTATATATATAGATGATTTTCAAGGTTTTACAGAACAGGAATTTAAGATTATTGATAAGATAATGAATAAATGTAAAGAATTAACTGTTGTTTCTACTATAGATGAATTAAATACTTTAACAAAACCTGAAAATGATTTTTATTATTTCAATAAAATTTTTGCAATGAGATTATTAGAAATGGCAGAAAGAAGAAATGCAAATATTGAAAAAGTATGTTTAGAAAAAAATTTAAGAGCAAAAACAGAAGAAATGTTATTTTTGGAAGAAAATTTTGGAAAGACTAATACAGAACAGTTTACCAAAGAAGTGAAAAATATATCCATAAGTTTAACAAATGATGCATATTCTGAATTAGAAGATATTGCTAAACAAATAGCTAATTTAGTTCAAAATGAAGGATATAGATATAATGAAATATCAATAATTACACAGAATACTGAAAGCTATGCAGAAGATGCTAAAGCTATTTTTCAAAAATATAATATACCAATATTTGTTGATGAGAAAAAGAAACTAAATCAAAATATTATAATGCAGTTTATACTTTCAATGCTTGAAATTTTTCAAAAGAATTGGTCTTATGATTCTGTTTTTGCATTCATAAAATCAGATTTATTAAAAATAGATGAGTCAGATATATATTTATTAGAAAATTATTGTAGAAAATGGGGAATTAAAGGCAAAAAGTGGAGTAAGGAATTTAATTATGAAGCTAAAAATAATGTTCAAGATAAATTAGAAGTATTAAGAAAAAATATTTTAGCACCTTTAAATAAATTTAAAAATGAAATTGATAATAATAAAACTGTTAATCAAATGTGTAAATCTTTATATAATTTCTTGAAAGATAATGAAGTCGATAATGTTTTAAATATACAGCTAGAAAAGATTGGTAGTGCAGAACTTATAGAAGAATATCAAACTAGTTTGAAAATATTGATGAATATTTTAGATGAGATGGTGTTAATATTTGATGGAGAAAATATTTCTTTTGAAAAATTTAAGGAAATGTTACAAATTGGTGTTGACAATAGCGAATTAGGTAAGATACCAATGTCACAAGATATGGTTATTTTAGGTGATACAGAAAGAAGTAGAAATCATCAAATAAGAATACTTTTTGTAGTTGGTATGAATGATGGTGCTTTTCCAAAACACTCTAGAGAAGAAGGATTTTTGAATGATGAAGATAGAAGCTTTTTTAGAGAAAACGGTTTATCTGTTGCAAAAGATTCAATGGAGCTTTTGTATGATGAGCAATTTAATATTTATAGAACTTTAACTATGCCATCTGAAAAACTATATATATCATATTGCTCAACTGATAGTGATGGCAAAAGTATAAGGCCGTCAATAACAATTAAAAAAATAAAAAGACTATTTCCAAACTTAAAAGAAAAAAGTCAAATTATTCAAAATAATTTTCTTTTGGCAAATGAAAAGGTTGCTTTTGAAGAAGCATTAAGCAAGTACAAAGATTTTCTTGAAGGAAAAGAAATATCAGAAGATTGGATAAAATTGATTTGTTATTTTTATCAAAAAGATTCTTATCAATTTGAGAAAATGACAGCAGGTTTTTATTATACAAATAAAGCAGAAGAAATTAAAGAAGAAAATATAAAAAGATTATATGGAAATACTTTAAAAACAAGTGTATCAAGGTTAGAAAATTATCGTAAATGTCCATTTTCTTTTCATTTAACTTATGGATTGAAACTTAAAGAAAGAGACGATTTGAAAATTGAAGCTGTAGATACAGGGTCTTTTATGCATGAAGTAATAGATAAATTTTTCGTATATACAAGTGAAAATAATATTGATTTAAAAACAATAGAAGAAGCTGAAATTCAAAAAATTATAAATAATATAATAGATGAAATTTTACAAAGTTCAAGATACTATATTTTTAATAGTACAGCTAAGTATAGAATGTTAACTAAAAAGCTTAAAAAAGTTGTATCTAAATCAATTTCATATATTGTGTATTCACTAAAATATAGTGATTTCAAACCTGTTGGAAATGAAGTTGAATTTGGCAAAGATGGAATTTATAAACCAATAGTAATGGAACTAGATAATGGTAATAAAGTAGAAATAACAGGAAAAATCGATAGAATGGATATCGGAAAAATAGATGGAAATTCTTATGTAAGAATAATAGACTATAAGTCTTCAATAAAAAAATTGGATATGGAGCAAGTAGAAGCTGGACTTCAAATACAATTGATTACATATTTAGATGCAGTAACAGAGCAGTCAGCATATTTACCAAGTGGTGTGTTGTATTTAGGCTTAATAGATACAATGAAAAAATTTAGTAAAAATATGAGTGATGAAGCTATAGAGCTAGAAATTAAAAAGAGCTTTAAGATGCAAGGACTAATTTTAAATGATGTAAAAGTAATTCATGCTATGGATACAAAACTTGAAACTGGAAGCTCTGATATTATTCCAGTATATGTTGGAAAAGATGGCGAAATAAGTAGAAGTAAATCATCAGTTGCCAATAGAGATGATTTTGAGAGACTACAAAAGTCTGTAAAAGAAATAATAAAAGAAATTTCAAAGGAAATCTTGAAAGGGAAAATTGATATTAAGCCATATAAATATCAACAAGCTACAGGGTGTGATTATTGTAAATATCGTACTATTTGTATGTTTGACCCAACAAGAAAAGATAATAAATATCTTTATATTTAATATATTGATAATGGTTTATAGGTGTAGCCAATAAAAACCTAAATTTTATATAATGGAATTTGTTATGGAAAGACAAACAATTTTACAGGTAAGTACAAATGCTTTTTTAAAGAATATAAATAATATTCAAAGCTATGTGAAAGATAAAAAGCTAATGCCAGTTATTAAGGCAAATGCTTATGGTACTTATATAAATAAGAATTTAGATTTAATTAAAAATTTTGATATTGTTGCTGTTGCAATGGTTAGTGAAGGTATTGAGTTAAGAAAGATTGGATACAAAAATGAAATTTTTGTACTAAATCAACCGTTTATGGAAGATATAGCTAATATCGAAAAATATAATTTAACTGTTGGAGTAGCAAGTATAGAATTTATTAGAATAATTTCAAAATGCAATTATAAATTTAATGTACATTTAGAGTTAGAAACAGGAATGGGTAGAACTGGAATTGCGATTAAAGAATTAGAAGAATTTTTAAGTGAAATTAAAACTTATTCTAATATAGATGTTCAAGGTGTTTATACACATTTTGCAGTAGCTGATGTTGATAAAGAATTTACAGAAAAACAAATAGAAATTTTTGAAAATGGTGTGGAAATTGTAAAAAAATATTTTCCAAATATAAAATATATTCATTCATCAGCATCTAATGGGCTTTTGAATTTTGAAAGCAAAGTATGTAATTTAGTAAGACCAGGTATAATTATGTATGGATATGAAGCATGTGATTCAACATTAAATAAAATAAAACTTTATCCAATTACAAAATTAAAATCAAAAATTTCATTTATAAAAACTGTTGAAAAAGGAACTAGCATAAGCTATGGCAGAACTTTTGTAGCAGAAAAAGAAATGAAAATAGCAACAGTAGGCATTGGATATGCAGATGGAATTAGAAGAGAATTGAGCAATAAAGGTGAAGTTGTAATAAATGGCAAAAAAGCAAGTATTGTAGGTACAATATGTATGGATTCATTTATGGTAGATATTACTGACATTGATGCGAAAATTGGTGATGATGTTTTTATTTGGGATAATGATATAATAAAACTTGAAGATGTAGCCAAAAAATGTAATACTATAAATTATGAAATTTTATCTACCATATCAGATAGAGTTCCAAGAGTATTTACAGAATAAAGGTGGGAAATATTTATGTTTGAAAATTCTGAAATAAAATATGTAAAAGGGGAAAATGTAGATTATATACAGTTTAAAAGATTATTAAAACATGGTGTGAAAAATGCATACACATTAAGAGGAGAAAATGTGGATTTTTCTCATTATGGTGAATCATCAAATCAAAGTTATAAAATACTATGTGAAGAACTTAATTTACAAGAAGAAAATTTATGCATTCCAATTCAAAGACATACTGCAAATGTTAAATGCGTAGGAGAAAATAAAGAAGATATAGATTTTGAAAATGTTGATGGTTTAATTACAAATCAGAAAAATAAGATACTTATTTCAAGAAATGCAGATTGTATATTATTTTTATTATTTGATCCGAAAAATAGAGTAATAGCAAATGTACATTCTGGTTGGAAAGGAACATTTCAAAAAATAGTAGAAAAAACAGTAATTAAAATGAAAAATAATTATGGTTCTAATACGGAGGATATTATTTGCTGTATATCTCCATGTATTAGAAAATGTCATTTTCTAGTTGATGAGGATGTTAAGGAATTATGTGAAAATATATTTTCTTTTACAGAAAAAGTAGATACTTTTATTGAAAAAGCTGATATAATAGATGGCAAGCAAAAATACAGAATTGATACTGTAGAAATTAACAAAATTTTATTAAGAGATTTGGGAATAAAAGAAAAAAATATTATAGATAGTAATTTGTGTTCTGTTTGTAATAATGATAAATTTTATTCATATAGACTAGAAAAAGAAAATGCAAAGAGAAATGTAATGGTAGTATGTTTGTAATGAATATCATAATATATTTTCTTATACCTTGGTGTCGCAATCTTATATTTTTATTTTATATGAAGATTGCTCCATTCGCACTCACTTTGTTCGGTTAATCGCTTACTCGGTATTGCGAAAATATATTATAAAATTCTATAAAAGTAAAAAAAGAAAGCAGTAATAAGAGAAAATGGATTTAGAACAATTAGAACAAGAAATAAAACAATGTAATAAATGTGATTTGTGTAAACATAGAACTCAAACTGTTTTTGGAACAGGAAGCAAAGAAGCAAAAATAATGTTTATAGGCGAAGGACCAGGAGCAGACGAGGATAGAGAAGGCATACCTTTTGTTGGGAAAGCTGGAAAGTTAATGAATATGGCTTTTCAAGGTCTTGGTATAAAAAGAGAGGATGTTTATATTTGCAATGTTGTAAAATGTAGACCACCAAATAATAGAACACCACTAAAAGAAGAAGCAGATGCTTGCTTAGATTATTTAAGGGCACAGGTAATAGAAATAAAACCTAAAATTATTGTATTACTAGGGAATACTGCATTAAAAAATATTTTAGGATCAGAATATGGTATTACATCAACAAGAGGTAAGTGGATAAATAAAAAAGATATTTGGTATATGCCTACTTTTCATCCAGCAGCACTTTTAAGAGATGAAAGTAAAAAAATAGATTTTTGGAATGATTTAGAATTAGTTATTGAAAAAGCAAAGGAAATAAATGTTATAAAATAAAAATAGGTTTTTAATAGAAAACTAGTGTACCTAAAATGGCTATAAGTTTCTACTAAAAACCTATTTCTTTTATAAATCTTTGTCACGAATTTTTTCCTCAACTAGTAATGAAAGTTTTGAAAAAAGCTTTCTGAAAAATGATATATTGTAAGAATTTCTATCAATTAGTGAGAGGGAATTTTGACCATCATCAGTTAAGTATATTATCCCATATTTTTCAATAAGTTCTCGTTTGGATTCTAGTTTATTCATCATATCACAATAAAAATCATGATAATAATTGTAATTTTCTGCATTGATTAGAAAGTTTTTAAAATTATAAATTCTTGTTTGAAATGTATTTAAACTTTCTTTATCTCTTATATTTTCAAATTCTTTAGTAAAGCAATCATATAAAATTGTGTTTTGTGTAGATAAAGTAGTATTAAAAATCAATTGACGTAATTTATTTGCTTTATTTGTAAGAGAAACTTTTGCACTTTCACTACAAGTAGAAAGCTTATATGTAACTTTTGAAAGTTCAGACTCATAATGTACAAGTAAATCAAAATTATTTTCGATTTCATTAAATGTATTTTTACTTGATTTAGCAATAAAAGTATTTTTAAATACATCATTACTAAATAGTGTACTGTGAAATAGTGGGTATGTACCTGTAAAATATGCAAGCTCGCGTATTAGTGCTGTTTGCAAAGGGTAAAAATCAGGACTTTCTGTAGAAAAATTCATCCCATAATAACGTACATTATCTGTTTCAGCGTTTGAAGCTTTTGAAGCCATAAGTTGAACGGCAGCTTCATTTAGAGCCATACCTGAACTTTTAATTCCTTCTAAATTATAAAGGCCAAGTCTTATAAGCTTTCCTGATTTATTTTTTTGTTCTTGAATAAAATGTATACATTCATGAATTGCAAGAGTATTTAAATCATCTAAATTCATTTTATTACTAAAATAGATAGAATTATTTTTATAAAAATATTTAGCAATAGCATCATTACCAGGAAATTTAGCTACATACATATTTAAACGAGCTATAGATGAAAAAAGTTTACTTTGGTCTAAATTGTGTTCTGGAAAAGTATTGCATAATTTTTCTGAAATTGTTGATGCTATTTTATTTATTTCTAATATATTTAAAGGACCTATTACTTCAATTCCTTCTTTTTTTAAAGTTGAACTAATGCTCATAAAAACTCCCTCAATCTTTCGTATACTTATATTATACAATAAAAGAAATAAATATACATATCATATTTATTAAAAAAAAGTTACAATTTTGTAACAAAAATAAATGTTTAAAATTAGATGTAATTAAAATTTAATATTAAATTGTTCTTTAAAAGCAAAAGAATATAGCCGTAGTAAAAGAAATAAGCTGAAAATACTTTGACACTAGAAAAGGAAGACTTTACACTTGATAGATTGAAAAAAACTGTTTATAATATAAATATATTTTAACTTAAGAAAGAGAGAATAAAATGAAGTTAATTAAAAATGTGCCAAATAAAATGAAAGTTATTTGTGCAGGAGCAATATTCTCTGGGATTTTACTTTCAAATTCTGCATTTGCAACAGAAGCAAATGATTTTGAAGCAAAGTATTCTACAGAATTTAAAAAGTGGCTAGAATTAAGCACAGAAGAAAGATTAAATACACCAATGCCAAATACATATAATGTAGAACTTTCAGATGAACTAATTGCTGAATTTACAAAAGATAATGTACCAAGTATATTGAGTGATTTAAAAAACAGAAAAATGAATTATTCATTGGAAAGTGTATCAGCTAATTATAATAAAACTTCATATAATCTAAATGAAGATATAAAGGTTGATGTAAAAAATCAATGGAGTACTAATGAATGTTGGGCTTTTGCTACAATATCATCATTAGAAACTAATGTTGGTTTAAGTAAAAAACAAGAAGAAACGGCAAGGTTTTCAACAAGACATTTAGATTACGCAACTTCTAGAACTTTTTTAGATGGTACTAATTTAAAAGGATATAAAAGGGAAGCAGGAGATGGTGGTATTCCAAATGTATCATTTAACTATTTAATAAATGGCGAGGGTGCTGTTTTAGAAAAGGATATGCCATTTGAAGACAATGAAAAAAGAATAAATCTAAGCGAGATAGATAAAGAAGTTGATACAATAGCAACTGGATATGAAGTTTTACCAACAATTTATAAAAAGTATGATAGCAATGGAAATGTAAGTTATTATGATGATTCACGAGTTGAATATACATCTGATGAAGTAAAAGCAATTAGAAATGTTATAAAAAATCATATTATAAATTATGGAGCTATTGCCGCAGTTACTGCTGCAAATGATAAAGAATACTATGATAATGAAGAAGATGTGGCTTTGTCAACAGCATATTATTGTGATAACACAAGTTTAAAAAGAGACCATGCTATTACAATTGTCGGTTGGGATGATAGTTATAGTAGAAAAAATTTTAATGGTAAACATCAACCTAAAAATGATGGTGCTTATATAGTATTAAATTCTTATGGAACAACAGTAATGGATAAGGGATATTATTATATTTCTTATGATGATGTTTTAATTGAAACAAGTTTGTTTGGTGTAAGTTCATCTAATAAAGTTGATTATACAAATCTTTATCAAAACGACTTTTATGGTGGAATATATCATATAGGAGATTCTAGCCAAGATGCAGGTTTAATTGCAAGTGTATATAATAGAAAACAAAATGATAATGAGATAGAAACTTTAAGTAATATAGGAATTTCAAATATTCAATATGCATCTTATGAAATATATGTAAATCCTACTGGTGAATCATTAAAAGATGGTGATTTGATAAAGGTTGGAACAACAAAAACATTAAGCCCAGGATATACAAGAGTTGATATAACACCTACAAAAATAACAGGTGAAAAATTTGCAGTTGTATTAAAACAAATAGGTGAACAAGGTTCAGGATTTTTTATACCAATAGAAGCTCAAATTAAGGATACTGTTTATGAATATGTAGAGTCTGAAAAAGGTGATAGTTTTATTTCACTAGATGGTGAAAAATGGTTTGAATTAAGTGATTTAACAATCAATGGAATTGATATGACAACAGCAGATACATGTATAAAAGCTTTTACAACAGTAGAAGAAGTTAAAGGAAATGAAGATAAACCAACTGATAAACCAGATGAGCCAAAAGAAGATACTAAAGAAGAATTAAAAATATTATCAGACTATTATATGTTTGATGATGAATATGTTACAAAAATAAATCGTAATACAAGTATTGAAAAATTTAAAGAAAATATTTTAAGTAATGCTACAAATATACACTTTATAGATTCTGATAATAATGAAGTAGTTGATAACAAAGAATTAGTAAAAACAGGAATGAAAGTAAATTTTAAAAATAAAGATGATGAAAAAACATATACTATAATTGTTAGAGGCGATTTAGATGGTGATGGAGAGATTACAATTGTTGATTTTTCAAAAATTTTACTTCATATTAGTGAGAAAAAAGGATTTGAACTTACTGGAAATGCTTATAGAGGAGCTGATATGAACAATGATGGAGATGTAAATATTGTTGATTTTTCTAAATTGTTATCAATATTTGCTAGTATATAGCATGAATAAAAAGAAGAAGTGTGTTACATTTGTAAATAAAATGTAAAGAAAAATAGAAAAATAGGGGTTGATTTTTGAAAATTAAAATGTTATTCTATAATAGTAAAGGAGAATATAATTTTATGAAGAAGAAATGTTTAATAATTACATTAGTAATGATATTAGTAGTTTGTAGTCTTGTTAGTGTTGTAAATGCATCAAGCCTTTCAGTAACAATGACACCAAGTAGTACAGCAGTTAAGGAGGCAACTGAATTTACAGTAACAATAAAAATTTCAAATATTGATGCTGGTCAAAATGGTGTTAACTCAATAACATCTTATTTAAAATATGATACATCAGTTTTTGAAACAATTAGTGAGTCAAGTATGGATGACTTAAATTCTTGGCAACATGAATTTAATAGTGATACTGGAAAACTTATTATTTTCAAAACATCATTTGTAAAAACAGAAGAAGAAATTTTCCAAATCACATTTAAAACAAAGAGTGGCGTAACAGGAAAAACTGGACAAATTTCACTTTCAAATATTTTAGCATCAAATAGTGAAAGCCCAATTTCAGCACCAGATATTGCAACAACAATTACAATTGGTGATGCTCCACTTGCCAATACAAATACAAACCAAAATAAAACAAATACAAACACTAATGTAGCAAATCCATCATTAACATTAAACGTTAATGCAAACAAAAATAAAACTAATAATACAAATATTGCTAATGTACCTGTAAATGGAACAGTAAATTCAAACAAAGTTGGAAGCAATACAAATGTTCCAGTAAACAATGGAACTTCTAATAATAATATACCATATACTGGAACAGAAGATGTTGCAATGAGAGCAATATTCGTAGTTTTAGTTATAGCTGCTATTTCATATTTCAAATATGAGAGCATGAAAGATGTAAAATAATTAAATATTAAATTATAAAAAGAGGAACACAGAAATGTTCCTCTTTTTTTGCAGTATATCATAAAATAGTTTGAATTTTAAGAATAATGTATGTTATAATACACAATGTGAAAAGATAATTGCTAGCAGGTAGTAATACTTGCTTTTTATATATTGATTGCATGAAAGGATAAAAGATGAAAGTACTAATTACAGAAAAACCATCAGTAGCAATGGAATTTGCAAAAGTTTTAAAACTAAATACAACTAGAAAAAATGGATATATAGAAGGTAATGAGTGGGTTATTACTTGGTGTGTTGGTCATTTGGTAACTATGTCTTATCCTGAAAAGTATGATGAAAATTTGAAAAGATGGACTCTAAACACATTACCATTTTTGCCGGAAAAATACAAATATGAAGTAATTCCAGCTGTTGAAAAACAATTTAATGTAATTAAAGGGCTTTTAACAAGAGAAGATGTTACAGAAATATATATTGCAACTGACTCTGGAAGAGAAGGAGAATATATATATCGATTAGTAGATGATATGGTTGGAGTGCCAGATAGCAAGATTAGAAAAAGAGTTTGGATAGATTCTCAAACAGAAGAAGAAATTTTGAAAGGTATAAGAGAAGCTAAGGGTTGGGAAGAATATGACAGCTTATCAGCTTCAGCCTATTTAAGGGCTAAGGAAGATTATTTAATAGGAATAAATTTTTCAAGATTACTTTCAATTATTTATGGTAGAAGGATTGCAAAAGATTTGAATGAAGATAAAATTTCTATTTCAGTTGGTAGAGTTATGACTTGTGTACTTGGAATGGTTGTTTCAAGAGAAAGAGAAATAAGAAACTTTGTCAAAACAAAATATTATAAAATAACTGGAGAATTTGGAGAAAGTACATCATCTTTTAAGGCTGATTGGAAAGTAAATGAAAATTCAAAAGTATATGAATCACCTATTTTATATAATGATGCTGGCTTTAAAAAAGAAGAAAATGCAAAACAATTTATTTCATATTTAGCTGGCAAAAAAGGAAAAGTACTAGAAGTAAAGAAATCAAAACAAAAGGAAAATGCACCATTATTATTTAATTTAGCTGAAATTCAAAATGAATGTACAAAAAATTTTAAAATAAAACCAGATGAAACTTTGGAAATAATACAAGAATTATACGAAAAAAAATTAGTTACATATCCTAGAACTGATGCAAGAGTTTTATCAACAGCAATTGCAAAAGTTATTGGAAATAACTTAAACGGAATATATAGAAATTTTAAAGATGAAGAAATTCACGGCTATGTAGACAAAATGATTAAAGAAAAATATAGTACAGATTTAATAAAAACAAAGTATGTAAATGATAGTAAAATCACAGACCATTATGCAATAATTCCAACAGGACAAGGATTTGAAAATTATGATAAATTAGATGACTTAAAAAAGAATGTATATAGACTTATTGTAAAAAGATTTATTGCAATTTTTTATCCACCAGCAGAATATAGTAAAGTTTCTGCAAGTGTTGAGGTGGAAAAAGAATTGTTTACAGCAAGTGGAAAAGTCTGCTTAAATCAAGGATATTTGGAAGTATTAAAAAATAAAACTAAAGACCAGGATTCGAGTGAAAATTTAACTATTCTTGCAAATTTAAAAAAAGGCCAAGAGATTGAAGCATTGAATTATGAAATAAAAGAGGCTGAAACTACTCCACCAAGTAGATATAATTCAGGTTCAATGATTTTAGCAATGGAAAATGCAGGAAAGTTAATTGAAGATGAAGCTTTAAGAGAACAAATTAAAGGTGCTGGAATTGGTACAAGTGCTACTAGGGCTGAGATAATTAAAAAATTGGAAAGAATTCAATATATTGAGATAAATAGCAAAACACAAATAATAACCCCAACTCAAAAAGGTGAAATGATATATGATATTACTTTAAAAACAATACCAGATATGCTAAATCCAAATCTTACTGCTAGTTGGGAAAAAGGATTAGACATGGTTGCAAAAAAAGAAATCGACTCAGCAACTTTTATGAATAAATTGGAAAAATATATTAGAAGTAAAATAGATAAATTGGTTGTTAAGTATTAAAGGGAGTAAATAATATGATAAATATAAAAAATGCAGAAAGAATATTTATGGAATATGCAAACTTGTATGATGCGGAAAATTTAATGATTAAAAGAAAAATTGAACATACATTTAGAGTCGAAGAAAATTCAAAAATAATTGCAGAGTCATTAAATTTAAGTGAAACAGATATTGCTTTATCAACTATAATAGGATTATTACATGATATTGGAAGATTTGAACAGCAACGAATTGCACACAGCTATAATGATTTAAAAACAGGAATCGATCACGCGAGTATGGGTGTAAAAGTATTATTTGAGGATGAAAAAATAAACGATTTTATACCAGATACTAGAGAATATGATAAAATTATAAAAAATGCAATTGAATATCACAATAAATTTAAAATTCCAGATGAATTATCTGAAAAAGAAAAAATATTTTGTAAGATTATTAGAGATGCAGATAAATTAGATATACTAGAAATATTTGTTATAAATGGCGAAGATACAATAACAATCGGAAAAAATAATGGATATGAAGTAACACCAGATATAACTAAAGAATTTTTAGAAGCTTTATTTAATGGAAAACAAATTGATAGAAAATATCAAAAATATTTTTTGGACTGGTATTTAAATACATTAACATTTTTATTTGATATAAATTATTCAAAAAGTTTTGAAATAATTAAAAATAAGGAATATGTAAATAAAACAATCGACTTAATAGAAAAGATTGTTGTTGAAGATAAAGAAATTTTTGAAAGAATACGTCAATATATGAATAATTATGTAAAAGAAAAAATTTAAATATAGTATTAAACAAAAAGTTCACACTTTATGTAAAATTCTCATAATATGTAACATAATTATTATGGGAGGGTGAATAAAATGTATTATTACATAATCAAAGGTGGAAAGCAGTTAAAAGGTAATGTAAAAGTTTCAGGTTCTAAAAATGCAAGTTTACCAATTTTAGCTGCAAGTATAATCAATGGAAAAACAACAAAATTATATAATTTACCAGATATAGAAGATGTAAGAACAACACTTGAAATTCTAGAATTTTTAGGTTGTAAAATAAAAAGAGAAAAAGGAAGAGTTTTAATAAATTCTAAGAATTTAAAAGAAAAACAGATTCCAGATAATTTGATGAGAAAATTGCGTTCATCAGTAATTTTGGCAGGTGCAATGATTGCTAGATTTCATGAAGCAAAATTTTCATATCCAGGTGGCTGTGATATAGGCAGTAGACCTATTGATTTACACTTAAAAGCGTTTCAAAAAATTGGCATAAAAATTGATGAAACTACTAGCTTTATAGAGTGTAAGTGTGATAGAATAGAAAGCAGTGAAATACATTTGGATTTTCCAAGTGTTGGTGCAACAGAAAATATAATATTAGCATCTGTATTGGGAAATCATGAAATTAAAATAGAAAATGCAGCAATGGAGCCAGAGATAGTTGACTTAGCTCAATTTTTAAATAAAATGGGAGCTAAAATATATGGAGCTGGAACAAATTTAATTAAAATTGTAGGTGTTGAAAGCTTAAAAGAAGTTTCATATAAAATTATGCCAGATAGAATTGAGGCAGGTACTATTCTTATAGCTACAGCTATGACAGGTGGAAATGTTACTTTGGAAGATGTGGTTCCAGAACACATAAGTCCATTACTTTATAAACTAACAGAAGCAGGATGTAAGATAAAGACTGAAAAGAGTTCAATCAATATACAAGCACCAATGAAATTGAAAGCAACGGATATAAAAACATTACCATATCCACGGTTTTCCAACTGATTTACAACCAATTTTTTCTACAATGCTTACGATTTCCAAAGGAACATCAGTAGTTACAGAAAATATTTTTGAAAATAGATTCAAATTCGTTCAGGAATTAAAAAGAATGGGAGCAAAAGTAAATCAAGAGGGAACAACAATTATAATTAAGGGTGTTAGGAAATTGCACGGAGCAGAAGTACAAAGTACTGATTTAAGAGGTGGAATTGCATTAGTTTTAGCAGGTTTAGTTGCGAAAGGTACTACTAAAGTAGAAAAAACGGAATATATCTTAAGAGGATATGAAAATATAGATTTGAAATTGAATAGTTTAGGAGCTAATATTGAGAGGAAAGAGGTATAAATTTGAAAAAAGGATTTGAAGATGAAGAAATAATTATTGGAATTCAACAAAAATCAAATACTACTTCTAAAAGAAAAAAAAAGCAAAAAGGGGCTCAAAAAGCCCCTAATGTAAAAAAAACAAATAAGGAAAATAACAAAAAGGTACATAAAAAAAATAATATTAGAAGTTTTGAAGGTTATCAAAGAACAGCAAGATTAAAAAGACTTAAGATATTATTTGTATTTGTTTTAATTATAATTGCTTTAGTCCTAGTAATGTTTTCAAGCATATTCAATATAAAAGAAATAAATGTTGAGAATAACGATATTGTAAGTAAAGAAGAAATAACTAGTTTAGCTAATATAGATAGTGAACAGAATATTTTTAAATTAAGAAAAAATGTAGTGATTGCCAATATAAAGAAAAATGCTTATATTGAAAGTGTTGAGATTTCAAGAAAATTACCAAATACTTTAGGAATAAAAGTAAAAGAGAGAACAAGAAAATATATGTTGCAGTTTGCAGACAGTTATATATATATCAATAATCAGGGATATATGTTAGAAATTTCAACAGAAAAATTAGATTTGCCAATTATAACAGGTTTTAAAACAGATTTAAGTAATGTGAAAGCTGGGGACAGGCTAGAAGTAGACGATTTGAAGAAGCTAGAAATGGTAATTAAAATAGTAGAAACAGCAAATTCAAATGGAATTGGTAGTTTAATTTCAAAAGTGGATATTTCAGATGATAAAGAATATATGGTTGAACTAGCATCAGAAAATAAAAAAGCATATTTAGGTGATTGTTCTAATCTTAATACAAGGATGTTACATTTAAAAACAATTATAGAACAAGAAAAAGAAAATGCAGGAACAGCATATATAGATATGAATTTAAATACAAGTAGAGCATATTTTAGACCAGAATAAAAAAACAATATGTAAGAGCATAAAGTTGAAAAGGAGGAATTAAATTTGAAAAAAAGAGAAATTTCTATTGCATTAGGAACAGTTTGTTTAGTTTTAACAGCATGTATTTGTATTCAAGTAAAAACCGTAGATACAAGTATTACAAGTGTTGCAAGAACACAAGCTGAAAATGAGCTTAGAGATAGCGTTTTAAAGTGGAAAGAAAATTATGATAATGCAGAAGAAAAATTAGAATATAAAGAAGCAGAACTAGAAAAGCTTAGAAAACAAATTTCAAATTCAGATGAAAATTCTTCTCAAGTAACAGAACAACTAGAAGAAAATAATAGATTATTAGGATATACTGATTTAACAGGAAGTGGAGTTGTAATTAAAGCAGAAGATGGAGATTATTCATCAGCCAAAGGATTAGCTTCAGCTTATATTGTTCATGATGGAGATTTAATTTCTTTAGTAAATTCTCTAAAAAATGCAGGAGCAGAAGCAATTTCTATAAATGGACAAAGAATTGTAAATACAACAGCAATTACTTGTGTTGGAAATACAACTATGATAAATGGTGAAAAAGTAGGCTCTCCATTTATTATAAATGCGATAGGAAGTCCAGAGAAACTTTATGGACAAATTACAATGCCAGATAGTTATTTTAATAAAATGAAACAAGATGGTGTAAGCGTTAAAATAGAAAAAGTAGATTCAATTGATGTACCAAAGTATAATGGATTGTACAAATTTGAATATGCTAAAACAGCAGAATAGAGGTGAATAGTTTGAAAAGGAAAAAAGGAAGAAACATAATGATTGTTTCAATTGGTGCAACTGCCTTAATATTAACAACAGTATTGTTAATTCAATTTAAAACTGTAAAAGAAACAGACATAACAGCTATTGAGACAATGAGAGAAGCAGAGCTTAGAACAGAACTTTCTAGCTGGAAATCAAAATATGATGAAATCGCAACAAAATTACAAGAAACAGAAGATAAAATTTCAAACTATCGTAATGATATAGAAAATAATCAAAAAAATTCAGAACTATTATCTGAAGAACTTGCAGAAACTGAAAAATATTTAGGATATACAGATGTAAAAGGTGAAGGATTAACAATTACTTTAGATGATACAGATTATAAACAAGTTCAAAGTTCAGATATTTTATTATTAGTTAATGAGTTAAGACTAGCAGGAGCAGAGGCAATTTCAATAAATGATGAAAGAGTTGTTTCAACAACAGAAATTGCTAATGTAGATACAAGATTTGTAATAGTAAATGGAAAAAGAGTTGTAGCACCCTTTACGATAAAAGCAATAGGAGATAAAAAATATCTAGAAAGTGCGATATCAATTAAAGGTGGATATGTAGATGAAATTAAAGCAAAAGAAGTTGCTATTAGTTATACAGTTGATAATAATATTCTTATAAAAAAATTTACTGGAACAATGTCACTTAAAAATGCTACAGATAGCAAAAAATAAGTAAGAAAATATAAATTGAAAGAGAAAAATTAAGAAAAAAATAGAAAGGAAAAAGGTAGGTATGCTATATATATCAATTATATTAGGTTGTGTAATTGGAGCTATAATAGGATTGAATGCACCAATTATACCATATACATATTCTAGTTATTTAGCAATTGCAATTATTGCAGCTTTAGATACAGTTTTTGGTGGAATTTCATCAGTAGTAAAAGGAAATTTTGATTTGAAAATATTTTTAACAGGATTTTTTGGAAACGCAATTTTATCAATGCTTTTGACATATCTTGGCAACAGATTAAATGTAGATATATATTTAGCTGCAATTATAGTTTTTGTTGGCAGAATGTTCACAAATTTAGCTATAATAAGAAGATACTATGTAGATAAATGGTCAAAAAAAGTTACTGAAATGGCTAATAAGAAAAAAAGTGAAGAAAAATAATCAATATAATAGGGGGATAACTAATGAAGAAAAGTATTAAATATATAATAATAGCAATTTGTATAATTCTAATAATCCTATTGTTATATTGGTTTAACAAATTTTATACTATTCATAAAATTGAAAATAATTTAACTAAAATCAGTAGTCTTGATAACTATTCTTGTACAATAAAATATAATAATACATTAGTTAATGATAATGATTTTACAAGATATACTAGTGTGAATAAAATGAAATTTATAGAAGATAGTACTGGAATAAAAATGGCTAAATATAGTGACATAGAAGGATATTCTTTTAACAATGATACAAAAGAATATTTAAAATTATCAAGGATAGAAGATATTGATAATCAATTTGAAGATAGCATTTTTCAAAATTTTAAATATGCTTTTAATGAAAATGGAGAAAACGAGCAAAGCTATATTTATCAATTTAAATTAGCTTTAAAAATGAAAGTAAAATCTGAAAAGTATAATGGAAAAGAATGTTATGCAATTTCGTATAAAAATGCAGATGGTTACATATTAACACTTTATATAGATAAAAAAGAATTGGTTAAAGTGGCTGAAAAAGTTGATAATGAAGATTCAATTGTTTATGAATGGAATTTTAATATTCAAAACGAAAATAATTATAATAAAGAAAATTTATTAAATGAATATACTAGTATAAATTAAGAGTAGGGGGATAACTAATGAAAAAGAAAATTATATTTGGTGTAGTATTATTGATTTTAGCAATTTTATTAACCTTAGGAATTAAAAATTATGTAATTATTCAATCTTTAGAAAAGAAATTTGAAGAGTATGCAAATAAGGATAATTATCATATATATAGTTTTGTACATCAAGCAAATGGTTTGAAAACTACAAGAGATGAATATAAAAAAGGAAACAACAGCTTAATTGCATATTATAGTTCTGATATAAATAAAGGGCTTTTGAGTAAGGTATATAAAAATGATACTCAAAAAGTTAATTACATAACAATTTATAGTGATAGCAAAACAACTAATATTGTTAATGAAGATTTTAAAGATGAAACAAATGTAGAAATAATAAGTTACTTAAAAGATTTATCTTTTGGAGATAAATTTAAATTAGCAGTTTCAAATAGCTTGAAAACAGAAAAATATAATGGAAAAGAAGTATATAGAATATCTGGAAAAACTCTTGGAAATGACTATGAAAATGTTATAGATTGTTTAGTTGAAAAAGAAACTGGCTTAGTTATATATGTTAGCTATAAATCAGCTGATGAAAAGGACAAAGATGTAGAATTTACAGAAATGTATTACGAATTTGATAATGTAGATGACAGTATTTTTGTTCAACCGGATAAATCAAACTTTGAAGTAGAAAACAATCAATAATAGATAAATGTAGTATATTTGTTGATAAATGATACAAATTTGTAGATGATGCCTAAATTATAACTAGGCATCTTTTTTCGTTGTTTTTTTATATTTAATATGCTAAAATGTAACTGAAGGAAATGAAAACAAAAGATAAGAAAAGTGATTGTGAATTATGCAAGAATTAAAGAAATATACAAATTCTACTGTTAATTTGGATGAAAAGATTTGTTGGAGGTATATAAAACAAAGGGAGAAAGATAATGAAAGAGTTAATAAAAATTGTTCCAAAGAGATTATTTATATATTCCATAATTTTTAATACATTGTATTCAATAGCAGATTATGGTGAAGCATTTGTTTTGTCGTATTTTGGAACGAGTCCTTTGACATTAGATAAGTTAATTAGATTGGCTGTGTGTATTGTCATTACACATATAATTATGCTTATTTCAGGAAAAATAGCATCATATATAGATAATATTAATAATCAAAAAACTCAAGCAAAAATACAAAAACATTATTTTAATAAATTACAATCTATGACAATGGAGCAAATTTCAAATACACATACAGGATATATACATAAACTAATAACAAATTTATCATTTTACTTTTTTGAAATGACATGGCAATTTGAAATAAGTGTTATTCCTTTAATTATAGGTGGAACTTCTATTTTGATTATGGTTTGTAAACAATCTATTATGACAGGTATGATATGTATTTTTATATCAGCACTAGCTGTTTATTTAAAATATATGATGATAAAAAATAAACAAAAATTTCAAAAGAAAGTAAACGAAGCAGAGTCAAAATATAATGCAACTTTTATTGATTTTATACAAAATATAATTGCTATAAGAAAATTAAATATATCTAAATTTTGCAATGATAAAATAACAGAAAATGCAGAAGAATATTTAAAAGTAACAAAAATAAATGAAAGAAAAAGGTCAAATGCAAATGGTATATTTACGGGGCTAATGGATGTTTTATATTTAGTAGTAATTATTAGTACAATTATTATGGTATCAAATGGAGAAGATGGATTACCATATTTATTATTTTATTTATCAGCAATTGGAAAATTATATTCAAATTTGAACAGTCTAGTTAGGCTAATAGATATAACAGAAAGATATAAAACATCAAAAAAACAATTAGATGAGTATTTTAAAGATAATAAGGAAATAAGGTTATTAGATAGTTTTGAAAATATTAAATTGAAAAATGTTATATTTTCATATACAAAAGATTCAACCAAAATAAAAATACCAGAGTTTATATTAAACAAAGGGGATAAGATTAGTATTGAAGGTGAATCAGGACAAGGCAAGACGACAACAATGAATATACTAGCAGGATTATATCCATTAGAAAAGGGAGAGTTATTAGTTGATAATAAATTAAAAAAAGATTGCCGAATGGATTTAGTATTTGTATCTCAAGAAGTTGAATTGTTTGATTTAAGCATAAGAGATAATTTATGTTTGGGAAAAGAGATTCCAGAAGAAAAAATAATTCAGTTACTTGATGAAGCAGGTTTAATGAATTGGTATAAAGAATTGCCAAATGGACTTGAAACAATGGTTGGAGAAAAAGGAATAAAATTATCAGCAGGTCAAAAGCAAAGATTAAATTTAATTAGAGGAATATTAATAGATAAAGAATTATATTTTTTTGATGAGCCAACCTCGAATTTAGATGTAGTGTCTGAAGAAAAAATGATAAGCATGATAAAAAAATATTTAAACAACAAAACTTATGTAATAATTACACACAGACCTAAAATTACAGAATTATGTAATAGGCATTATGTTTTTGAAGAACATATGATGAAAGAGCTTATCAAAATAGTTGAAATCTAGTTTTAGGAAGAAAATTACATTACTAATGGTGTAAATAAAAATCGAAAGGAACAAGTCATATAATGAATGAAGAAAACTATATTATTGAACATGAAATAACAGATTCAATTAAAAAAAAGGAATATTGGGATACAGGTATAGGATTAAATAAAGTTGATAATCTTGAACCATCTAAATATTTAATAGAATTAGCTAAAAAAAATATTGATGGAGAATTGAAATATAGTGAAGTTGAAAATTTAATTGGAGAATATTATAAAACAAGAGATATTAAAAATATAACAGTAAAACAAGAAAGAGAATGCGATATAGTTTCACTTAGAATAGCACAAATTCTAGAAGATAAAAGTTTTGGATTTAGTCCAATTACTTTAAAAAATATTCATAAATATCTATTTAAAGATATTTATGACTTTGCAGGTAATTACAGAGAATATAATATTACAAAAAATGAAGAAATATTATATGGAGATACAGTAAAATATGTTAATTATCAAGATATTGATAGCTATTTTGAATATGATTTTAAAGAAGAAAAAAACTTTGATTATTCAAAATTAAATAATAATGAACTAATAATGCATATTGCAAAGTTTACATCAAGTATTTGGCAAGTCCATCCATTTGGTGAAGGAAATACGAGAACAACAGCAGTATTTATTGAAAAGTATCTTAATAATATGGGCTTTAATGTAAACAATGATATGTTTAAAGAACACAGTTTATATTTTAGAAATGCATTGGTAAGAAGTAATTATGGAAATATTCCTAAAGGAATTTATCCTACTTTTGAATATTTGAATATGTTTTTCGAAAATTTATTATTAAATAAAAATAATGAGTTAAACAATGAAAATTTATATATAAAGATAGATAAATAACAAAATTCTTGATTTCGTGGTAAAACATACATATAAAATCTTTGATTTCGTGATAAAATGCCTTGAATAAATCTTTGATTTCGTGATATATGAAAAAAGTAGAACTCAAATTATTATCTTTTTAATAATTTGAGTTCTATTTTTTGTAGGGTGCTATTGTGTAGAAATAGAGGTTCTTTTTTTGCAAAAAAAGACAAAATTTGACTTGAATTTCCTATAAAAATAGTGTATAGTTATCATTGTGCCTTAAGGAAAAAATGAAGTTACAAAATCATTACAAATATTACAAAAATATCACATATATACTTGACTTTTGATGAAAAATGTAATATTCTTAACGCATACATTAAAGGTAAAAACTTAACTAAAATAAATGGAGGAGAAAAGCTTTGGCAATAGGAGATATAATTGTTGGTATCGATATTGGAACCTCTAAGGTTAGCACAGTTGTTGGTGAAGTAAATAATTTTAATCAAATTGAAATTATTTGCAGTACAAATTGCAAATGTACTGGCATTCAAAAGGGCAAATTTATTGATGAAGACGAAATAAGTCTTTCAATTTCAAAAACAATTCAAGAAGCAGAAGAAATTTCAAATTTAAAAATAAATTCAGCTTATACAACAATACCAGGCAAATATGTAACGATTGTACAGAACAGTATCGTAAAAGATGCAAAAGATAAGCTTGCTGGCATTTCTATTAAAGATGTTGCTTCAGCAATTATTCAAGTAAGAGATATAGAGATTCCAGAAGATAAAGTGCTAATAGATATAGTACCAGACAAATTTATATTAGAAGATGGCAAAGCAGTAGAAGATCCTGTTGGAAAGTTTAGTAGTCATTTTACATTAACAGCTCAAATTATTTTAGCAGAAAAAGATTATATAAAACAATTAACATCAATATTCAAAAAAGCAGGAATAGAAATAGATGGTGTTGTACCGACAGCACTTGCAGAAAGAAATTTGGTGCTAGATACAAATGAGCTAAATGATAATGTTATGCTATTAGATATAGGGGCAGGAAATACAGATATAGGTGTATTTAATGGAACTTCATTTATTTATACAAATACAATAAATCTAGGTGGAGATAATATCACAAGTGATATAGCTTATGTTTTAAATATTTCTAGGGAAGAAGCAGATAAATTAAAAAGACAATATGGATTAGCTTTAAAGTCTTTTATAGATAACGACAACAATATTGTATTAAATACTTGTAAAGATATTGATGGAAAAAATAAAACAATTAAAAGCTCTGAACTTGTAGAAATAATAGAAGCTAGAATAGAAGAAATATTTACTTTGGTAAATAAAGATATTACAACACATGCTATAAAACCAAATATCAACAATGTTATACTTACTGGAGAAGGAATTGTTAATATAAATAAGAGTGATATGGCTGGAAAAATTATTTTGAATATTCCAGTAAAAATATCAACAGGCAGATTGGTAAGTACAATTAAATCTACATATAGAGCAAGTTATGCTCTAGTTAGATATATAGCTGCAAGACCTTATGCAAAAACAGTTTCTAGTAGTATTGATGCAAAAACAGAAAAAAATCTTATTAAAACGATTATAGAAAAAATAAAAGATTTCTTTTATTCTTAAAATACGAAAATGTTTTTAATTTTAAAAATTATAGATAAAGATAATAAAGGAGGATACACCTTATGATTATGGATAATGAGGATTTAAACTTTATGATGGATGGATCAGCAACAATAAAAGTAATAGGAGTTGGAGGAGCTGGAAATAATGCTGTAAATAGAATGGTTGAAGCTGGAATTAAAAGTGTTGAATTTATAGCTGTAAACACAGAT
Organism: uncultured Clostridia bacterium; assembly: GCA_934141445.1. Classification (GTDB taxonomy): domain Bacteria; phylum Bacillota; class Clostridia; order TANB77; family CAG-508; genus Scatovivens. The sequence goes on along the minus strand of CAKPCF010000006.1, from coordinate 43,782 downwards.
AGACAAGCATTGAATTTATCAAAAGCGGGAACAAAAATCCAAATAGGTGAGAAACTAACAAGAGGTTTAGGAGCAGGAGCAAATCCAGATATTGGAGCACAAGCAGCTGAAGAAAGCAAAGCAGATATTGCTGAAGCTTTAAAAGGAGCAGATATGGTATTCGTAACAGCTGGTATGGGCGGTGGAACTGGAACAGGTGCTGCACCATTTGTAGCAGCTGCTGCAAAAGAACTTGGAATATTAACTATAGGTGTTGTTACAAAACCATTTACATTTGAAGGTAAAAAGAGATTAGCACAAGCTGAAAGAGGAATTGCTAATTTAAAAGGTAAAGTTGATACATTGGTTGTAATTCCAAATGATAAACTATTACAAGTTATAGATAGAAAAACTTCAATAGTAGAAGCTTTTAGAATGGCTGATGATGTTTTAAGACAAGGTGTTCAAGGTATATCTGATTTAATTGCTGTACCAGGTTTAATTAACTTAGACTTTGCAGATGTTAAAACAATTATGTTAAATCAAGGCATGGCTCATATGGGTATTGGTAGAGCAAGTGGAGAAAATAGAGCAGAAGATGCTGCAAAACAAGCTATACAAAGTCCTTTATTAGAAACTTCAATCGAAGGTGCAAGAGGTGTAATTATCAATATTACTGGTGGAAGTGATATTGGCTTACACGAAGCAAATACAGCTGCAGAACTTGTACAAAGAAGTGCAGACCCAGAAGCAAATATCATCTTTGGTACTGTTACAGATGATTCAATGGGTGATGAAATTCAAATTACAGTTATTGCAACAGGATTTGAAAAAGAAGATGAAAAAACTACAGGTTTAGCAGGATATAAAAATATTGTAGAAGATACTTGGAGAAAAAGAAACAATATGGGTTCAAGTTCAATATCTTCACCAGCTGCAGAAAGCAATCCTAATGACTTAGATATTCCAGCATTTTTAAGAAAAAATAAAGGTTTAGGAAACAAATAATCATATAAATGAATAAAAGAAAAAATAAAGAAAAGAAATAGTCTATTTTGTAGATTATTTCTTTTTTTCTGCCCTAGAAATTGACAGATTTTTAAAATATGAAAGTATAAAATATATACATAAACTAAAGAGGAGTTAGGAAATGACAGTATATATTGATATAGTTATTTTAGAAAATTTGGCAATGAATTATATTATTTTAATTGCAACAGCACTTATTGGAAAATATGATATAAAAATTGCTAGAAATATGATAGCAAGTACAGTTGGTGGAATATATGCAATTATAAATTATATGATTAAATTTTCAGTTATACAGAATTTGATTTTTAAAATTGCAGTTTCTGTTTTAATGATTATTATTACTTTTGGAATACACAATATAAAAAGTTTAGTAAAACAGTTATTTTTATTTTATTTAGTATCATTTACATTTGGTGGAGCTGCTTTTATGTTACTATTCTTTTTAAAACCAGAAGATATTATTTTTAAGAATGGACATCTTGTTGGTACTTATCCAATAAAAATAGCATTACTTGGAGGAATAGTTGGTTTTTCAATAATAGCAATTACTTCTAATATAATAAAAGATAGGCGAAAAATTAAATCAATGCTATGTGATATGGAAATTTTCTATAATAATAAAAGTATAAAATTAAAAACAATGATAGATACAGGTAATTTATTAAAAGATCCAATTACACAGAATGATGTTATTATTGTTGAAAAGAATAGTTTAAGAGGGATGGTTGATGATGAAATTTTGAATCATATCGAAGATATATTAAAAGGAAAGTGGCTGGAAGATAGTAAAATTCATAATTATAAGTTTAAGCTAATACCATTTTCTTCACTCGGAAATGAAAATGGACTCATAATTGGTTTTAAACCTGAATATATAAAAGTATATGATGAAGTAGAAAAAGTTAGAAATGATGTAATTGTTGGTATATATCCTGGTAAACTTACAAAAACAAATTTATATACTAGTTTAGTTGGTTTGAATATTTTAAAGGAGGGAAGGCAAAGTGAAAAACTTGTTAAAAATGCTTAAAAGTACAGTACTTGAAATTTTTAAAAAATATTCAAAAAGGGATAGTATAGAAAAACTACCAATATTTTATATAAATGGTAGTCAAACTTTACCACCACCTCTGAATGTATTAGAAGAAGAAAAATTATTGGAAAAACTTAATAATAATGATGAAGAAGCAAAACAGATTTTAGTTGAGAGGAACTTGAGATTAGTTGTATATATAGCTAAGAAATTTGAAAATACAGGACTAGATTTAGAAGATTTAATTTCAATAGGAACAATAGGTTTAATGAAAGCAATTAACACTTTTAATACAGATAAAAATATTAAACTTGCTACTTATGCTTCAAGATGTATAGAAAATGAAATTTTAATGCAACTGAGAAGAACGACTAAAATCAAAACAGAAATATCAATTGATGAGCCTTTGAATAAAGATGGAGATGGAAACGAACTTTTGCTATCAGATATATTAGGTACAGAAAGTGATGTTACATCAAAAGGTATTGAAGATGAAGTTGATAAAAAGTTATTGAAAATTGCTATAAGCAAGCTTAATCCAAGAGAAATGTATATAATGCAACTAAGATTTGGAATAAATGGTACTGAAAAAGAAAAAACGCAGAAAGAAGTTGCAGATATGCTAGGCATATCACAAAGTTATATTTCTAGATTGGAAAAAAAGATAATGAAAAAAATGAAAAAAGAAATTATGAGTAAAACAGGATAAGGCTATTGCTAAAGATAACAGCAATAATTAGTATAACTACTAAAATACAAATAATAATTTTTGTTGATTTTTTCATTTACTTTTCCTCCTCAAAATTTATTAACTAATTTATATATATAATTTATAAAAAAATCAATAGAATTATTTATATAGAATTTATTGAATATATAAATGCTGTATGATAGAATTCAAGTGTACAGTTTAAAATTAGAAAAAATAAGTTGGTGAAATAATGAGTAATTTTGGGAAATTTATTAAAGAAAAAGTTTTAAACAAAAAAATAAAAATATTAGTTTGTATTGTTTTGATTTGGATGTTTATTTTTGCTATAGATTATAATATGGCATCTAATCAAAAGAAACCTATATTTTGCTTTATACATTGGAATTCATATTCAACTAATCGTTCAGAGTATTATGGTATAGGATATAAAGCTACTGTTGTTAAAATGGAAAATGTTGTTGAGTTTGGATATAAAGAAGTATATATTACACCTTGGTGGAAAAATGCAACAGGAGAAAGTGACTGGATTACAATAGTTGGTGTTCGCCATACTTTGGATTTAAGTGAAAAATATTATGGCAAGAAATATGTAAGGGATATGAAAAAGAAAATTATAAAGGCTGAAAAAGAAATTAACAACATTCAAGAAGATTATAAAAAATCAAATGAACCAATATTAGTAAATACTGAAGAAAAAGCAGAAAATTCAAATGGTAAAATATCAGATATTAAGCAAAAATGGTATAGTGATTTAGCAAAGATTTATTTTAAAGAAAATCTTTCTATGAAAGAAAAAGTGTGTGTTCAACGAGAAATGATAGAATTTTATGAAGATAATTATAATAAAGAAATTGATTCAAAATTATTAGATGAAGTAAAAGCAATAATGAAAGAATATACTGGAAAAAAAGAATATGTAAAATATATGGGTTCATTAGGTTGGGATGCTGAATAAATGAAAAACCCCAGACTGAAGTTCACAGTCTGGGGAAAAAGTTAAACTTTAATTTTATCCAAAAGTTGTACTACATTTATTTTCTTTACACCATTCTTTCATTAGCTTTGCTTCTGTCAAGATGAATTCTTCATAAGTCAGATGCTCTATTTCAGAGTACGATATTTCTTTATAGAATTTTGCTTCGTATAATTCAAAAAATCGAGTAAGCGGAAATTGCCGTTGAGTATAAGTGTCAAAGCACCAATTATCTTTTACATATATTGCGTGCATTGTGTATGGCAATGTATCACCATAATATCTAATTGCAACAAGTAATAGTTCACCGCATTTTAAAGTATCTAACAAATTAAAACAAATTCCGTAGCAGTATCCATTACATAACTCTTCATGCCTCAAGCAGTAAAAAAGGTTTGGATATGAGTCACAAATTTTACAGAAGTCATCTTCTGTAATTGCTTTTCCTTTTTTAGTGAAAACATCAAAATAAATGGAATCTGAAATATCTTTAGCAAGATTTTCAAAAATTGTTTCAAATATTGTATAAATTTTTACGAGAGCATAAGCATATATGCATATAATAGATATTAGACAGAGTTTGCCAACTACATTAGCATCAAAGTGAAATAATATATAAATTGGTGTGCAGACTGATAAACCAAAAATTAGTGGAATTATTTTTGCACTTATCCAATCGATAAAGTCACGAGGTGCTAAAAGTTCGAATGCAGTCTTTTGCTCGCCTTCATTCAGGTTGTAATAAAAGAGTTTCCGGACAATAAAGTTCAACATTTTAATACCTTCTTTTCTAAAATTTACATAAAACATTATACAATGCTTTTTAGGAAATTTCAACTAAATTGTAAATTTCACTTGCAAAAATTAATAATAAAGAACAAATAGATGTTGAAATTTAAAATGGTAACAAGTATAATACAGTTAGTAGAAATATAAATACATAGGAGGAAACTATTTTGGACGATTCTAACAAAAATGTAAATCAAAATGATGATATAGAAGATTTTGTTCCATCAGATGATGATTTTGTATCTGATGAAACAGCTGATACTAATGTGAAAAAAGCTAGAAAAATAGTGAAGAAAAGTAAAAGATTAGAAGAAGCTTTAAATGAAGAAGATAATCAAGAATATAGTTCGTATAATGTAAACGAACCACTTGAAAATACTTTGGAATATGAAGATGATGAAAATGATAGTGAAGATATAGATGATTCTGAAGAAGACAATGAAATTGATAATACTGGAAATGAAAACGAAGATAATGAAGAAGAGCTTGTAGAAGATGATGAAATAGATGACGAAGATAATGATGAGGAATATGAAGAAGATGAATTTTATGAGCCAGAAGATAATGCTGAATTAGTTGATAGTGGAGAATTTCCAGCAGAAATTACAGATTTAAAATTGGAGTATATTTTTGTTGGATTACTTTTAAATAATCCGAAAGCAATATCAATGTATTATTTTGTATATGATGAGTGTTTATTTTCAGATGAAGAACTTTCTAATATATATAAGATAATTTTATTCCAAGATGGTGAAACTTATGCACCAGCAATTGCAAAAGAAAAATTTAAGTTTCCAAAAGAAAATTTAGGAACTTATGATTTTAAAATGCAATTAAAAAATGCTGTTCAAAATAGAGGATATAGTATAGAAGAAACTTATATAAAATTAAAGAAATTATTTATATTAAAAAAATATTATAAAAGTGCACCAACAGTTAATATACAAAATAAGATTGTTGAGATTTCTCAATATGAGAGATATAGTGAAATGACAATCGAAGAAGTAGAAAGTGCTATTGAACAAATAGGTGTAACTAATAGATTAAGTCAAGCAGTTTTAAATGATGGTGCAACAGAATTTTTATTAAGTGGAGAAAATAATTTAGTAAATGGTGTACCACTTCCTTTTCCAATTTTGTCAAGTGTTTTTAAAGGTCTAAGAAAAGGTGAGACAATGGCTTATGCAATGCCTTCAAACTCTGGTAAGAGTAGATTTACAGTAGATATTGCAACATATTTATCTTTAGTAGAGCATAAAAAAGTTCTAATAATTTCAAACGAAATGTCAGAAGATAAAATGAGATTATGCTTAATCACAACTATTGTAAATAGCCCATATATTCAAAAATTGCATAAACAAAAACTTTGTAAAACAGAAGGAGAACTTCTAGAACTACAATTTAGAGCAGATAAAGACGCTAAAGATGTTGAAGTAGATGAAAATGGATTTATTTTGAAAAGAGAAAATGAAAGCAACAATTCTTATGCTAAAAGACTTGCTAAATCTTCAACCGAATTTAAACAAACTATTCAAGTTACAGAGTGGTTAAAAAAACAAGTTGATGAATCAATACATTTTATACATATTACAGAACATTCAAATGATGATTTAAGAAAGATTATATTAAATTATTTTTATAAGTATGATATTGAATATATTTTTTATGATACATTAAAAACAGATACTGATAATATTGGAAATGGTGAGGAACTAAAAAAGACTGCTACAATATTATCAAATATAGCACAAAAATATCATGTATTTATAGGTTCATCTTTGCAACTTTTGGAAAGTAGTACATTGCCAGTAAATTTAACAATAAATGATATGTCTGCTAGTAAAACTGTAAAGGAAGTATTAGATACTTTATGTTTAATAAAACAAATAAATCCACATACTTATGATAAATATGAATATTCAGAAGATGAATTAGCGGATGAGTATAAAGATATAGAACCATATAAAAATCCGGATGTAAGATACTATGCTTGCGTAGTAGATAAAAATAGAGCTGGTGCAAAACCAACAGTTTTATTTAGACTAAACTTAGCATATAATATTTGGGAAGAGCTTGGATATTTAAGATTAAAACAAGAATTTTTAGATTAATAAATACTAATAATTCTTAATGTATAAATAGACTTTTTTCTGGAAATAATTATATTAAATTATTTCTAGAAGGAGGTCTTATTTTGATTAGTAGAGTTGAAATTGCAAATACTAATACCTCCAAACTAAAAGTATTAACAAATAAAGAAAATAAAGAATTATTTTTAAAAATGCAGGAAGGTGATAATACTGCAAGAGATGAACTTATAAATGGAAACTTAAGATTAGTATTAAGTGTTATTCAAAGGTTTGGCGGAAGAGGAGAAAATGCTGATGATTTATTTCAAATAGGTTGTGTAGGACTAATAAAAGCAATTGATAATTTTGATATATCACTAGATATTCAATTAAGTACTTATGCTGTGCCAATGATAATTGGGGAAATACGTAGGTATTTAAGGGATAATAATATGGTTAGAGTTAGTAGGTCTGTTAGAGATTTAGCATATAGGATTTTGCAGGCAAAGGAAAAACTACAGAAAGAAACTGGCAAAGAACCAACAGTTGAAGAAATTGCAAAAGAACTGCAAGTGGAAAAAGAAGATGTTGTTATGAGTTTAGATGCAATTCAAGACCCGGTTTCTTTGCAAGAGCCAGTGTATAATGATGGTGCAGATAGCATATATATAATGGATCAAGTTAAAGATAAGAAAAATACAGATGAGCAGTGGACTGAAAATATTACAATTGCAGAGGCTATGAAAAAACTTACAGATAAAGAAAGAATGATAATAAATAAAAGATTTTTTATGGGAAGAACGCAAATGGAAGTTGCTGATGAAATTGGTATTTCACAAGCACAAGTTTCTAGAATAGAAAAAAGTGCAATAGACCATATCAGAAGATTGTATAAATAATATATAAGTAGGCATAAACTAGCAAGAAATTTATTTCAAAACTAGTAATGCCTACTTTTTAATTATAGAACATCATGAAGAAATTTTAATATATTTTATAATTCTACTAATATAATTTCTGGACCAATACATTTTATAGATGTCCATGGAATTGTTAGTTCATTTCCACTAGAAAAAATATTAAAAAGTTTTGTAGAACCGAGGCACAACAATTGACGTTATTTTTCCAGTATTCAAATCTGCATTAACATCTAATACATAACCAAGTTTTTCACCTGTTTTCATGTTTATAACTTCTTTATGTTTAAAATCAAGACCTTTTGAATTCATTTTATCACCTAAACTATGATATGCTGAATAAAATATAATATGTGAATAATTTGATAACAATTGGAAAAAATATACAACAAATAAGTTTTAGAGAGGTTTAAATATGCAAACAAATAAAATGAAAAATATGATTATTTTAAATAACTTGCCTTCGAACATTGTTGAAGAAGCTTTCGTTATTTTAAAGCCTAATGTAAAAATAGAAGAGGGTGTATTTGATAAGAGAAAACATGAAACAATCTTAAAAGAAGCAGAAAATGTAGTTGATAATTATGTAAATGAGTTAAATGCTAAAGCAGAAAGAAATAGTATGGAAAAAGATATGAAAGTTAAATATAAAAGATTGAAAATTTGTAATATATTTTTATTTATAGTATTTGCATTAACTGTATTGATAGCATTATAAGGAAAAGCATGTATAAAATTTCATTTAAGATATGTCCACATTTGTTCTACTTGAAATCTTATTGAATATATTTTAGTGTAAATTGAATGTAGAAAGGGGACTTATTGATGGAAAGAGCTTTAAATGAAATGGAAAGAATAAGAAAAGCTGAAGAAATAGCTTATAGAAGGAAATATCCAAATGAAAAGAATGATAATGTTGAAAAAGTTAAAAAAACATATTTTGGGAGTAAAATACTATTAGAAGGTTTAATACTAATCAATATAACAATAATTATTTTTTGCATTCAAAATAAAGAGGAAATATTTAGTGAAAATTTTTTACAAAATATATCTTCATACCAGGTAAATATAAAACAGAATATTGATGATTTTATAAATTCTGTAGTAAATGTTCCAGATGATGCAACAATTTTTGAAAATAGTTCTAATACGGCAAATAATGTAAGTACAGAATCAGAAGCAAATACGGATAATATTTCAACAGAACAAAGTAATGAAGAAAACCAAAATGAACAGGTAGCTTTAGGTGGAGGAAGTGAAGAAAATGAGGAAATAAAAGAAGAAATTATAGAAAATAATGAGAGCGATAGTGAGAAAGTAAAAAATAATTATGACTTAACAAAACCGATTACTGGAACAATTACATCTAGGTTTGGTACAAGAGAATCGACAAATCAAAAAATAAATGGGTATCATACTGGTACAGATATTGCAGCAAGTAGTGGAACAGAAATATTAGCAGCTAATTCTGGAGAAGTAATATTAGTGTCTAGTGAGGGCGATTATGGAAAGCATTTGAAAATACAAGATGGTGATTTGATAACTTTGTATGCACATTGTTCAAAAATATTGGTAAAACAGGGACAACAAGTAAATAAAGGGGATAAAATAGCTTTGGTAGGTAGTACAGGCAATAGTACTGGACCACATTTGCATTTTGAAATTAGATATCAAAATAGATATGTTAATCCACAAGAAATCTTTGAGTTTTAACATGTATATTATGTGCTAAAACAAGTGAGGAATTTTATATGGAATTAAAAATAGATTTGAAAATAATTTTCTTATGTATTGTGTATTTAATATTGAAGCAATTTAAAATGTATGTCATTTTTTTAATTTTCATTTGTTTACACGAATTGTCTCATGCAATAGTTGGAATTTTGCAAGGTTTTGAATTAGAAAGTGTTGAAATAACGCCGTATGGTTTATCTATAAAGTTTTATTCATTTAGCGAAGCAAATTGTAGGAAGAAAATTATTACATATTTAGTTGGTCCATGTTTTAATTTTGTACTAGCTTTGATATTTTTATTAAGTGATTTAAACAATAAAATTGTTGTATATTGTTTTTTTATAAATCTAGTTTTAGGAATTGCAAATTTATTACCAATTTTACCTTTAGATGGTGGAAAAACTTTTAGAGAATTGTTAAAAATAAAATATGGATATAAAAAATCTTATATACTAATTAGTAAAATAGGTCAATATACTTTAGCTTGTATTACTGTTATGTATAGTTTGTTAATTTTAAAATTGAAAAATTTAGGAATTTTATTTACATTACTCTATTTATGGTATTTGAAATTTAATGAGGATAAAAAGTCAAAAACTGTATTAAGAATGTATGATATAATTGAAAATGAAAAAAGTCAAAAAAATATTGAAAAAAAATGTTATTAGTAGTAAACTATATCTATAATTTTAAGAGGAAGAATATATGGGAAATTTAAAAAATAATAATGGTATTACACTTGTAGCGTTGACAATTACAATTTTGTTATTTACAATGATTTTGTCAACTATTACATTTGCATCTTTGTCAAGTGTTCATGTAAAACAATTGAATAATATGTATGCAGATATAACAAATTTGCAGGAAAAAATAGATATGTATTATTTAAAGTATGGAACATTACCAGTAAAAAGTTCAAATAAAGTAGAAGATGATCTTTCACAACTAGCATGGCTTAATGAGAAGAATGTAAATGATAATGATGTTTATTATAAATTAGATTCTGAAACTTATGAAAAAATAGGTGGAATTACTTTAAATAATTCAGAAGATGAATTTTATATAAATGAAGATTCACATACAATATATTATGGAAAAGGTGTACAAGTTTCAGATGATGAAGGAAAAAAATATACAATAGATTTATCAAAATATACAGAGGTTAAATTAGAAGATTATCAATAATAGAAAAAACATGGTAGAAGATAAAAATTTAGAAGAGTGAGAATAAAAAATTCTTACTCTTTTATTGTGTTTATAACAATTTTAAAAATAAATGATTGAAAACAAAACCTCCAGACCGATTGTCTGGAGGAAAATACACTATTGGGTATTTATTATTTTAGGATAAGGAACCTACGAGTTTGACCAAATTTTGGGTACTTGCTTTATCTAATTTGTTCGAGTTCTGCTTTAGTTGGCCAGATAGAATCAATTTTGTCATAGCAGAAACCAAAATTGTAATGAGTCTCCGTAAGATGAACCATAAAGACATGATTACGAACCTCTTTAAACTTATTAATAGAGATAGAGCCGCCATCCGAAGTGTCCAGAATCTTTCTGGTGGAAGTGATGATTTTGTAGTGAACTCGTTTGTTCTTAAAATATATATGCAAATTTACACCAATAGGATTATAGCTGCACTTTATTTCAAGGTAGTTTTCTTCAGAGTTGTAATAGGATAAAGGTTGCTTACTGGGATAAGTATGCCAGCAATTGCATATAGGACAGAAGTAATACTGTGGAATTTCATTATAGCAATGCAACATTTCATTTTCCTCCATTCGTACAAAATTTACAGAAATACCAATTTCTCTTACATAAAATAATAAATACTCCTTTCTAAATAGTATATTTAAGTTATATCAATAGTAGTTTACTGTTGATATAATAATAAATATCATTGGAATTATAACACGAATTTAAGCTAATATCAATATGAGAAAATAGGACTGATAAAAAGTTAAATAAGATTTTAAAAAAATGCTAAAAAAGTTAAAATAAAACTTGAATTTGTAAAAAAATTATGGTAAAATAAGTAAGCATTTTAGGTAAAAGCCTAAAATCCTTACTCATATATATTTATGGGTTTTATATCCAAAAGGAGGTGAAAGAATAATGAATAAATACGAATCTGTATTCATTATCAATCCAAGTGTTGAAGATGCAGGAGTTAAATCTTTAATCCAAAAATTTTCAGACTTAATAAATGGTGATGGAAAAGTTGAAAGTGTTGATGAATTAGGTAAGAAAAAATTAGCTTATGAAATTCAAAAAAACACAGAAGGAAATTATGTAGTTCTTAATTTTGAAGCAAATCCAAGTATCGTTGCAGAACTTGAAAGAGTTTACAGAATTACAGACGAAGTAATGAAGTTTATCACAATAAGAAAAGACGAAGAATAATCTGTAAAGTGAAAGGAAACGAGTAAATGAACAAAGTAATTTTAATGGGTCGTTTAACAAGAGATCCAGAAGTAAGATATACTCAAACAAATAACACTTTAGTAGCATCTTTTAGTTTAGCTGTTAATAGAAGATTTGCTAGACAAGGCGAAGAAAGACAAGCTGATTTCGTAAATATTGTTGCTTGGAGCAAAACAGGTGAATTTTGTAGTAAATATTTCAAAAAAGGCCAACAAGTTGGAATTATTGGAAGATTACAAACAAGAACTTGGGATGATGACCAAGGACAAAAACATTATGTAACAGAAGTTGTTGCTGAAGAAGCATATTTTGCAGATAGTAGAAGAGATGGAGAGGGAGCAGGAGCGAACTTTGAAAACACATTTGGTGAGAATTTATCACAAAGTGCTGAATTCCAAGTTAATGCTTCAGATGATGACCTACCATTCTAATGGAAATATAAGTTTGAAAGATTGGAGGAAAATAAAATGGCAGACAAAAAACAAACAAGAAGAAACAATAGAAATAATCAAGATGATGATTTCAACCCAAAGTTTAGAAAAGCTAGAAAAAAAGTTTGTGCATTATGCAATGACAAAAACTTTGAATTAGATTACAAAAATGCTGATCAATTAAAGAAATTCATCAATGAAAAAGGTAAAATATTACCTAGAAGAGCAACAGGAGCTTGTGCTAAACATCAAAGATTTATCACAACAGCTGTTAAAAGAGGAAGACATATTGCTATTATTCCTTATGCTCAAGACTAATTGATAAATATATAATAAAAATGTGCAAGTTATCTTGCACATTTTTTGCATTTTTATTATTGATAAAATTTATTTTTTCTTATATACTTGATATAGTTTGAATTATATTGGAGGTATAATTTATGAAGAAAAAAATTTTAATTATTTTAGCTATTTTGGTAGTTGTAATCTTGGCTATAGTTGCTATTTATTTAAATAATAAACATTCTTTGGAAAGTATTAAAAGTATAATAAATCAAGATGTTAATAATGCAAATAATGTTAGTGTTAAAGCAGAATTTTTTGATGAAAACAATAATTTAAATGGAAGTATGGAATCTTACAAAAAGGATAATTATATTTATATAATTCAAAATAATTCTTCTACTGAAAAAACAGAAAATTTGATTAACACAGAAGATAAAACTTCAATAATGATTTTAGAGAATATAAAAACTATAGTAAAATCAAATACAGATAATACAGAAATTACAATAAATGCATTAGATGAATTTAACAAATTAGTAGATGAAAATGCTAAATATAAATATTTAGGAAAATCTGAAAATAATATAAAAATTAGTTTATCAAAAGATGATGAAACAGAATATTTTTATATAAATTCTGAAAGTGGAAATATTGAAAAAACAGAATTTTATAAAGATGATGCAATAAAATCTATAGCTAAATATGTATATTCATATAATACAGTTAATGATGATAATATTTTAACTTTTGATATAAATAATTATACAGATTATACATATAATGAGGTTTAGATTAAAAACACTTTTTATTGATTGCAATATATTGATAAAGAGTGTTTTTTATTGAATTTTACAAAATATAGAGAGAATCTTGAAAAATAATGTAATAAATCTTGAAAATTGATATTTTAGAATATATAATAAGAAAAAATAAGAAAGGAATTGCATGATATGGAAAGAAAAAGAGGATTTGAAATAGCAAAAGGATGGGAAGACAAAGGAATAAATTTACCAGTTAGAAAAACAAAACATTCTGCTGGATATGATATAGAAGCTGCTGAAGATACAATAGTTCCAGCTTTTAAACCAGGACAAAAACCAACTCTAGTAAAAACAGGATTAAAAGCATATTGTGAACCAGATGAATTTTATATGCTTTGCAATAGAAGTTCTAATCCAGGAAAAAGAGGATTAGTAATGGCTAATAGTGTTGGAATTATCGATAGCGATTACTATGAGAATGAAGATAATGATGGTCATTTTATGTTTGCTTACTATAATTTCTTTGACCATGATGTTGAAATAAAAAAAGGTGATACAATTGGTCAAGCTATTTTTATGAAGTATTTAACTGTTGATAATGATAATGCAGAAGGTACTAGAAAAGGTGGATTTGGTTCAACAAACAAGTAAATTAAAGAAAAAAAGAGCTATTTAGCGTAATTAAAAGCTAGATAGCTTTTTTGTTTAAAAAACACAAAAAAATAATTATTTTATTTTCCACAATATTGAAATTTCTTATGTAAATTTTGTTAAAAAACTTTGACTTTTGGTATATTTTGTAGTATAATTGAAATGTAGTAATCAAGAGAATTACTTGGAAGGAGTGACAAAAATGTTTAAAGTAGGAGATAAAATAGTATACCCAATGCATGGAGCTGGTGTTATTCAATCAATAGAGGAAAAAGCTATTGGAGATGAAAAACAAAGTTATTATATAATCAAAATGCCAGGTGAAGTAAAAGTTATGGTACCTACTGCAAAAGCTGAACAAATTGGAGTTAGAAACATTATAGACAAAGAAACAGCCGGAAAAGTAATCAGTGTATTAGGACAAGAATGCACAGAAATGTCTATGAAATGGAACAAAAGATACAGAGAAAATGTTGAAAAGATGAAATCTGGAGACATTTATGAGGTTGCAGACATTGTAAGAAATTTAACATTTAAGCAAAAAGATAAAGGCTTATCAACAACTGAAAAGAAAATGTTATTGAACGCAAAGCAAATTCTTGTTAGTGAATTAGTTTTAGTAGAAGATAAAGATAAAGATGAAGTTGAAGAATTAGTTGAGCAGAAAATCAATGTTTCTTATGAAATGCACAATGTAGTTCCAGAAACTACACCAATGGAAGAAATTTCTAGTCCAAAGGTAATGAAGAAATTTATTCAAGCGTAGTTACAAGAATACATAAAAACTAAAGATGATATACTTTGTATATCATCTTTTTGTTGCTTAATTTAGAGTTGACATAATTGTATAAAAAAGATGATTTAACTAAAAATCAACACAATTCGACATTTTGAAAAATAGTAAATAAATTATGTTCACTTTTATTAGAAAAAATGAAGGATTTAAAAACAATCTGTCGAATAATATATTTGAAAGGTATGAAGTAATGGTTCAATATAGTAATGAATTAAAAGAAGAAATTCGTTCAGCAAATGATATAGTTGAAGTCATATCTCAATATGTTGTTTTAAAAAGAAGTGGAAGAAATTATTTTGGATTATGTCCTTTTCACAATGAAAAATCACCTTCTTTTTCTGTTTCTCCAGATAGACAATATTTCCATTGCTTTGGCTGTCACAAGGGCGGAGATGTTTTCAATTTTATAAGTGAAATTGAAAAAGTATCTTTTAAAGAAAGTATTGAAATTCTTGCTGAAAGGGCAAGAATTCAGTTGCCAACTTTAGAAAATGAAGGATATAATGAAAAACAATATTTAAAAGATAGAATGTTTAAAATAAACATAGAAACCGCTATGTTTTACCATGAAAGATTGTACAAGCCACTAGCTAAAATTGCACAAGACTATGTAAAACAAAGAAAAATGGATAATGCTACTTTAAAAGCCTTTAAAATCGGATATTCTGGTGAGTATAACGAATTATACAAAATGCTTAAGGCAAAAGGTTTTAAAGATGAAGAAATATTAGCAACTGGTCTAGTAAATAAAAATGATAGAGGAGAGTACATAGATAGATTTAGGAAAAGATTGATGTTTCCTATAATGACAGTAAATGGGAAGGTTGTAGCTTTTGGTGGCAGAAGACTTGACAACAATGAAAAAATGGCTAAATATATCAATTCAAATGAAAACTTAATATATTCAAAAAAGAAGCATTTATTTGCTTTAAATATAGCTAGACAAACAAATAATAAAAGACTAATTTTAGTAGAAGGATATATGGATGCAATTTCATTACATCAAAGAGGAATACATAATGTAGTTGCATCTTTAGGAACAGCTCTTACTGAAGAACAAGCAAGACTTCTAGCAAGATATGGAGAACAAATCATTTTAAGTTATGATTCTGATGGTGCAGGACAAGAAGCAATTCTAAGAGCACTTGAAATTTTAACAAAACTTGGTTGTGATGCTAGAGTTCTTCAAATGGAAGGTGCAAAAGACCCAGATGAATATATAATTAAATATGGAAGTGGTAGATTTAATCTATTAGTTGATAATGCTATATCTTTAGTCGAATTTAGAATAAAGATGCTAAGAGAAAAATATAATTTAGAAAATGCAACAGATAAAGTTAAATTTTTAAAAGAAATAACAAAAGTTTTAGCTAAAGTTGAGAATAAAATTGAAAGAGAAATTTATATAGAAAATGTAGCAAAGCAATATCAAATTTCTAAAGAAGCAATTTATGCGGAAGTAAATAAACTTACATATACAAATGCACCAACTAAAGAAGTTTTAAACAGAAAGATAAATAGTGAAACTATTAAGACTGAAGAAGTAAATGAAGCTATTGCTAAAAGAGAAAAATTAGTTTTATATTTATTGATAAATAATTATGATGAAGCTTTTGAAAAGATAAAATCTAATATTACAGAAAATGATTTTAAAATAGAATTAAATAAAAAAATATTTAAAATTATAATGGAAGAAAGTGACTTAAATCAAGAAAAAATTGTTTCACTTATTTCTAATATTGAAGATCAAGAAATACAAAATCATATTAGTGAAATAATGGTTACTGATTATGAGATAAGTTCAACAGAAAAATGCATAGAAGATATTATAATTATTTATAATAAAGAAAGATTAAATAACAGAAAAAATGAAATTATAAAACAATTGGATAATACAGAAAATCTTTCAAAAGAAGATATAATGAAATTGGAAACAGAATTGAACAATATAATTATAGAACTGGCTAAAAAAAAGTAGGAGGTTATTGATTAGAATGAAAAAAGATAATGATGGACAGGTTGAATTAAATGAACTAAAAGAAAAACCAAAGAAAACTCCAAAAGTAGAAAAGAAAACAGTAGATGTTAAAGAAAAAGCTGAAAGTAAAAGTACATCTAAAAAAGCTACTGATGAAAATGTTGTAGCAGAAAAAAAAGCTAAAACTGAAAAAGCAGTTAGTAAAACAGAAACAAAGAAAAGTAGTGCAGATAAAACAGAATCAAAAGAAGTAAAGAAGTCTAAAAGTGTTGAAGAAGTAAAACCTGAAATAATTGTTGAAGGCAAAAAAATAGATAGTAAAGAACAAGAAAAAGTAATGAAAATATTAAAATCAGCAAAAGAAAAAGGAAAAATTACTTATGGAGAACTTGCAGCAGAATTAGGTGAAACAAATCCAGAAGAAATTGATAAGGTTTTTGATGCTTTTGAAGAACTTGGAGTAAATGTTTTAAAAGATGATGATGACCTATTTGAGCCAGATATAGAAGATTTAGAAGAAGTTGAAAATATCAAACTTGATGATATTGATATAGGAAACATGGATGGCATCAGTGTTGATGACCCTGTTAGAATGTACTTAAAAGAAATAGGAAGAATTCCATTACTTTCTTTTGACGAAGAATTAGATTTAGCTAAAAGAATACTTGAAAATGATGAAGAAGCTAAACAAAAACTTGCGGAATCAAATTTAAGATTAGTTGTAAGTATTGCTAAAAAATATGTTGGTAGAGGAATGCTTTTCTTAGACTTAATCCAAGAAGGAAATATGGGACTAATTAAAGCTGTTGAAAAATTTGATTATACAAAGGGATTTAAATTTTCAACTTATGCTACATGGTGGATTAGACAAGCTATAACAAGAGCTATTGCAGACCAAGCAAGAACAATTCGTATTCCAGTTCACATGGTAGAAACAATCAATAAATTGATTCGTACATCAAGACATTTACTTCAAATTTTAGGAAGAGAGCCAACGCCAGAAGAAATTGCTGAAGAAATGGAAATTCCAGTAGAAAAAGTTATGGAAATTCAAAAAATAGCACAAGACCCTGTATCTTTGGAAACACCAATTGGTGAGGAAGATGATAGCCATTTAGGAGATTTCATTCCAGATGATGAGTCACCTGCACCACATGATTCAGCTGCTTATACATTATTAAAAGAGCAACTTGAAGAAGTTATGAGTACATTAACTCCAAGAGAAGCAAAAGTTTTAAAACTTCGTTTTGGATTAGAAGATGGAAAAGCTAGAACACTTGAAGAAGTTGGTAAAGAATTCCAAGTAACTCGTGAAAGAATTCGTCAAATTGAAGCAAAAGCTTTAAGAAAATTAAGACATCCAAGCAGAAGTAAACGCCTAAAAGACTATATGAGTTAATGTTATAGAATATATAAATATTACCATTATATAGAGTATGAATTTTATATGATTTAATATTATAAAAGACCTTGCTTTGTAAGGTCTTTTTTGTTATAATAACTCTAGAGTTTTAGGAGAAAGGTGAGGTGAAAGTCTAATTAGACGAAATTTTATGGGAAATTTTGATAGTGAAAATCCAACACCTGCAGAAATAAGAGAAACATTTTTTAGCTTGCCTAAGAATGTAGAACAGGAAACAAATAATAGTGAAACTTTAGAAGATATAGAAATAGATTTAAGAAAGCAACTTGCAAGGGCACAAGACTCTAACGAAAAAAAACAAATTGAAACAGACTTGAAAAGGATTGCTATTTTAATAAAACAACAAAAAGTTGTAGATTTGGAAATGAAAAAGGCAACAAGTACAAAATATACTTTTGGTAGAGATGAAAATGAACCAGAAGTTGATTCTGAAGCTTTGAAAAATGCGAAATCAGAAGCAGAAGCAAGAGCAATAATAGATAAAGCTAAGAAGAAAAAAAAGAAGAAACAGGAACAAGAATATCAAGAATTGCCAAATGAATTTGATGATTTGATTGTTGATGCTTCTGGAAAAGCAGATAAATCTGAAGATAGAGAAAAAGGCGGACACGAAAGACAAGAAAGAACAAGATAATAAAAACAAATAGTAAAAGCAGAAAGGAAAACAAAAATGTCTAACGAATATAGAACTAATAATTGTGGAGAATTAAGAATAACAGATGTAGGAAAAGAAGTAAGATTAGCTGGTTTTGTTCAAACAATCAGAAATCTTGGAAAAATGATGTTTATTGATTTAAGAGATGAGTTTGGAATTACTCAAATTGTTATATCAGATGTAGCAGGACTTGAAGAACAAATAAAAGATGTAACAAAAGAATGTACAATCACAATTAGTGGAAAGGTTGTGGAAAGAAGCAGTAAAAACGATAAAATTCCTACAGGAGATATAGAAGTAGTAGCTGAAAAGATTACAGTGCTAGGAAAATGTAGAAGTTCATTACCTTTTGAAATAAATGTTGATGGTCAAAATGTAAGAGAAGATTTGAGACTAGAATACAGATTTTTAGATTTAAGAAATGATAAAATTCATCAAAATTTAAAACTTCGTTCTAAAATAATGAAAGATTTTAGAAATGTAATGGATGAGCTTGGATTTACTGAAATTCAAACACCGATTTTAGCAAATTCATCACCTGAAGGAGCTAGAGACTTTTTAGTACCAAGTAGATTACATCCAGGAGAATTTTATGCACTTCCACAAGCACCACAACAATTTAAACAATTATTGATGGTATCTGGATTTGATAAATATTATCAAATTGCTCCATGCTTTAGAGATGAAGATCCAAGAGCTGACCGTTCACCAGGAGAATTTTATCAAGTAGACTTTGAAATGAGTTTTGCAACTCAAGAAGATGTATTAAAAGTAATTGAAAAAGTTATTCCAACAGTATTTAAAAAGAATACAGATTATAAAGTAGAAGATGGAGAATTTATTAGAATACCTTATAAAGAAGCAATGGAAAAATATGGTTCTGATAAGCCAGATTTAAGAAATCCTTTGATTATAGAAGATTTAACAGATATTTTTGATGGAACAGAATTTAATGCTTTTAAAGGAAAAACAATAAAAGCAATTAAAACTTCAAATATGCAAGAACATTCAAGAAAATTCTTTGATAGTATGGGAGCTTATGCACAAGAAGAATTAGGAGCAAAAGGTTTAGCTTGGGTTAAAGTTGATGAAACAAATAATTTAACAGGTGGAATAAGCAAATTTATAGATGAAGATAGAAAAAATAAAATCTTTGAAAAAATGAATATTAAATCAGGAGATGCAATATTCTTTATAGCAGATGAATTTGAAAAAGCACAAAAAATTGCAGGTGGAGTTAGAATAAAATTAGGAACAGAACTTGATTTATTAGAAAAAAATATATTCAAATTCTGCTTTATAGTTGATTTTCCAATGTATGAATTATCTGATGAAGGAACTATTGATTTTAACCATAATCCATTCTCAATGCCACAAGGTGGAATGGAAGCTTTATGTACAAAAGATCCTTTAGATATTTATGCATATCAATATGATTTAGTATGTAATGGATATGAATTAGCATCAGGAGCTGTTAGAAATCATGACCAAGAAATAATGATAAAAGCATTTGAAATTGCAGGATATACAGTTGAAGATGTTAAAAATCGTTTTGGTGCATTATTTAATGCTTTCAGTTATGGTACACCACCACATGCTGGTGCTGCTCCAGGATTAGACAGAATTGTTATGCTTCTTGCAAAAGAAGATAATATTCGTGAAGTTATTGCTTTCCCAAAGAATAAAAAAGCTAGAGATATGATGATGAATGCACCATCAAAAGTATTTGACAAACAACTAGAAGAAGTTCATATTACTTTAAAATTAGATGAAAAAGAATAGGAAGGTTCAAATGAAGAAAAGTAAAAAGTTTGTATGTAGTTTTGGAGTTAGCTTATTATTGTTGGCAAGTTTTAGTAAATGTTTTGCTGCTACTGGAAAAGTTAATATTGAAGCTTTAAGAATTAGAGCACAAGCAAGCAAAACTTCAGAAGTATTAGATGTTGCTTATGAAGATGACAAAGTTGAAATTATTGGTGAATCTGGTGATTGGTATAAAGTAAAATTTAATGGAAATACTGGATATGCTAGTAAAGAATACATAACAAATCAAGAAAATAATTCTAGTAGCACAACTAATACTACAAGTAATAGTACAACTGAAACTAACACTGCAGAAAATACAGATAATAGTGAAGAAAACTCAAATCCTACAAATAATACGAATGATAATACTACAAATGAAGTAAATAATTCAGAAAGTGAAAATAATAGTTCAACTTTAGAAAATATTGAAGGTACAAAAGTAAAAATTAAAAGTAATACAAAAATGAAAATTTTACCAACATTTTCTTCAAATGATGTATCAGAATTAAGTTCTGGAACAGAAATTACAGTTATTTATGACTTAAAGAATTGGATAAAAGTAGAAAGTTCTTCAAAACAAGGTTGGATTCCAAAATCATTAGTCACATCTGATGATAATACAAGTAATGTTTCTAATGAAAGCACAGAAAAACAACCAACAGAAGAAAATAATTCTAGCTCATCTAACGAAAATACAGATAATAGTAGAAGTGAAGAAACTTCAAATGTAAATAAAAAAGGATATATAAATGTTGAAACAGCTAATGTTAGAGAAAAAGCTAGCACATCTTCAAAACTAGTAAGCACATTAGATGAATTTGATGAAGTAACAATTAAATCAGAAAGTGATGGATGGTATGAAATTGAAGCTGGTTCTGTAAGTGGTTATATATCTAAAAAACTTGTAACAATTGGAACTATAAGTTCAAGAGGTTTAGCAGAACTTAGAACAACTGAAGAAACTAATTCAAGCATAGCATCTCAAGCTTCAGAAACAGTAGAAGAAAATACTGTTACTAGTGACAATTCTTCAAAAGAATCAAGTTCTTCTGAATCATCAACAAGTGGTGAAGAAGTTGTTGAATATGCAAAACAATTTTTAGGATTAAACTATGTTTTAGGTGGTAAATCACCATCAACAGGCTTTGACTGCTCAGGTTTTACAAAATATGTATTTAAACATTTCGGATATACATTGGGTTCTGTTGCAGCAGATCAAACATCTAGTGGAACAGAAATAGATAGAGAAGATTTGGAAGCAGGAGATTTAATTTTATTCTATGATGAAGGAAAAACTAAAATAGGGCATGTAGGAATTTACATGGGAGATAACCAATTTATACATGCAGCTAATCCTAAAAGAGGAGTTGTTACTGATGCATTAAGTACAAATTCATATTATAATACAAGATATGTAACAGCAAGAAGAATTGTAGAATAATCATTTATAAAAGTAAATTATAAAAGGAGTAGAACATGATAGTAGTAGCTATATCATTTCTATTCGGGATATATTGGGGGCGATATTTAAAAGATATTGCCTCTTTTTTTGTTATAAATTGTTGTGTAGGGATAATTTTATATTTAAGAAATAAAATGAGCTTATTTTTGATTTTCTTTACTTTGGCAATGTTTGGATTTGGATATATAAATTATTGTGAAAATAGATATGAAAGTTTTTATAATTTGACAGATATCAACATGGAATTGACAATTGTTAAAGAGAAAAATGAAAGTAAATATAATTATATTTATATAGCAAAAGGGAAAAAAGGTATTTATTTGGAATTATACTTTTCAAAAAAGATGCCAAAGTATAAAGTTGGAGATATTATTTTCGTTGAGGGTGAATATCAAGAACCAAAAGAAGCAACAAACGAAGATAATTTTAATTATAAAAAATATTTAAAACAAAAGAAAATATATGGAAGTGTGAAAATCAATCAATGTAAATTCATTGGAAACAAAAAAGTATTAAATGAGTTAGGAAAAATAAAAAACAAATTAGAAAACTTTTTAAAGGAAAGATATTCAAAAGAAGCTTACGAATTTTTAAATACAATGTTACTAGGAAACACTATGGATTCGGAAATTAAAGAAATGTTTAGTAAAAGTAATTTATTACATATTTTAGCAATTTCTGGAATGCATATATCTTATATTGTACTGTTGGTTGATAACGTTTTAAAGAAAATTAAGACTAATAAGAAAGTTAAAAATTTAGTAATTATTATTTTATTGAGTATATATTTGATTTTCATTGATTATCCAATATCTGCTACAAGAGCAATTATAATGCAAACTATAAGTTTACTAGCATTTTGCTTAAACAGAAAAGATAATTTTTATAATAATTTTGCTATTACTATATTTGTTTTATTGTTAATGAATCCATATAATATTGAAAGTATAGCAATGTGGCTGTCAATGGGAGGGATATTTGGAATATTTTTATATAGTAAGTTTTTAAATAAAGTATTTATTAGTAAAATAAAAGACAAAGGTATAAATAAGATTAAAATTTTTTTGATAAAAAATATAATCCTAAATATTTCGGTTCAACTTATTATATTTCCTATAATATGGAGCAGTTTCTATACAATTCCAGTATTTTCATTATTTTTAAATATTTTTATATTGCCATTGATACCAATTTGTTTACTATTAGGATATATCAGTTTTTGCGAAATTTTTATAAAAATAAAATGTGTTAGTAGTGTTAATAATCTAATTACTTTGTTACTACTTAAATATATAAAATCAATTTCTTCATTACCACTAATAACAATTTTTCGTAAAAAACCATCAAAAATTTTAATAGTATCATATTTTCTAATAATGTTTATTTTAGTGTTAAAATTTAAAGAATCAAGTATAAAAGAGTTCTTGAATTTATATAAAATATTTAAGAAAAAGAGAAAAATATATTTAATAAAATTTTTAGATTCAAAAATATTGTTCTGTATTTTTATTATAGTTCTTAATTTTGTATTATTATGCTACTCATTATTTAGTAACTACTTTTTCAGAAAAAATATAGATATTTATTTTCTAGATGTTGGACAAGGTGATTGTACTGTAATAAAAACTGAGAAAAATAAATTTATTGTTATAGATGGTGGAGAAGAAGAAAACGGAAAAAATGTATTATTTCCATTTTTAATCAATAAAGGAGCAAAGAAAATTGATTTTCTTGTTATTTCGCATTGTGATTCAGACCATATTGCAGGGCTTTTTTATTTAATGGAAAATATGAGGATTGAAAACATTGTTATTGGTAAGCAGTATGAAATGACAGAGAATTTAGAGCAATTGATAGAACTTGCCAAGAATCATAAAATAAATATAATAAATGTGATACAAGGAAATAAAATTGTAGCAGAAAAGAATTTATATTTAGAAATACTATGGCCAACAGATAAACTAATTTCAGATAATGCAATAAATAATAATTCATTGGTAGTGAAATTAGAATATAATAGTTTTTCTATGTTATTTACAGGAGACATAGAAGAAGTAGCTGAAGAGGCAATTCTAAAACAAGGTATTGATTTAAATGCAGATATTTTAAAAGTTGCTCATCATCGGTTCTAAAACTTCAACAATTATAAACTTTTTAAAAGCAGTTTCTCCGAAAATTGCTGTAATTGGAGTGGGGAAAAATAATAAGTTTGGACATCCTAGTATTGAAACATTAGAGAATTTGAAAAAAGTTGGTTGTAAAATTTATCGAACAGATGAAAGTGGAGAAATAAGTATAAATGTTGATAGAAAAGAAAAAATATATATTAAAAAATATAGGACGGGTATTTCCGTCCTATAAATTATTTTAAATTCATACTAATATTTTTTGTATATACGAGTTGATTTTCATTTAAGTCAAAAGAATAATTTACAAAGGGATTAGTATTTATAAATATATTTTTTGATTTAATAGAATTTATAAATTTATATGCAAGTTCTGTATTTCTAGTGAAAACTGCAAAACAGTCATTTAAATTATATTTATTTATATATTCAATTGTTTCGTCAACATCTGTATTATTGAAGTAGTTTACTTTAATATTGTTTTCATAAGCAAAATCATCAATATCTAAAAGAGTTTCTTTAAAAGATTTATCTTCAATAAATACATCAATAAAGCCATAACCACGAAATACTGATGGAATATTAAGTTGCTTATTTATTGCTTGAAAATCTCTTTTACTTCCAACATATACTAATAAATTAAAACAATTTTGCTTTTTGATAATATCATTTTTTGAAAAATTAGTTTGAAGTACAGCAATGCGTTCAGTATAATGAAGCTCTTTAGTAACAATATTTATACTTTCAATTAACAAGTTATTTAGTGCTTTAAAATTATTTGTAAAAAATACAACATTGTTATGTGTTCTAAGTGAAGAAATTAGCATTTTTAAAGTGACATAAGGATCTCCATTATACATTACAGCAATATTTCCAAAGCCATCTTTTATTTTTTGTGCAGAAAAAAATGGAAGTATTGGCATGTCCTTTTTATATTCATTTATAAATTGAATTATCCTATCAAATTCGATTTTCTGATTATTTTTTTTAGAATCGATTCGGATAGCATTATCAAAACTACTTTTATTTTTTTCTACTAAAATAGAAAATTTTTCAAGTATCTTTTCTACTTTGCTAGCTTTAAAATTATATTCTGTATGGTCTTTTAAATTTGCAATAGGATTTGGTATTTTTCTCATTTGTTTTTCCTTTCAAATTTAATATTCTCTATCATCTAAAGATAAATCTTTTTTTTGTTCTTCTTTTGCTGAAATTAGTTGTTCTTTTGCTTTTTCATCATTTGCAAGCTCTAAAATTGTTTCTTGTAAATCTCTTTTGTAATCTAAAGAATAAGAAACAACGGAAATAACACTTGGGTCATTATAATCTTCTAATGGTAATGCAATTTCTGCTTGATATCCGCCACTTGCAGAGAATGGTGCAGGATTATAAGAATTATACAAGAAAAATGCTGCTTGCTGATATGGCATAATATAAGTATCTGCATCTGTTTCGAATTTCTTTAAAGTTACTACATTAAACTTTGGCATAGGCACGCAAGTATATCCATCTAAAGAAGTTGATTTACCATCTAAATCAGTTGCATGTATAATAGGCAATCTTTCAAGAGCAAGAGGACTTTCGAATAAATTATGTAACATTTTTTGCTCTTCTTCCATAGCCATTCTAGTAGAATGAGAGGCTGATATACTGTGACGAATTGATGCTGAAATATTATCTGGTGTAGTGTGTATATATAAGTCAGTAATTTTTGATAAATCTTCAAAAAATTCTTCACTATTTATTTTTTCTTTAGTTTCGTTAAAAAATTCTTCACTAATTACATTAGATCTTCTTAAATTTACTAAACAATTATAGTCTATAAGAAAATGTGTATATAATTCTTCGATTTTTTTAGGGTCGATATCTTCTGAAAGGTATTCTCCTAAATTTTCAGTTGTTTTTGTTTCAACTAATATTTTTTGCAAATCTCTAACTGAAAGCACTCTTTCATATAAGTATAGTTTTAGTAAGCTTTCAGTAGAAAGATTTTGACTTTTTAATGATTCTACAAACATATCTGTTTTTTTATCATCAGTAATTGACTTTATTGCTTCCTCAGAAATACTACGATTAGAATATAAAGTTTGTGAATCTAATTCTGAAATTTCTAGTAGTTTTAAAAATTGTTTTGCACTAATAATATTGTGAACATATAGGTCAATTATATTTTCATAGGAAATTTGATGTTTTACACATTTTTTTTCAATAAAACTAAAGTCTAGAGAATTTCCAGTATATTGTGCTGGTAAAATTCCTAAAGAATAGTAATGGAAAATCAATTTTTTAAGTTTTGAACTAGGAGAACTTTCTTGTGCTGTTTCAGTTTCATCTGGAATGTCTGGAAAATCTGTTTCAGAGCTAAGCTTCTCTGTTTCTGAAAACAATGTTTCATAATGTTTTGCTTGTTTTTCTTCTGAAAGAGATGAAACAATATTCTTATAATTTATAGCAAATTCGTTAGAAAGCTCATTATTAGCAGTCATAGAAGCTAAAACTTCTGGTGAATAAAAATTTAAAAGTTCTTCTGTATTTATAGCAAGAGAAGGCTCTGTAATTGGTAGACTATGCTTGTTTGATACCAATATTGCTTTTTCACGAGGAATATATCCAAGTTTACTTAATTTTAAAATTGCAGAACCAGATAAAGTTCTTCCATAAGCATGAAGTAGAGTTTCTGCTGAAAACTTTATATTTTTAGGCAATCCTTTTATAAAGAATTTTAAAATCAATGATTCATCAAGTAATAAAACATTCTCTGGTAAAAGATGTTCTTTTTCTAAATCTCCAACTTCTAACTTTCCAACTACATAAGAACTAATTAAATCTTTTGTTTTATTTTCCATACTAAAATTTGTTCCTTTCTTGCTTAAACTTTTATCTCATAAAATCAATAATATTATATATTAGATAAGCAAAAAAGTCAAAAAAAAGATATGTAAAGTATACTTTACATATACGAAAAGGTAATGTATAATAAAAACAAGGAGGAAGAGATGAATAAAGAAGAAATTTTTGAAAAAGCTAAAAAAGATTATGATGAAATGGAATTAGCTATTTGCACTAAAGCTTTAGGAATAAGTACTATAATAATTCCTATTTTTTGTACAATTTGTATAATTATAAGAATAATATCTTCACAGTATATCATAAGTGATTTAGTAGCAATTACATTGGCTCAATTAAGTATATCTCAAATTTATCAAGCAATAAAAATTAAAAAAGTAAGTTTATTTGTAACGGGTACAATTACTTTTATATTAACAATTTTCTTCTTATGTTCTTTTATAAAAGAGGTGGCAATATGAAGGAAAACTTAATTTTAAAGAATAGATTAAAGTTGGCAAGAACAGAAAAGAATTTATCACAAGAAGATTTAGCAAAAATAATAGGTGTTTCAAGACAGACAATAAATGCTATTGAAAATGGAAAGTTTTATCCTACTGCAAAGTTAGCTTTATTGCTTTGCATAGCATTAGACAAGAAATTTGAAGATATATTTTATTTTGATTAAAGGGAGTGATTTTTTGAAGAAATTTAGAATAATTAGAAACATTTTAATAATTGTTATGGTTTTAGTTGCTTTATTTTATATTCGGAATAATAAGAAAAAACAATATTCATGAATCTAAAGTATACAAGTTAATTGAGAGTTTTTATAACATTAGTAAAAATCAAATATCAATGCAGTTGACTAGTGATAATGATAATCTTTATACTAATTTAATATTTGTTACAGATTATACAGAAAAAGAAGAGGTACATATATTAGACACTTATTATAAAAATGATAAAGAAAATCATGCTATGTCTGTTTCTATAACTAATGCAGATGGAACAGATACAAAAATATTATTTCCAGAACAGAAAGAATATAGAAGTTTAGAGTTTGATAATACAAATAAAAGTACAACATATGATAGTTGGTATTTAAATATTGAAAAACAAATTTTGGAAAATAAATATTATACTGTAGGATATGAAAAAATAAATGGAAAATGGTTATACTTTGAAAATTTTAAAAAGAATAATATGAAATTTTATTTTGATGGAGATAATCTAGTGTATTTGAAAAACGAAGCTTTGGACAAAAATTATAATACTTCTGAAAGATTATTATATTCTGCCAATATAGTTTATAATGATGATTATAAAAAATTGATTGATATTTCTAATGATTATATAGAGTTGAAATAATGAAATTCTAAAATTGAACCTGTATTATTATGAAAATATTATTACAGGTTCATTTTATTATAAAAATGTAATTATACGATATTGTGAATAAAAACTGAAAAAAGAACAATAATAAGACCAAAAGGTGGTAAATTTTATGGGAAAAAAGTTTTTATATGCAATATTGATTTTTTTATTTTCAATGGGAATTGGATTTGTATTTTCGAAAATGTGGATAAATCAAAAATTAGAAGATGCTAATTTGCAATTAGTTGGTGATAATTTTGAAATTTCAAATGCGCAGGGAAAGGAGACAAATGAAATTATTAAAAATGTTTCGATAAATTCTAATGAAGTTGTTGAAACAGCTTCATCAGAAGAAAAACTATCTCCAAATGCAGAATTTGCACTAAAAAAATTCTATAATGAATGTGGACATTTTAAATTTGAATATGCAGAACTTCCAAAAGAATTAGTAAATTTAACTAAAGAACAAATTGATTCTTATTATTCAGATTGGGAAGTTGATGAATTTTCAAGCAATAGATTAGTTTTAGTTAAAGAGATAGCATCATTATGTGATGAACATTTTATTATTAAATTAGGGGAGAAGTATGTACAAATTTTTCATTTAGAAAGTGATGGAAATTTAGTTTTATATAAGACAACAGATATATCAAGAGATTATCTACCACAAGATGATATATCAAAACTTGAAAAAGGAATTTATGTATTTGGAGCTGGAAAATTAAATTCCGTATTAGAAGATTTTGAGTAAAAAACTTAATATATACTTTGAATAAAATTTCGAATGTGCATGAAAAAATTTTAGAAAAGTTTATATTAAGTTTTTATTAAAGTAAAAAAATACCAATTAGAAGCAATGCAACTAATTGATATTTTTATTTTATTTAAAAATTAAATTATTATCTACACAATCTACAAAAATTGTTTGACCAGCGATAAATTCGCCTTTTAAAACTCTTTCAGCAATTTCATCTTCAATAAATCTTTGAATAGATCTTCTAAGTGGTCTTGCACCATATTTTAAATCTGTTCCATTTTTTAATAAGAATTGTTTTGCAGAATCTGATACTTCAAGTTTTAAATCTTTATTGCTTAAAGCTTCACGAGTTTTATCTAACAATAAATCAACGATTTTAATTAGTTCATCAGTAGTTAAACTGTCAAATGGTATTATTTCATCAACTCTATTTAAAAATTCTGGTCTAAATAAATCTTTTAAAGCTGCAACAATTTTATCTTTGTTGATTATTGCTTCATTATTACTAAAACCAATTGTATTATTATTTAAATTAGAACCAGCATTTGATGTCATAATTAGAATTGTATTTTCAAAATTGATTGTATTTCCTTGTGAATCTGTAAGTTTTCCATCATCAAGAACTTGTAACAAAATATTAAATACATCTGGATGTGCTTTTTCTATTTCATCTAAAAGAATTATAGAATAAGGTTTTCTTTTTACTTTTTCAGTTAATTGACCAGCATCATCATATCCAACATATCCTGGAGGAGCACCAATCAATTTAGCAGTTGAATGACTTTCCATATATTCTGACATATCTATACGAATAATAGAATCTTCAGAACCAAACATTTCAAATGCTAAAGCCTTAGCAAGTTCTGTTTTACCAACGCCAGTAGGTCCAACAAATATAAATGAAGGTGGACGCTTTGTACTTTGTAAACCAGCTCTATTTCTTCTGATGGCTTTTGCAACAGCATTAACAGCTGCATTTTGACCAATGATATGTTTGTGTAAATTTTGTTCTAAGTTTAAAAGTTTTTGAGTTTCAGCTTCTGTAATTTTAGTAACAGGAATTTTAGTCCATCTTTCAATTACTTCAGCAATATCTTGAACAGTTAAAACAGAAGGCTTTAAACTCTTTTCTATTTCAGCCATTCTTTCTTGAAGAGTACATTCTTTTGTTTTTAAATCAGCAGCTTTTTGATAATCTTCAATTGAATCAGAAGAAACAGCTTCTTCTTTTTCTTCTGCTATTTTAGCAAGTTCATTTTTTATTATTTCTAATTCATATAATTCATGATTATTCAAGTTGATTTTTGAACAAGCTTCATCAATTAAATCAATAGCTTTGTCTGGTAAAAATCTATCATGAATATATTTTTCAGACATTTTTACAGTTTTCTCAATTACATCATTTGTAATTAGTACTTTATGATAATCTTCATAATATTTCTTTATACCTTGTAAAATATTGATAGTATCTTGAACAGAAGGTTCTTCAACAAGTACTGGTTGGAATCTTCTTTCTAATGCAGAATCCTTTTCAATATATTTTCTATATTCTTTTAATGTTGTAGTACCAATGATTTGAATTTCTCCATTAGATAGAGAAGGTTTTAAAATATTAGCAGCATTCATAGAATGTTCTGCATCACCAGCACCAATAATATTGTGAATTTCATCTATTACTAGAATAATATTACCATAAGCTTTACATTCATCAACTAAGTTTTTCATACGGCCTTCAAATTGACCTCTAAATTGTGTTCCAGCAATTATTGCTGTCATATCAATTAAATAAACTTCTTTATTTAATAATTTAGCTGGAACTTGTTTTTGAGCAATTTTTAATGCCAAACCTTGTGCAATAGCTGTTTTACCAACACCTGGTTCACCAATTAAGCAAGGATTGTTTTTTGAACGACGATTTAGTATTTGAGTTACTCTTTCAATTTCTTGTTCTCTACCAATTACTTCATCTAATTGACCATTTTTAGCTTTTTCAGTTAGATTTGTTCCAAATGTATCTAGGAAACGCTTTTTATTATTTTTTTGTTTTTTCTCAACTTTAACAGCTTTTTTTTGGCCAGCTCCTGCTGATTCAGCAGATGCAGATTGTTCATTTTCTGAATTATTAGGTGCTTTAAAGAATCCTAAAATACCACTTAAAGGATTTTGACCATTTTCTTCTTCCATTGTAGTAGGGTCAATTCCAAGTTCTTCTAAATTCATATTTTCAGAAAAATCTTTTAATATGTTTTCAAATTGATTTGACATATCTTCAAATTCTTCAGAAGATAAATTTGCATTTTTTGTAAGAACTTCTAAAGGATTGATACCTTTTTTCTTAGCACAGGCATAGCAAAGACCTTCTACTGAAGACTTGCCATTTTCTGTTTTATTGATAAATATAACAGCAGTATTTTTATTACATACTGAACATAACATATATTTCACCTCTAATTTTATCCAAATAGTTTTGTTTAAATCACTTAAAATAAAGATATTTAACAGTATTATAATACATTATTTTGGCTTTTCAGTCAATGTTTTTTACATGGTTTTCACAAAACATTGATAAATGTTATAAAAAATTTGAAATTTTGTAAATATAATGTTATAATGAAACTGCGATTTTAAATTAGGAGAAAAGAAATCATGGATATGATAAGAGCATTAAGGAGATTTGCTAGTAAACTAAAAGGAAAAAATAAAGTCCTATTTTTTGTTGTACTAGCTTTAGTTTGTATAATTGCTATGTGCTTAGCTATATATACGCAGTTTTTTTACAAATATTCTGAAACAGATCCTTTAATGATAGGAATAAATATTGGTAGTCAGAAAACAGCCGAGGAATTGGCTACTTTGGAAGCAAATTTCAATAGTTTATTTCAAAATGGTTTAAAAGTAAATAGTGAAAATGTTAATATTGAAAAAAATAGAGAAGAAAGTGATTTAGTTTATTCAATGTACAAAATAGAAAATACAGATGAAAACTATTATATGGTTAATGCTGTAATTCCTACAATAAACATTAAATCACAAAAAGTATCTGAACTTAATGAAAGCATAAAATCAGAATTCTATGATAAAGCAAATAATATAATGCGCCAATCAGATGAATTTATTGTTTATAATGTTACATATCAAGCTTTTGTTAATGAAGATATAGTATCTGTTGCAATAAAAGCTACTTTAAAAGAAGGAAATAAGGCAGAAAAAGTTTCTATAAAAACTTACAATTATAGTATGTCTGCTGATAGGCAAGTTTCACTTAAAGATTTAGTAGAACTAAAGAAAACAACAGTTGCAACTGTACAAAGTACAATAAATAGTGAGATAAAAACAGCTTATAATAATGCTAAAATCATAGCTGCAGAATATGGTAATCTATACGAGCGTGATTTAAATAGTGATATATATAAGGTAGAAAATGCTACAACATTTTTCTTAACTGATGATGGATATGTTTATGTTATTTATGCTTATGGAAATAAAGATTATACAAATGAAATGGATATTGTTATTTTTTAAAAATAAGTTCAAATATAAAATGTATAAAAGCATTTTAGGAGGGAATTAAATAAAATGAAGAGAGTAATAACTGTCGGACTAACATTTGTACTAATGATAAGTTGCTTAATGAATTTTGCTTATGCAGATGAGGAACAAGCTGAAACGGCACAAACAGAAAGCACAGAAGAGGCTTCTCAAGAAAATCAAGCTTCGAGTAGTCAAGAAAATTCAGCAAATAATCAATCTGAGGCTAAAACAGTTATTGTAAAAGCGAAAGTTCTTGAAACTGGAGAAATTACTCAAAGAGTTTCTGGAAATATTGTTGATACGGTTCAACCTGTTAAAATTGAAATATTAGATAAAGAATATAATGCAAAAGAATTTTCAACAGAGTTTATACTTTCTTATGATATTGAAGGTAAAATATTAGCTTACGAACTAAAGAAGGGTGATACAGTATCTGTCCAACTTGTAATAGATGAACAAGGAAATATTACACCAACTGTTGAGGGAATAGTTAGAGAAAATTACATATATTTAATGGCAATAGTATTTTTATTTAGTATAGTTTTAGTAGGTGGAAAAAAGGGAATAAAAGCAATAGTAGGATTACTTATAACAATACTTGCTGTTTGGTTTATTTTAATAAAATCAATTTTTGCTGGATATAATGCTATACTAATGTCAATTGTTACTTGTGCAGTAATAATTATTGCAACATTTATTATAATTGGTGGAATAAACAAAAAAATAATTACAGCTGCTATTGGAACTTTAGGTGGTATAATTTCATCTGGTATTATGGCAACAATTTTTAGTCATTTAGCTGAGCTTTCAGGTGCTTGTGAAGATGCGATTCAATTAAGTATGAACATGCAAACCGTTTCATTTAATTTTAGAGATTTAATTTTTGCTGGAATTGTTATTTCTGCTTTAGGAGCTTGTATGGATGTTGGAATGAGTATAGCTTCAAGTTTAGATGAAATAAAAAATAAAACTAAAGATATATCTTGGAAAGAACTATTTAAAAGCGGAATGAATATTGGTAGAGATGTTATTGGAACTATGACTAATACCTTAATACTAGCTTATGTTGGTGGTGCATTAAAACTAATTCTATTATTTATGGCTTGTAATATGCCTTTATCTGAAATTTTAAATAAAGATGTAATAGCAGAAGAAATTATTTCAGCAATTGCAGGCAGTATGGGAGTTGTTTACACAATACCAATTACGGCATTTGTATATGCATTCTTAAACAGAAAGAAAACAGTTTATAAAACAACATCAGAAAATTTGATTGATGGAAAAAGAAGTTTAAAAATATAAGAAAACACTAGCTTTGAGCTAGTGTTTTTATTTATATTAACAAGGGGAAAATCTAATTACCAAAGAAATATTTAAATAAAGAATCATTACTGTCTGAACTAAAAGGTGTATTTGGTACTTGACTACTATTTCCTTTTGATGTATTGCTGTTTTGTTCTACTTTGGCATTACTATTTGTTGTTGCTTCTGTTACTGTTTGTTCTTGTAATTTAACTTTAATATCTTTATATTCGTTATTTGAATATACTGTTAAAGTAACTTCATCACCAATATTATAATTATTTTTTATTTTATTTAATTCTTGAACTGTTTTAACTTCTGTGCCTTCAATTTTTGTTATAATATCGCCTTGTTTGATACCTGCTTTTGAAGCTGAACCATTTTCATCAACACTTTCAACATATACACCAACTGGAACATTATAACGTTTTGAAGTTTCTTCTGTAACAGCAGAACCACTTATACCAATGTAAGGACGTTTTACTTCTTTATATTCAATCAATTGTGAAATTACTTTTGTTGTAGAATTTATAGGAATAGCAAAACCAATTCCTTCAATGCCTGTACCAGAAAGTTTTAATGTATTGATTCCAATTACTTCACCTTTAGAATTTACTAAAGCACCACCACTATTACCTGAATTTATGGCAGCATCTGTTTGTATTGCAGTATATGTTGTTCCATCAGAAGAAGTAACTTCACGATTTACAGCACTAACAATTCCAGATGTAACAGAACTTTGCATTCCAAGTGGATTTCCTATTGCCATTGCAAATTCACCAACTTGAACATTGTCTGAATTTCCAAGTGTTGCAGCGGTTAAACCAGTTGCTTCAATTTTTAAAACAGCTAAATCAGTATAAGAATCTGTACCTACAACAGTTGCTTTATATTCTGTTGAATCATTGTATAAATTTACTGTAATACCTGTTGCTTGAGTTATTTCGTAGTAAGAAGATGAAGAAGATTCACTAGAAATTACGTGATTGTTTGTTACAATATATCCATCTTCACTTATTATTATTCCAGAACCAGTTGCTTGAGCTGTACTGCTTCCGAAAACAGAACTTACATTATAATTTACTGTAATACCAACTATTGATGGTAGAACTTTTTGTGCTACACCAATAGCAGTATCTGAAAAGTTTGCTAAATTAACAGCATCAATTGAAGTTGATGCACTTGTTTGTGTTGAAAAAGTTGTTCTTGGTCCGACTAGTTTATTTTTTATACTAGGGACTCCAAAGCATGTTCCTACAACAATTGAAGCTCCTACAACTCCTGAAATAAATGGAAATACTATTGTTTTTCCAAATCCTTTACTAGATTTTTTGTGTTCTTTTGGAGCTTTAAAATGATTTTCTTCATTACTATTATTGTAATTAAATTCATTATCGTTATCCATTTTTCCTACCTCCTAATTTATATTATATCTTATCTCTAATGAATTAAACAAGCAATATATTTATATTGAAAAATTTTCTATTTGTATTGAAAAATTTTCTCTCTATGGATATAATACAAATGAAAAATTAAAATAAACTTAAAATTCGGAGGAAAAATGTTAAAAAATCAAAAAGGTGTTACACTATCTGTTTTGGTAGTTACTATAATAGTTCTTGGAATATTAGCAAGCGTTACAATATCAACAACTACAGACCTTATGTATGATTCAAAAGTAAAAACTTATATAACTGATATGTCAATGATTAAAGCAAAAGCAGAAACTATTTACGAAAAATATGAATTTGAAAATGATGAATCACAATCTGCTAATGGACTAGGAAATGGAGATGATAATATAGGATATAAAGTTAATATTTCAGATATGGACAAATATGGTGTTTCATCTGATGAATCGAATAATGAGTATTGGTATAAATGGGACAAAACTATTCTTTCAAATAATGGCTTTAGTCCAGAAATGTTAGATAGTGGGGAATATTATTATGTAAATTACAAAAGTGGAGAAATTGTGTATTCAAAAGGATTTAAAGGAAAAAATTCAAATACAATATACTCATTAACTGAAATGAAAGCATATAGCAATTAAACTATTATTAAATTGCAGTAGTGAACTTGAAAGGAATGACATTAAAATGAAAGAAAAAGAATTAGAGAGACTAAATAATTTAAAAAAAGAAGAACTAAGTTTGTACAATGAAAATGTTAAATATATATGTGGAATAGATGAAGCAGGTAGAGGACCTTTGGCAGGACCAGTAGTAGTTGGTGCTGTTATATTACCAGTAGATTCTTTAATTGAAGGTGTTAATGATTCTAAAAAAGTATCAGAAAAGAAGAGAGAAAAGGTTTTTGAAGAAATAATTTCACAGGCTGTTAGTTATAGTGTTGGAATTGTAGACCAGAAAACAATTGATGAAATAAATATTTTAAATGCTACAAAACTAGGTGTAAAAAAAGCAATAGAAGGATTAGAAGTTAAACCAGATTTAATTTTAATTGATGCTTTAACACATATAGAAACACATGGAATTCCTTATAAATCAATAATAAAGGGTGATGCAAAAGAATATTCCATTGCAGCTGCTTCAATTATTGCAAAAGTTACAAGGGACAGAATGATGCTTGAATGGGATAAAGTATTCCCTGAATATGGATTTGCTAAACATAAAGGATATGGAACAGCAGCACATATACAAGCTCTTAAAGAATATGGACCATGTATGTTACATAGAAGAAGTTTTATAAAGAATTTTATATAAATTGCAAAAGAGAGTGGATTATTTTTACATAATATACAAAAGAAAGGAGAATAAAGAACTATAATTTAGTTCAAAATTGCTAATGGATATAAAAAGTATTATTCAAAAGAAAAGAGAAAAGAAAGAATTAAATAGAGATGAAATAAGATATTTTGTTGGAAAATATGGAAAAGATGAGATTACTGATGCTCAAGCAGCAGCCTTAATGAGTTATATTTATATAAATGGATTGACAGAAACCGAAATACTTGAATTAGTAAAAGCAATGGCAGAATCAGGAACAGTAATAGATTTAAGTGAAATTGCAGATAATATAGTAGATAAACATAGTACAGGAGGAATTGGAGATAAAGTTACTATTATTTTAATGCCAGTAATTGCTGCTTTAGGAATTCCAGTTGCAAAAGTATCAAGTAGAGGATATGGAATATCAGGTGGAACGATAGATAAATTAGAATCAATTCCAGGATTTGATCCAGATATAACTCTTGATGAGTTTAAAGAGAATATAAAAAAAGTTGGTGTAAGTATTATTGAACAGAATTTTAATTTAGCACCAGTTGAAAATAAAATGTATAAACTTAGAAATCAAATTGGATGTTCGAATAGTTTACCACTAATTGCAGCTAGTTTAATGAGTTTAAAACTGGCTACTGGTGGAAATAAATTTGTATTTGATATAACTTGTGGTAGAGGTACTTATATAAAAACAAGAGAAGAGGCTAAAAGGTTAGCAAAATTACTAAATAGGCTTGGTAAGTCTTTAGGAAAAGAAGTTGGATGTGTAATTACTTCAATGGATGAACCTTTGGGATATTCAATTGGACATAATTTAGAGATGAAAGAAACAATTGCTTCATTGAGAGGAAGTATGCCACAAGATGTTGGAGAGGTTGTTATTGCTTTAGGAAGTGTTATGCTTTCTTTGGCAACAAATAATAAAAATTTAGACCAGAATGCAATGTTAATTCGAGAAACAATAA
The DNA here is from genome assembly GCA_934141445.1 of uncultured Clostridia bacterium. GTDB lineage: Bacteria > Bacillota > Clostridia > TANB77 > CAG-508 > Scatovivens. Next base: position 6,241 of record CAKPCF010000006.1, on the reverse strand, counting down.
AAAGTGGAAAAGCTTACGAAAAGTTTAAGGAAATGATTGTAGCACAGTATGGTAGTTTAGAATATGTAGAACATCCTGAAAGATTTCCAGAAGCTAAATGCATTATGCCAGTTTATTCAACTGAAAGTGGAACAGTTGAAAGTATTGATGCAGACATGGTAGGAAGTATTGCTATTTATTTAGGTGCTGGAAGAATGAAAAATCAAGAAGAGATAAATAGAAAAGCCGGAATTGTACTAAAAAAGAAAATTGGTGATAAAGTAAGTAGTGGAGAAATTGTTGCATATATTCATACAGATGATGAAAGTAAGGTTTTAGGTGCAACTAAAAATTTGCAAGAAGCTTTTGTAGTTACTAATAGAAAGCTAAATGTAAAATCAAGAGTTTTAGAGATATTATAAAGAATGATTTAAAATTATAAAATCTGTTGTGCTTAAAAGAAAGGAATAAAATAAAAATGGATATTTTAGAAATACTAGATAAAAAGAAAGATGAAAAAGAACTTTCAAAAGAAGAAATAGAGTTTTTTGTTGAAAATTACACAAATGGAAAAATTCCGGATTATCAGGCAGCAGCTCTAATAATGGCTATTTGTATAAATGGTATGACTTCGGATGAAATATTAAACCTAACAATTGCTATGGCAAATTCAGGAGAAATTTTGGATTTGAGTGATATTTCAGATAATATAGTAGATAAACATAGTACAGGAGGAATTGGTGATAAGATAACTTTAATATTAGCACCAATTATAGCTTCTTTAGATATTCCGGTTGCTAAAATGTCTGGAAGAGGTTTGGGAATAACAGGTGGAACAGCAGATAAATTAGAGTCAATTCCAGGTTATAAAGTAAATTTATCAATAGAAGAATTTAAAGAAAATGTAAAAGATATAGGAATAAGCTTAATAACTCAAACATTGAATTTAGCACCAGCTGATAAGAAAATATACGCACTAAGAGATACAATTAGTTGTGCTAAAAGCATGCCACTAATTGCTTCAAGCATTATGAGTAAAAAAATTGCTTCTGGAGCTAATCATATTGTATTAGATGTTACTTGCGGTTCTGGAGCATTTATGAAAACAAAGGCTGAAGCTAAAAATTTAGCTAAAATGATGAACTTGATTGGAGCTTGGGCAAAAAGAGATACAAAATGTATAATAACTTCAATGGAAGAACCTTTGGGATATACAGTTGGAAATTCATTAGAAGTGGTAGAAGCTATAAAAGCTTTAAAAGGAGATATGCCTGCTGATGTAAAAGAAGTTATATTAACACTTGGAGCATATATGATTAAAGCAGCTAAGAAAGGCGAAAATATTGCAGAAAATAAAGAAAAAATATTAGAAGTAATAGAAAGTGGTAAAGCTTTTGAAAAATTTAAAGAGCTTGTTAAAAAGCAAGGTGGAGATGTATCTTATGTTGAAGAACCAGAAAAATTTGAAAAGGCAAAATTTATTACTCCTTTAATTTCTAATGAAGAAGGCTATATTGAAAAACTAGATGCTAAAATTGTTGGGCAAGTTTGCCTAGATTTAGGTGCTGGTAGAAAAACAAAAGAAGACAAAATTGATAATACTGTTGGTATTACTTTGGTTAAGAAAATTGGTGATGAAGTAAATGTTGGTGATGTTTTAGCATACATTCATGCTTCAACAGCCGAATCTGCTGAAAATGGTGTTGAAAACTTACAAAAAGCATATAAAACATCAATTAGAAAAGTCAAAAAAACTAGTGTTATTTTAGATATTGTATAAAATATTTTTATATTTGATATATTAACAAAAGATAGGAGGAAATATATGGAAAGTGCAGAGAGCTTAAAAGAAAAGTTATTTTTAAATAAGAAAAATGGTTGGGAAGGAAAATCAGAAGAGGAAAAGAAAGAAATTTTTAAGTTTTCAAATGAATATATGTATTACTTAAATAATGGAAAAACTGAAAAAGAAATAGTTGAGATTTCAAAAGAAATTTTGAAGAAAAATGGTTTCAAAAATATATATGATTGTTCTGAATTACATTTTGGAGATAAAGTATATTTTGAAAATAGAGATAGAAATATATTTGCAGCTGTTATTGGAAAAGAACCTTTAGAAAATGGTTTGAAAATTGTTGCAGCACATGCTGATTCTCCAAGAATAGATTTAAAACAAAATCCATTATGTGAAAATTCAGGATTTTCTATGTTTAAAACACATTATTATGGTGGAATTAGAAAATATCAATGGGCGACAATTCCACTTAGCATGCATGCTTTATTTGTAAAAGAAGATGGAGAAAAAATTAAAGCTGTATGGGGTGAAGATAATGCAGAGTCTGCTTTTGTAATATCTGATTTACCACCTCATTTATCACAAGCACAAAATGAGAGAAAATTGAAAGATGGCATTTCAGGTGAAGAATTGAATGTGTTGGTTGGCACAATACCTTATGAAACAGGTAATACAGCAGAAAAGGTATCTGAAAAAATAAAACTAAATATATTAAATATATTAAATCAAAAATATGGAATTACAGAGATTGATTTTACAAGTTCTGATATAGAATTTGTACCAGCTTTTAAAGCAAGAAGTATTGGATTTGATGGAAGTATGGTTGCTGCTTATGGTCAAGATGATAAAGTTTGTTGTTATACAGCTTTAAGAGGATTATTAAATATAAATAATCCAGAAAGAACAGCAATTTGTGTATTAACAGATAGAGAAGAAGTTGGATTTATCGGAAATACAGGAATGGAAACAAGAATCTTTGAAAAGTTTATTGTTGAACTTTTAGAAAGAACAAATCAAAATAAATTAAATATGCTTGAAAAAGTATTTTCAAATTCAGAAGTTTTATCAGCAGATGTTACAGCTGCTTATGATCCTAATTTCTCAGATGTTTTTGAAAAGAGAAATAGTGCTGAATTTGGAAAAGGAATTTGCATTTCTAAATATGGTGGAGCTAGAGGAAAATCAGGTGGCTCAGAAGCTTCAGCAGAATTTATTGCAAAGGTTAGAAAAACATTTGATAATGCAAAAGCTCAGTATCAATCAGCAGAACTTGGAAAAGTTGACAAAGGTGGTGGAGGTACAATAGCACTTACTTTTGCTAATAGAGGTATGGATGTACTAGATTGTGGTGTACCAGTAATGGCAATGCATTCACCTTATGAAATAACAAGCAAATATGATATTTATCAAGCATATCAAGCATATGAAGCTTTTTATAGAGATTAGAGAGTAATACTTTAATAAAAGGATTAACAGTTTACTAGATATAGATTTTACAAATAATAAAATGAATAATGTCGAATATTAGAAAATATAATTCAATATAAATTATATTTTGACAAAAGAATTTATAAAGCAGAAATATAGTGATATATTCTGCTTTTTTTAATATTGAAAAAAGTGGAAAAAAGATGCATAATAAATTTAGGTATATCGTTTTTTTAGTTTTATATCTATAGTTTTATCATTCTCAATCTTGGTTATGTCAATAATAAATTTTAATTCATTCTCAATTTAAGCTAAACTTCAAAATATCTATATGAATATAGATGTATGAGTAGAGAGACGTTAAAGTTTCTAGAAGCTAATATACGAAAGTCATAGCATTGCTGTGGCTTTTAATATATTAAAAATTTTGTAAATTAAAAGGACAAGTTATTTTCTTGAAACTAAAATACCATTTTGTAAATAAAATAAATTTATAAATAAAAAAGACCCCAGTAGATACGAAGTGTATCTTTTGGGGGAAGAAAAAGAAATCTTTTTACTTTTGATTGCGATTAGTCTTCTACTGCTTCCGGTGGAAAGTATGCAATTTTAACCATCGTAACTACCATGGAAACAAGCATTCCACACTCAAATCCATTTAACAGGATGTACATATGGAATTCAGCTCCTAAAATATATAGGTACACAGTAGCCAATAAGCTAAAACCAATTGTAAAGTAAATTACTTTACAAATGTTTCGCATTAAGTTGCCTTTCCAAATTTTCGGGAGAATGTTGTTGCAGAACTTAAGGTTGAGTATAGCAGCAACAAATCCCAAAATCAGTAAAAACGGTAGTTTTTCAACAGGAAGAGCAAATTTTACTTCAAAATTATTTGCCCATGATTCCGGAGACAAGCTTACAGGGAATGCTAAACTTTGTAGTGAACAAAAGAACACCAAAATGTTAGCGTACAACGTGGTAGTAATCAAATATTTGATGTCATCTTTAGCCATAGCAAAAACCTTCCTAAAAATAAAACAGGTGTATAAACGGACTATATATAAACTAATCGCAAGGTTACCCTTACTAATTAGGAAAAAAGGGAAAGATAAGTTTAAAAACTTACATTTATATTATATAACAATTAACATAAAATGTAAATAAAAGTTTACATAAATTTGACAAAGCGATGAGAAAATGATAAAATAGGCTTGTTATCAAACTTAGAAAGGGGCTTATTTATATGAAAAAGCGGGATAACAAAGAAAAAGTAAAGCAGAATACAGAAAAGTTTCTGGAGATTGAAAGGAATGGTTGGAACAGGAGTATAAAATTTGACTATATGAAGCAAACTATACCGTGGTTTAAGTTAGGTTCGATGTGTGTAATAGATTCGTTATATACATATTCGAAGCAATTAGGGTTTGAATACCGGATAAACTTGACAAAGTTTGAATTTCCTGAACTTGGAGAGGTGGTATACGTATCGTTTTATAAGAAAAAGCTTCCAATTCAAATTTGTTTGGGAGAAATTATTTCTCTTGAAGAAAAAAGATGGATGCTAAAAACTTTTTTTAAAGGAGAATATTATGCTATTGAAATGTACCCAGCTGAAAGCCAATTGATTGATGAAGTAAATATTTATCATCTGTGGGTTTTTAGAAACGAACAGAAAGTTTTACCGTTTTCGATTGATATATCAGAAGATACAATTGAACAGACTAAGAAAGGAAAATTTGTTCACAAGATTTTACCAGATAGTTTAACTTGGGGAGAGAAACAGTGCATAAAGAATGCAAATATTGGGTTTGACGGATGTGCATTGGAAGTTATCAAAGCCGGAGAGAAAGATTCTCATATTGTATTTTTACCCAAGGATTCTGAATTACCTGAAATGTTCAATATCATTGGAAAGACAGTTTTTGATTTCTGAAATGTTATCAGTTAACAGAAAAATAAGCTAAAGCAAAAAAGCAATTGAATTTTGTAGTTGCAATGCACAGCAGTCAGCTGTATGGTGCAGAGCAAACCAAGAATGGAGGACTCAAGGAAGAGTGCTCCATTTTTGGTATTATATAAAATTTAAAGCAATTGCAATATATTTTCTATATTTATAACATCTTCTTTAGAAATTTGAGCATAGTCTATGAACATTGTAAATTTTCCAAGAGTTAAATTCAATTGTGTTGCTATATACTGTTGCACAGTAACAAATTCTTGAAGATTCATAAGTAATTTATTATATATATTGCAAGCTCTAGCATGTAATTGAAAATTAAGCTTTCCATTTTCATTGCTTGCTGTAATACTTAACATACAAGGTTTTATTTTTGAATTTTGATCATCTTTTATCCAATTACAAGCAATTCCTACTCTATCTTTTTGTATTCTATTTATTATATATTCAATTTGAGAATTAGGGCCATCAAATAATCTATGATAGTAAAGTTTTGTCCATTCATGACATACCTGCTCTTCATTTTCTCCAGATATAATAAAATTGTTTATAATATTTATATCTTTTTCGTTAATTGGAAACAATTTATCAGGTTTAGTAATTTTAGGAGATTTTAATTCTATTACTAATGTATCTATTTTAAAGAATCTTTCATCTTGAGGTTTATTTCCTTCTAAGTATAATTTTTTTAGAGATGTTTTCCATGCTTTATTTAAATCATTTTCAGTTACAATTATCATATATATTCTCCTTCTGTTAATATAAAATTCGCTTTATTATGCAACTGAATTATACTATTTTTATTATTTTTTTTCAATATAATTTGATTTTGTAATTGTCAAATAAAAGTTTATATAAATTTAATACAGAATATTTATTTATAAATAAAAAAAGCTTTAAGTTTAATACTTAAAGCAAATAAAAAAGAACATGGAATAGTACATTTTGCTATACTTCCATAATCTACTTATATTTTTAAATTTAAATTTATTCATAAAATTTTTTCAGTTAGTGTAAAATAATTTCGGGATTATAAAATAAAAAATAAGATACCATCAAATTAGTGTTAAAATAAATTT